>CAZUGY010000015.1:0-34409 GCA_964620265.1 uncultured Alcaligenaceae bacterium
CGAAGGCGGGTGGAGTATGGCCGCCGACGGGCGTGTCGCTGGTGGGCGCGACCGGCGCCACAGGTGGAACCGGTGCCGCAGGTGTCACGGGACCGACAGGAGCCACGGGCGAAACCGGCGCGACCGGAGCGCAAGGTCCCGTCGGTCCGACGGGCGCAGTGGGTGCCACCGGTGCCATTGGCGTGACGGGTGCCGCAGGCGCCACGGGTCCAACCGGGGCCACGGGCATGACTGGTGCGACAGGATCCACGGGCGCGATCGGCGCCACGGGCAGCACGGGGGCGACAGGAACCGCGGGCGCTACCGGCGCGACGGGGGCCACGGGCGCGACCGGGATCGGTACCACCGGCGCGCCGGGCGCCACAGGACCTGTGGGCGCGACGGGTGCAACGGGCCCCACGGGCGCTACGGGGATCGGCGCCACCGGTGCGACGGGCGCAACCGGCATCACCGGGGCGACGGGACCCACAGGCCCTACCGGTCCGGGCGCGGCGTCCGTCGCGGTCGAGGGCGTTGCGACCGGAAGTGTTTCTACGGGTTCGTCGGTCTACGTCACGCTGCCCGGAGGTCCATCGGTCAACGCAGTCATCCCGCCCTCGGGAAAGGTGCTCGTGATTCTGACGGGCGAGTTGAGCGCCGGCTTCCTCTTAGGCAACAGCACCGCCTACATGTCAGTCAGCCTGGACGGCAGCGTCGCCCTGGATACGAATTCACTTCGCGTGACGGGCAACAATCCAGTCCGGGCGAGTGTGACGGTGCTGATCTCCGGTCTGACCCCTGGCCTCACCGTGAACTTCGGCGCCGTGTACAAATTGTCCGGTACCGGCAATGCGACATTCAATGCGAGACAGATCACCGTGATCCCGAACTAGCGGATACCACTTGGAGGACTTTGGGTACATCTGGCGGAGGCGGTGAGATTCGAACTCACGGAAGGGTTGCCCCTTCGCCGGTTTTCAAGACCGGTGCCTTAAACCACTCGGCCACACCTCCTTACGCCTTTCCCCTGCAGCGTGCATACTTGATTGCCGCAGGGGCGGCGGCATCTTAGCAGGTGCCCGACCCCCGCAGAGGAGCAGGGGAACTCCTGGAACCCCTAGGTTTTCTGGTAGTCTTACCACATCGAAGGCCCGCGTCGGGCCGCTTTGGAGGCACTATGGATCGCAAGTTCGAACCGGTCATGCCGGGTCGCCAGTCGCAACTGTCACCGCTGCCGGAGCCGGCCACGCGGGGCGGGGCGGCGGCCGGATCCGTCCCGCTGCCGATCTCGCAGAACACCGTCCTGCGCAACACCTACTGGCTGTTGGCGCTCACCATGCTGCCCACGATCGCCGGTGCTTTCGTGGGAATGCAGCTCAACTTCTTCGCCTTCTTCAAGGCGTCGCCCATCATGGCGCCGCTGTTGATGTTCGGCCTCATGATCGGCTCGCTGTTCGTGGTCACCGCCCTGCGCAACAGCAGCTGGGGTGTGGTGGCGCTCTTCGGCTTCACGTTCATCGCGGGGCTCGCGCTCACGCCGATCCTCACGGTGGCGCTCGGCCTGCGCAATGGCGGACAGCTGATCGGCCTGGCCGGTGCCATGACGTCCGTGATCTTCTTCTCGCTCGCCACGGTGGCGACGGTCACGAAAAAGGACTTCTCCTTCATGGGCAAGTTCCTGTTCGTGGGCTTGATCCTCCTCATCGTGGCGATGATCGCGAACCTGTTCTTCCAGATCCCCGGAGCCTCGGTGGCGCTGTCGGCGATCGCCGTGCTGATCTTCTCGGCGTACATCCTGTACGACGTGTCGCGGATCGTGCACGGGGGCGAGACGAACTACATCATGGCCACGATGGGCCTGTACCTCAACATCTACAACCTGTTCGTGAGCCTGCTCCACATCCTGATGGTCTTCTCGGGCCAGCGCGACTGACACGCGCGGTCAGCGGGATTCCAGCGAAGCGGGGCGCCGGAAGGCGCCCCGTCTTGTTTCCGGCCTCGCCGAAGGCGACGCCTACTCGAACACCGCGATCGACTCCACGTGCGCGGTGTGCGGGAACATGTTGACCACCCCTGTCGCCGCCAGCCGGTAGCCGCGCTCGTGGACGAGCACGGAGGCATCGCGCGCGAGCGTTCCCGGCGCGCAGCTCACGTACACGATGCGCCGCAGTCCTTGCGGTGAGTCCTGGCGCGGCAGCGCCTTCACCAGCTCGATGGCGCCTTCGCGGGGCGGATCGATGAGCACCCGGTCGAGCCGCCCGAGCGCGGCCAGCGATGGCGCCTCGGGCTCGAAGAGGTTGGCCGCCACGAAGCGCGTGTTCGCTGCAAGGCCGTTGCGCGCCGCATTCTCCTGCGCGCGCTGCACGAGCGCCGCGCTGCCTTCAACGCCCACGACGTGAGCGCCCGAGCGCGCCAGCGGCAGCGTGAAGTTGCCGAGGCCACAGAAGAAATCTCCGACGCGCTCGCCGGGCTGCGGAGCGAGCAGATGCACCGCGCGCCGCACCAGCACGCGATTGATCGCGTAGTTCACCTGCGTGAACTCGATGGGGCCGAATGGCATCGTGATGCCGAACTCGGGCAGCCTGTAGGCAAGCGGCGTGGAGCCGGGGAAGAGCGGTGCCACGGTGGCGGGGCCGCCGGTCTGCGTCCAGAACTCCACGCCGTGGTCGGCGGCAAAGCGTGCGAGGAGCTCGCGATCGTCGGGCGTGAGCGGGGCCAGGATGCGCAGTACCAGCGCGTACACGAGGCCGTCAGCGTGTTCCCCTCCGGGCTCGCCTGCGTGTTCTTCCACATGCTCCCCGATCGCCACCTCGATCTGCGGCAGCCGGTCGCGTACCGACATCGCCCCCACGAGCGCGCGCAGCTGCGGCAGGAGATCCGACAGCTTGCGTGGCACCACGTGGCATTCGCTCATGTCCGCCACGTAGCTCGACTTGCGCTCGTGGAAGCCCACGAGCACGCCGCCTTTCTTGACGACGTGGCGCACCGACAGCCGCGCGCGATAGCGATAGCCCCATGCCGGACCTTCGATCGGCGGCAGGATCACCTCTGCACGCACGCGGCCGATGCGCGCGAGCGCATCCTCGAGCGAGCGCTGCTTGGCGGCGATCTGCAGCGAAGGATGCGCATGCTGCAGCGTGCAGCCGCCGCACACGCCGAAGTGCGGACAGCGTGGCGTGACGCGCGAGGCGCTGGCCTTGCGCACGCGCTCGGTGCGCGCGTTGGCGAACGACGGCCGCTCGCGCACGATCTGCGCGGTCACGATCTCGCCGGGCAGCGCGCCCTCCACGAAGGTGACCTTGCCGTCGTGGTGCGCGACGCCGCGTCCTTCCTGGTCGAGGGACTCGATGACCAGCGTGGGGGGCGCGGAAGGAGACGGGGCGGGGGACGACATGGTGCGATACGGCGCGCGCCTCGGTGGGCACGGCACCTGGGTGAGCCCGTCATTGTACCGAGCGGCGCGGCCGCGTCCGGCGGCGAGGGGGTCCGGTAAAATCGCTGGCGTGAGGATACTGGCCTTCGACACGTCCACGCCATGGCTTTCGGTTGCCGTGCTGGAGGGCACGCGCGTGCTCGAGCACGACGAGCAGGCGGGTCACGCGCATTCGTCGCGCCTCCTGCCGGTGGTGGATGCGCTGCTCGCGCAGGCAGGGATCGCACTCGCGGATCTCGATGCCATCGCCTTCGGGGCCGGGCCGGGCGCCTTCACCGGCGTGCGCGTGGCCTGTGGCGTGGCGCAGGGGCTGGGCCTCGGCGCAAACCTGCGGCTGGTGCCGGTGGCAACGCTCGAAGCGATCGCGCACACCGCGTGGTGCACGCACGGCCACGAGCAGGTGCTGGCGTGCCTCGACGCGCGCATGCGCGAGGTCTACGTGGCGGGTTACCGCCGGCGCGACGGCGGGTGGGATGCCGTGCTGCCCGCGGCGGTCGTCGCGCCTTCCGCGGTGGAGGTGCCGCCGGCAGCGTCGGCGTGGCTCGGTGCGGGCGATGGCTTTGCCGCCTACCCGGACCTGGCCGTCCGCCTCGGGCTTCGCGAGGTCGATGCAGGCGTGCGTCCGCAGGCCCGCGCGATCGCCGAGCTCGCCCAGGCGCGGGTGGCACGCGGCGACACCGTGGATGCGGCGGAGGCATGGCCGCTGTACGTGCGCCATCGCGTCGCCCTCACCACCGCCGAGCGCAATGCCGGCCAGCGGATGCCGTGACATGGCGTCGCTGCTGAAGCCTCCGGCGAGCGCGCGCGTGGAATGGCGGCCGATGCGCGCGTCCGATGTCGTGTATGTCGCCGCGCTGGAGGCGCAGGTCCATGCGGCGCCGTGGACCGCCGGCAACTTCCGCGATGCGCTCGCCGCCGGCTACGCCGCGCAGGTGGCGGAGCGCGACGGCCGCATCGTGGCCTTTGGCGTGATGATGCTGGCCCCCGGCGAAGCGCAGATCCTCGACGTGTCGGTGGTGCCCGATGCGCGCCGCGCGGGACTCGGTCGCGAGCTCGTCTCACGCTTCCTGGACGACGCCTTGCGGATGGGCGCGGCGCAGGCCTTCCTCGAGGTGCGCGTGAGCAATGCGCCCGCCATCGCGCTGTACGAGGGCGCGGGATTCATGCGCATCGCGCGCCGGGCGGGCTACTACCCGGCCGGTGCCGACGGCAGGCGCGAGGACGCACTCGTGATGCGCAAGGAACTGACGTGAGTGCTGCGCGGCGCCCCGATCACGAACGCGTCCGCCGCACGTCCGCGCCGAGCGTGGTGCCATGACCGCGAGTCGCGACGAGATCCTCGCGGAGCTGCGTCTTGCGCCTCGGTGGGTGCTGCGGCGGCCGCCGGCATCCACATGCCCGCCAGACGCCGCGGATGCACCGTCGGCGGCACCGGCGGCGCAGCCCGTCGCACCCCCGCCTGTCGCACCGGCACCCGTCGTACCCGCACGTGTGTCTGGCGCACCCCCGTCTGTGCCTGTCGCACCCGTGCGTGTCGCACCCGCGCCCGCTGCCGTGACCCCGGACACCGACGCCGCCGAAGCGCGTCGCGCGCGCATCGCCGCGCTTTCCTGGGCCGACCTGCCCGGCGACATCGCCGGCTGCACCGCGTGCAAGCTCTGCGCGAGGCGCCACAACGTCGTCCCCGGCGTGGGCGATCCGGACGCGGACTGGCTCTTCGTGGGGGAGGCGCCGGGCGCGGAGGAGGACGCCCGCGGCGAGCCCTTCGTGGGACAGGCGGGGCGCCTCCTCGACAACATGCTGGCCTCGCTCGGCCTTGCGCGCACGCGGCAGGTGTACATCGCCAACGTGCTCAAGTGCCGGCCGCCCAACAATCGCACGCCCGAGCCTATGGAGGCCGCCGCCTGCAGCCCGTATCTCGCGCGGCAGATCGAGCTCCTCCAGCCCAGGCTCGTGGTGGCGCTGGGCAAGACCGCCGCGTCGCTCCTCCTCGGGACCGATGCGAGCGTGGCAAGCCTGCGCGGCCGGATTCATCGCTATCGCGGCCTGCCCCTCGTGGTGACCTATCATCCGGCCTATCTGCTGCGCACGCTGCCCGACAAGGCCAAGGCGTGGGAAGACCTGGTCTTCGCCCGTGCAGTCATCGAGCAAAACGCGGGTGCCGCGACCCCATGATCGCGGTTCGTCGCATCGGAAGGCCGCAGGGCTTGCAACGCCGCGCCACCCCAACCATATTTCGCGTCGCGGGCCCTCTTGGACCGCGCGCTTCGTGCAAGGGAGGTTCCATGTCGAGAATGCTCGCTGTGCTGTTCGCCGCCATCGCCACGCTTTCGCTCGCCGGCTGCGGCTACAACGACCTGCAGCGCCAGGACGAAGGCATCAAGGGTGCGTGGTCGGAAGTGATCAACCAGTACCAGCGGCGCGCGGACCTCGTGCCCAACCTCGTGAACACGGTCAAGGGCTACGCCTCGCACGAGGCCGACGTGCTCACTTCCGTGACCAACGCGCGCGCCAAGGTGGGCGCGATACAGGTCACGCCCGAGCTGGTGAACGATCCCGCCGCCTTCGCCAAGTTCCAGGCCGCGCAGGGGGAGCTCACGAGCGCGCTCTCGCGCCTGCTCGTGGTGGCGGAGAACTATCCCAACCTCAAGGCCGACGGCGCTTTCCGCGACCTGCAGTCGCAGCTCGAAGGCACGGAGAACCGCATCACGGTGGCGCGCAAGCGTTACATCGACACCGTGCAGCAGTACAACACGACGGTGCGCTCGTTCCCGACCAACCTCACGGCGATGCTCTTCAAGATGGACGTGAAGCCCAACTTCACCGTCGAGAACGAGGCTGCGATCGCGCAGCCGCCCGCCGTCGATTTCGGCAAGGCGCCGCCGGCACCCGCGGTTCCGCCGCCAGCGCCCGCCAAGACGTCGGGCCTCCTGCCGGCGCCGGGCCTGTCCTGACCAGCCTGCGCACGGGCGCGCCCGGAAGCGTGCCTGTCCGCGCGGAGACCCGGTCCATGACGAGGACGCGCGATGTCGCGCACGTGGCACGCCATCACGCATGGATGGCGCGCGGGGTCGCGTTCGTCTTCCTGTGGCTGGCGTGCGCTTTCGCGCATGCGTGGGAGGCGGGCAGCGATGGGTTGATGCCGATCCCGCCGCTGCGCGACCGGGTCACCGACCTCACGCAGACGCTGCCGCCCACCGCGACGCAGGCGCTCGTTGCCAAGCTCGCGGCGTGGGAGCAGAAGTCGGGCAACCAGCTCGTGGTGCTCCTCGTGCCGACCACGCAACCGGAGTCGATCGAGGCCTACGGCATCCGCGTGGCGGATGCGTGGAAGATCGGGCGCAAGGGCCACGACAACGGCGCGCTGCTGATCGTGGCCAAGAACGACCGCAAGCTCCGCATCGAGGTGGGCTATGGCCTCGAAGGCACGCTGACCGATGCCGCGTCGCGGCGGATCATCGGCGAGGTGATCGCGCCGTTCTTCCGGCAGAACCAGTTCGACAAGGGAGTCGACGCCGGCGTGGACGCGATCATCGCCACGGTGGACAAGGACCCCACCTCGGCCGTGGCGCCGCCGCCGTCTTCAAGAAGCGGCGGCGCGACGCGCGCGAGCGACATCCCGATCGAGATGCTGCTGATCCTCGCGTTCGTGATCGTTCCCGTGGTCGGCGGGGGCCTGCGCCGCATCTTCGGCTCGGTCAGGGGGACGATGCTGAGCTCGGGCCTGGCCGGCGTGGGGACGTGGCTCATCCTGGGCTCGGTGCTGCTCGGCATCGCGGCGGCGATCGTCGCGCTCGTGGTCCTGCTCTTCACTTCGGGCGGGGGCTCGGGATTCACGCGCCGCGGCGGTGGCGTGTGGGTTCCGCCCAGCGGCGGCGGCGGGGGTGGCTGGGGGGGCGGCGGTGGCGGGGGCTTCTCCGGCGGTGGCGGCGGGTTCGGCGGCGGCGGCGCATCGGGCAGCTGGTGACATGACGCAGCGCGCTCCTCCTTCGCTCGGTGGCCGTTTGTGGCGGCATTTCGTCACCGATCGCGCGCACGTGCATCGCGCCTATCCCCCGGAAGCGCTCGGACGCATCGAGCGTGCCATCGCGGAATGCGAGAAGCGCCACGACGGGCAGATCTGCTTTGCCCTCGAGGCCTCGCTGCCGCTCGTGCGCGTGTGGGCCGGACTCTCCCCGCGCGAGCGCGCGCTCGAGGTGTTCGGCGCGCTGCGCGTGTGGGACACCGAGCACAACGACGGCGTGCTGATCTACATCCTGCTGGCCGACCACGACGTCGAGATCGTCGCCGACCGTGGCATCCACGCCAAGGTGGGTCCCGACGGCTGGGAGTCGATCTGCCAGACGATGGAGGCGTCGTTCGCCGCGAACCGCCATGTCGATGCCGCGCTCGCCGGCATCGCGGCGGTGGGCGATCACCTCGCCGCGCACTCGCCGCGTGTCGGCGCCGCCTCGAACGAGCTGTCGGACAGGCCGGTCGTGCTCTGACGGCGGCCGTGCGTGCGCGGCACGCAGCGTTTTGGGTTAGTGCCGGCCGTCGCCTTCCTCGGCGATGAGGCGCAGCGAGTCGCCCTTCGACTGGTTGTGCAGGAAGCGCCACAGCACGAGCAGCATCGCGCCCGACATGAAGAGGCCGAAGAGCACGATCGTGCCGTTGATCGTCACGCCCGCATAGGTGAGGTAGGCGTACACCCCGAGCATCACGAGGATGCCGAGGTTCTCGTTGAAGTTCTGCACCGCGATCGAGTGGCCGGCGCCCATGAGCACGTGCCCGCGATGCTGGAGCAGCGCGTTCATCGGCACCACGAAGAACCCCGCGCAGGCGCCGATGAGGACCATGAGCATTGCCGCCACGGGAACGGAGTGTGCGAACACCATGGTGACCACCACGAGGCCCATCGACACGCCGATGGGCAGCACCAGCACCGCATTGCGCAGCGTGACGTAGCGTGCGGCCAGCACCGCGCCGATGGCGATGCCCACTGCCACCACGCCCTGCATGATCGAGGCTTGCGCGAGGCTGTAGCCCAGTGCCACCTGCGCCCACGAGAGCACGATGAACTGGAGCGTGGCGCCGGCCGCCCAGAAGAGCGTGGTGGTGGCGAGCGAGATCTGCCCCAGCTTGTCGCGCCACAGGAGCGACACGCAGTGCGCGAATTCGCGGATGAGGTAGAACGGATTCTTGCTGGGCTGGCGATGGTCCACGCCCGTGTCCGGGATGAACCAGTTGAAGATCGCGGCGATCACGTAGATGCAGGCGATCACGGCGATGGCGGCTTCCGGTGCGCTGTTGATGCCGGTGTCGATCATCGGCACGTCGAAGCCCAGGAGCGTGGCCGACACCTTGGTGCTGATGAGCGCGCCACCGAGCAGCACGCCCAGTACGATCGACCCCACCGTGGTGCCCTCGATCCAGCCATTGGCGGCGACGAGCTGCTTCGCGGGCAGCAGCTCGGTCAGGATGCCGTACTTGGCAGGCGAGTAGGCAGCTGCGCCGAAGCCCACCACCGCATAGGCGGCGAGCGGATGCAGCGTGAACAGCATGAGGAGGCAGCCCACCACCTTGATGGCATTGGTGATGAGCATGACGCGGCCCTTCGGCATCGAGTCGGCGAACGCCCCCACGAGCGGCGCGAGCACGACGTACGACACCACGAAGCACTGCTTCAATGCCGGCACCATCCAGGCCGGCTGGCTGGCCTGCTGCAGGAGCGCGATGGCCGCGATCAGGAGCGCGTTGTCCGCCAGGGACGAAAAGAACTGCGCCCCCATGATGGTGTAAAAGCCGGGCTTCATATCCTCGATATCTTCACCACGCGCGGCTTTCGCTTCCTTCTGCGCGCGCCGCCCGTGATGCGGGGGATCGCTGGTTATAATGAGTGCGTCGCGCGGCCCGGGCTTTATACCATGATTGCGTGAAGTCCCCGCTGGTCGTGCGGGCTTCGAAGCCGCTCCTTCCACGTCCCCCGCACACCCGCATGGCCCGACCCCTCTATGCCCAGGTGAACCTCGCCGCGCTGCGGAGCAACCTCGCCTGCGTGCGGGAGCGTGCGCCCGGGACCCAGGTGCTGGCGGTCGTCAAGGCCAATGCCTATGGCCACGGACTTCTGCGCGTGCTGCCCGCGCTCGAGGATGCCGACGGGTTGGCGCTCGTCGAGCCCGACATGGCCTACCTGCTGCGCGAGCAGCGCTACTCGCGCCGCATCCTCATGATCGAGGGGTTCTTCGCCGCGAGCGAATTGCCCGAGTTCGCGCAGCGCCGGCTTGCCACCACGGTGCACGACGAAGAGCAGCTGCGCATGCTCGAGATGGCCGTGCTCGAGCGCCCGCTCGAAGTGTTCGTGAAGGTCAACGTGGGAATGAACCGGCTGGGCTTCCGCCCCGACCGGGTGGCCGATGTGTGCCGCCGGCTCGCGTCGGCGCCTTCGGTGGCGGCCTTGCGGATCATGATGCATTTCGCGCGCGCCGACGAGGACGACGGCCTCGCCGAATCGCTCGCCGTGTTCGAGCGTGCGTGCCGGGGCCTGCCGTATCCGCGATCGCTTGCCAATTCCGCGGGCGTGCTCCGCTTTCCGGAGGTGGGCGGCGACATCGTGCGGCCCGGCATCATGCTGTACGGCGCCTCGCCGCTGCCCTACGACAGCGCGGAAGTGCTGGGGCTGCGTCCGGTGATGACGTTGCGCAGCGCGCTCATCGGGATCCAGGAGCTCGCGGCCAACGAGTGCGTGGGCTACGGCGGCAGCTATGTCGCGCCGCGCGCGCATCGCGTGGGCGTGATCGCCTGCGGCTATGCCGACGGCTATCCGCGTCACGCGGGCAATGGCGCACCGGTGCTCGTGTGCGGGAAGAAGGTGCCCATGGCCGGACGGCCGTCGATGGATATGCTGACCGTGGACCTGACCCACGTGCCCGAGGCGGCGGTGGGCAGCCCGGTCGTGCTGTGGGGCGAGGGCCTGCCCGTGGACGATGTCGCCGCGGCGGCATCCACGGTAGGCTACGAGCTTCTGTGCGCGGTGGCGCCGCGCGTGCCGTTCGTCACGAGCGAGCTCGCGAGCGTGGACCTCGACCTGTAGCGAAGGAGCATCCGTGTACATCGTGGTGACCGGCGCGGCCGGATTCGTGGGCTCCAATCTCGTGCGCGGCTTGAATGCCCGCGGCGAGACGGACATCATCGCCGTCGACAACCTCGCGCATGCGGACAAATTCCGCAACCTCGTCGATTGCGACTTCGCGGAGTATCTCGACAAGGAAGAGTTCCTCGAGCGCCTCGCGGTGGGCGACTTCGAGGACGACATCGCGGCGGTGTTCCACCAGGGCGCGTGCTCCGACACCATGGAGACCGACGGCCGCTACATGATGCGCAACAACTACCGGTACTCGATGGGCCTCCTCGAGCACTGCCAGAACAACGACATCCCCTTCATCTACGCCTCGAGCGCGTCGGTGTACGGCGGCGGGACCACGTTCGTGGAGAAGCGCGAGCACGAGGCGCCGCTCAACGTGTACGGGTACTCCAAGTTCCTCTTCGACCAGCACGTGCGCCGCGTGCTGCCCGAGCGCACCGCGCCCATCGCGGGCTTCCGCTACTTCAACGTGTATGGGCCGCGCGAGGCGCACAAGGGCCGCATGGCCTCGGTCGCGTATCACTTCTTCCACCAGTATCGCCAGAAGGGGCGCGTGAACCTGTTCACCGGCTCGGGCGGTTACGAGGCGGGCGAGCAGCGGCGCGACTTCGTGGCGGTCGACGACGTGGTGGCGGTGAACCTGGACTTCCTCGGCGGCAGGGATCGCTCGGGCATCTACAACCTCGGCACCGGGCGCGCGCAGACGTTCAACGAGGTCGCCGTGGCCGTGATCAATGCGTGCCGCAAGGCGGCAGGCGAGGCGCCGGCCTCGCTCGTGGAGCTCGTGCGGGCGCGCACGATCGAGTACGGCGAATTTCCACCGGCGCTCGTGGGCAAGTACCAGAGCTTCACGCAGGCGGATCTCACCGCGCTGCGTGCCGCGGGGTACAAGGCGCCGATGCGCAGCGTCGACGAGGGGGTGGCCGCGTACGTCGAATGGATGATGGCCGGGGAGGCACGCACCGCCGTAGCGTGACGGGTACGCCGCACCTGGCGGCGTAGCATCCTCACACTACGGAGGTCGTCATGAAGAAGCTCTCGTGGGCGCTCGCGCTCGTGGCATTCCTGGCCGGCAACGCGTTCGCTGCCGTCAACATCAATACCGCCACCAAGGAGGAGCTCGATGCCCTGCCGGGCATCGGGCCCGCCAAGGCCCAGGCGATCGTCGACTACCGCAAGCAGAACGGCGCGTTCAAGACGGTCGACGACCTGCGGAACGTGAAGGGCATCGGGGCCAAGCGGCTGGAGAAGATGCGCGCCGACATCACGGTGGGACCGGCGGGTGCGGCGCCGGCCAAGGTGGCCGCTGTCGGAGCAGGGCCGGCCGCACCGGGGGGCAAGGCCGATCCGCGGGCGGGGCCGGCATCGACCAAGGGCGAGGTGCGGCCAGCGAAGTAGGGGCGGCGTCGCGTCCCGCTCCGCGGCGGGCTCGCGCGCGGGGCCGGAAAGCGGTGGCGGGCGTGGGCGCTACAATGGCCGGGACCTCATCGATCCTGTGCCCCGATGTACCCCACGCTCGAATCCACCATCGGCAATACCCCGCTCGTGCGGCTGCAGCGCATGGGACAGGGGCGCGACAACGTGATCCTCGCCAAGCTCGAGGGCAACAATCCCGCGGGCTCGGTCAAGGACCGTCCGGCCTTGTCGATGATCGTGGAGGCGGAAAGGCGCGGCGACATCAAGCCCGGCGACACGCTCATCGAGGCCACGTCGGGCAACACCGGCATCGCGCTCGCGATGGTGGCCGCGATGAAGGGCTACCGCATGATCCTCATCATGCCGGACAACCTTTCGATGGAGCGGCGGCAGTCGATGACCGCCTTCGGCGCGGAGCTCATCCTCGTCACCAAGGAGCAGGGGATGGAGGGCGCGCGCGATCTCGCGGAGACGATGCGTGGAGAGGGCAAGGGCATCATCCTCGACCAGTTCGCCAATCCCGATAATCCACTCGCGCACTACCGCACCACCGGCCCCGAGCTCTGGCGCGACACGCAGGGACGCATCACGCACTTCGTGTCGGCGATGGGCACCACCGGCACCATCATGGGGACGTCGCGCTTCCTGAAGGAGAAGAATCCGGGCATCGTGATCGTGGGGGCGCAGCCTGCCGAAGGCGCCTCGATCCCGGGCATCCGCAAGTGGCCCGAGGCGTACCTGCCGAAGATCTTCGATGCGAGCCGCGTGGATCGCGAGGAATCGGTAGGGCAGCAGGAAGCGGAGGACACCATGCGCCGGCTCGCGCGCGAGGAAGGCATCTTCGGCGGCGTGTCGTCGGGCGGTGCCTGCGCGGTAGCGCTGCGCATCGCGCGCGAGGTGAGCGGGGCGACGATCGCGTTCGTGGTGTGCGACCGCGGCGACCGGTATCTGTCCACCGGCGTGTATGCGTGAGCAGCGCCGCGTGCGCGTCTAGAGGCAGCGCTTGACCCCGATCCTCGCCTTCGACATCGAGACGGTCCCCGACGTCGCCGGCATCCGGCGCGTGAGCGAATTGCCGGCGGACCTCGAGGATGCGGGGGTGGCCGAATGGTTCGCGCAGAAGCGCCGCAGCACGTCGGGCAGCGACTTCGCCCCGCACTACCTGCAGCGCGTGGTGGCCATCGCCTGCGCGCTCCACACCGGCAGCGACCTTCGCGTGTGGTCGATCGGCGAGCCCGACGATCCCGAGGCGGTGCTCATCCGCCGCTTCTTCGACGGCATCGACAAGTTCACCCCGCAGCTCGTGTCGTGGAACGGCGGCGGCTTCGACCTGCCGGTGCTGCAGCAGCGCGCGATGATCCTCGGCGTGCCGGCGGAAAAATACTGGGACTGGGGCGACCAGGACCGCGAATTCAAGTTCAACAACTATCTCGCACGCTTCCACACGCGGCACCTCGACTTGATGGACGTGCTCGCGATGTACCAGCCGCGCGCCAATGCGCCGCTCGATGCGATGGCGCGGCTGTGTGGCTTCCCCGGCAAGCTCGGGATGAGCGGGGCGGAAGTAGGCGCGGCGGTGGCGCGCGGCGACGTGCGCGAGGTGCGCAACTACTGCGAGACCGACGTCGTCAACACACTGCTCCTCTACCAGCGTTTCCGCCTGCTGCGCGGCGAGCTCACCGCCGGAGAGTACGCGCGCGAGATCGACTTCGTGCGCGAGAAGCTCGCGGCGTCGGAGGCGCCGCACTGGAAGGCATTCGTGGCGGCATGGGACGCCGCCTGAAGCCGTCGGGCAGTTCCGAAGGGCGCATGCGCACCGGAGCGTAGCGCGAAGGCGAGTCCGGCGAGCGGTGAGAGCCGCCTGGCGAGCGCGATCAATTGCGCCCGCCGCGCGAAAGCATCGACCGGTCGATCTGCGCGAGAGTGCTGGCGCCGATGAGCCCCATCGTCCGATCGAGCTCGCGCCGGTAGATCTCGAGCACGTGCGCCACACCGGCTTCGCCCGCCACCGCGAGTCCCCACAACTGCGGCCGTCCCACGAGGACGGCGTGCGCGCCCAGCGCGAGCGCCTTGGCGACGTCCGCGCCGCGCCGTACGCCGCCGTCGAGCAACAGCGCGAGCTCCGCCCGATGTTCCTCCAGTGCCCGCACGATGGCGGGAAGCGCCTCGATGCTGCTGATGGCGCCGTCGAGCTGACGCCCACCGTGGTTGGACACCACGATCCCGTCCACGCCGAGGCGCGCCGCCTGGACAGCGTCGGCGGGGTGGAGCAGGCCTTTGAGCACGAACGTTCCCTTCCACCGGTCGCGGATCGCGCGCACGTCGTCCCAGTTCAATGCCGGGTCGAGGAGCGACGCGAGCTTGCCCGCAAGCGAGGCGAAGTCGAGCCCGGATCCCGGCCGCACGTAGTTGCCGAGCGTGAGCCGGCGCAGCGCGCCGCGCATGCTCCAAAGCCAGGGCAACTGGCGGGTCATCGCCAACAGTTGACCCGCGGTGAAGCGCGGCGGGATGCCGAAGTGGTTGCGTACGTCGCGCTCGCGATTGCCCATGAGCTGGTTGTCGATCGTGAGCACCAGCGCGTCGTACTTGGCGGCGCCGGCGCGATCGATCATCTCCCACGTGAAGGCGCGGTCCTTGTAGACGAACACCTGCATCCAGCGGGGTGATGTCCCGAGCTCCGCAAGCGCCTCCAGCGTGCACACGGAGCCGTGGCTCAGGCAGTAGGCGGTGCCCGCCGCCGCCGCGGCGCGCGCAGTGGCGCGCTCGCCGTCCGCGCAGAAGAGTCCGGCGAGGCCCGTGGGCCCGATGACGACCGGCAGCGCCAAACGCGCGCCGAAGAGTGTGGTGGAGAGGTCGCGGTGCGCGGCACCGGCGAGCGGCCGCGGGAGGAAGCTCCACTGCGCGAAGGCTTCCTCGTTGCGGCGCAGCGTAGTCTCGTCCTCGGCGCCGCCGTCGGCGAAGTCGAAGATCGGCTTCGGCAACACGCGCTGCGCCAGGGCGCGCATCGCCGCGATGCTGTAGCCGGCGCGTTGCCAGTCGCGCACGGTCACCGTACAGGTTCCGTCTTCATGGCATGGTCGACGCGCGCATCGCGCATCGATACCATGGCAGCCGCATCGTTGCCAACTCCGAAGGGACTGCCCGTGATCGAAGATGCGCCGAAGTTGCAGGTTCGCACGCCGCTGCGCCGCCCGCGCCCCGACCAGGTGGCCGCGCTCCGGGGGGCCGCCACCGGGCATATCGTGGATGCGCTGGGCGGCGGTGGGGCGCTCGATTACCGCATCAAGCCCGTGGTCGCCGAACAGTCGGCGTTCTGCGGGACTGCGGTGACGTGCAACGCGGGTCCCGCCGACAACCTCGCCGTGATCGGCACGCTGCCGCACCTGCAACCGGGTGACGTGATCGTGGCGGCGAGCGGCGCGCACACGGGCTGCGCGATCGTGGGCGACCTCGTGCTCGGCATGGCGCGCAATGGCGGCGCCATCGGCTTCGTCACCGACGGCTGCGTGCGCGACATCCCCGGCATCCGCGGCGTGGGGCTGCCGTGCTTCTGCGTGGGCGTCACGCCCAACTCGCCGGCGCGCGAAGGGCCGGGGACCGTGGGCTTGCCCATCGTGCTCGGAGGGGTGGCGGTGGCCACGGGCGATGTCCTGATCGCGGACCAGGACGGCGTGGTGGTGGTGCCGTTCGAGCGCATCGACGAGGTGATCGCCGCATTGCCCAAGGTGCGTACGGCGGAGGCCGCGCTCGAGGCACGGGTGAAGGCGGGGTTGCGGGTGCCGGAGTTCCTGCGCGGTTAGAAACCCGGCCTCGAGCGTCCTAGGTCGCCGATCAGCCGGCGGCGGTAGGGGTCAGATCGTGGCCACCAGCAGTTGCGTGTCGTTCTCTTGCAACAGTTCGTGCGCCGCCGCGAGGGGCCCTGGCTCGATCCAGTCCTCGATCTCGAAGTCATGGCGGATGAATCCGTGGCGCAGCAGGAAGTCCTTGCGCACGGTGAGCGCCGCAACGAGGTCGGAGCGCAGGCTGGGCTCGAGATTGTCGAAGAGCCGGTCCTCGTCGAAGGCATGCGGCACCCACTCTTCGGCCACCGTCACTTCGCGCGCGACGATGCGCCGGGCCTCGTCGCGATGCGCCTTCGCCCAGCGGGCCGCGCGCAATACTTGCGCGAGATAGCGCGCGACGACGTCGGGACGCTCGCGCACCAGCGCGCCGCTCACCGACAGCACGTTGGGCGTACCGTTGTTGATGGCGACCTGCTGGTCCGGATGATGGTTGATGTCGATCACGCTGACCGCGCCGAGCGACTCCTCCAGGTACGGTCCATTCGAGCCGTAGTGATAGAGCGCATCGACTTCGCCGCGGATGAGGGCGAAGGTCTCGGCGCGTGCGGAGCTCGCCGTCTGCTTCGCATCGAAGAGCCCGCCCGACGACGACGCGGACTGCTCCTGGATGTAGGGGCGATCGATGGGCAGGTCGACGAGCTCGACGTCCGCCTGCGTCAGACCCACCGTGGCGAGCGCCTGCAGGTAACCCTGCAGCGCGGAGGCGCGCCAGAAGTCGATCTTCTCGCCCACCCGTCGCGGCAACGCGAGACGCTTGCCCGCAAGGTCCGCCACCGTGCGGATGCCTGACGCGGGCAACGCGAGGATCGACTGGTACTGCGGCAGCCAGGTGAGACCCACCACGACCACGTCCTGCCCTTCGGAGCGCGACCAGATCGGCGGCGCATTGCCGCCCTGGCGAAAGGAATTGGTCTGGCGATGATCGAAGTGCGACTCGCGCACGCTGCGGTCGGTCGATGCGCGCAGCGAGGAGACGACGATGCCGCTGCCGGCGAACTCGGCATCGAGCCAGCCGTGGTGGATGGCGATGCCCGAGGCGGTGGGCACGGGGCAGCGGGTGTACCAGAGGCGATCGACGGGGTAGCGCGAAGCGGCGGAGACGGGCATGGTCGCGGTCCTGTGAGAGGCGTTCAATCGAGCTGGATCTTGTTGTCGCGGATGACCTTGCCCCAGCTCACGACGCTGTCGTCGATGATCCTGGCGAAGGCCGCCGGCGAGCCGCCACCGATGTCGAAGGCCTGGTCCGCGAGCTGCTTGCGGACCTGCGGGTCGGCGAGCACGGCATTGAGCTCGCGGTTGAGGCGCTCGATCACCGCGGGCGGTGTGCCCGCGGGGGCGACGAAGCCTTGCCACGAGCTGAACTTGAAGTCGGGCAGCCCCTGTTCGACGAAGGTGGGAACGTCGGGCAGTGCGGCGGAGCGCGCTCCCGTGGAGACCGCGAGCGCGCGCAGCTGGCCGCTGCGGATGTGCGGCAGCGCCGGGGCGACCGTGACGATGATGCCGTCGGCGTGGCCGCCGAGCACGTCGGTCAGCGCGGGCTGCGCGCTGCGATAGACGACCGGCTTGACCTTGATCTGCGCCTGGTTCTGCAGGAGCAGCACGCCGAGCTGTCCCGTGGTGCCGACGGCGGGCGAGGCGAGCGATAGTTTGTCCGGTTCGGCCTTGGCTTTCTGCAGGAATTCCTGCACCGAGCGTACCGGCACGTTTGCATTCACCGCGAAGACCTGCGGCGAGGAGATCGCGTGCACGACCGGCGCGAAGCTCGTGCGCGCATCGAAGGGCAAGCTCGGGAAGAGGCTCTGGTTGATCGCGAGCTGGTCGTTCGCGAGCAGCAGCGTATGGCCGTCCGCCGCCGCGCGCGCGACCTGCTGCGAGGCGATGTTGCCGGCGCCGCCCGCCTTGTTGTCGACGTTGACGGGTTGGCCGAGGCGCGTGGCAAGCGCGGGCGCGATGATGCGCGCAATGATGTCGGGACTGCCTCCAGGTGCAGCCGGCACGACGATCTGGATATGCTTCGAGGGAAAGGTCTCCGCGCGGGAAGGCGCAGACAGGGCAATCACGGCGCCCAAGCCGACGACGGCGAGCAACCGGGTGACGTACAGGTGGCGTGACATGGGATCCGTCCAAGCGATGGTGGCGCTCGACTTTAGGATCGCGCCCCGCGGACGTGAACCAATAAAACCGGCTAACGATATGCGCGACTGGTAGAGATGATCGCGTGCAGGGCCGCGCTCTTCACAGTCTTGCCTTTAGCGGCGGCCGGGCGCGGTCATGCATCCCGCGCTGTGCTCGTTCAAGTTCTCGCTCAAGTTCCCGTGCATCGTCGCCGACCACATCGATCAAAGTCGACTTGCGCCGACGCAGTAACGACAGTCCAGCGGCATACAGACCGGGTGACTCGGTGACGACACTGCCGTCATGGCGGAAGCACGGGCCCTCGATATGCGTAATCTGCATAAGCCCGAACCGAATCGTTCGTTTCCGGCGCGAAGAGATGTCCTTACTCTGCGAGGTGCCAACGATGGAGGAGCTTCACGTGAGCATAGTTGCCGGACAACACCCTACCGCGGAGCGCATCGCGCCCGGCTTGCCGCGGCCGCTTCCATCGCTGCAGGACGACGCGGCCGCGGCGATTCTCGACGATGCGCGCGCCCGCGCAGGACATGCGGGCCTCGCGTTCGCCGGGGAGATCGCGCCGGAAAGCGCGTGGGAGCTCTTCGCCGCCGGCGTGGCGCAGATCGTCGACGTGCGCAGTGCCGAAGAGTGGAAATTCGTCGGGCACATACCCAATACGCTGCACGTACCATGGGCAACGGGCCTTTCGCTCAATCGCAATCCACGTTTCGTGCGCGAGCTCGAAGCGAAGACGGGCAAGGATGCGATCGTGCTGCTGCTTTGCCGCAGCGGCAAGCGCTCGGCGCTGGCCGCCGAAGCCGCGACCAAGGCCGGCTTCACCCACGTCTTCAACATCCAGCAGGGCTTCGAGGGAGACATCGACGAACGGCAGCAGCGCGGTGGAAGCGGCGGCTGGCGGCACACCGGACTGCCCTGGATTCAGGACTAGGAGGCGCGCCTTGTCCGCCGTCGCGACATCCGCCGTCACCGGCGGCGATTGGGATCTCGACCGGATCGTCGGGGAGCTGCGGGCGCAGCGCCGCCGGTGGCGGGAGAGCCAGCAGCGCAACCTCGAAGCCGGCGGCCGCGAGCTGCCCTCGAAGGAGGCGCTGAACGACATCGTGCTTGCCCTTCGCGCCGCGTTGTTCCCGATGCGCCTCGGCCCTTCCGACCTGCGCCAGCAGACGGAGGACTATTTCGTCGGGCACACGCTCGACGCCGCATTGTCCGCGCTGCTGGAGCAGGTGCGCCTGGAGTTGCGCCACACGGCAAGGCACACGGGCATCGAGGCGGCGCGGATCGACGGCGAAGCCTTGGCGATCGTGCGCGCCTACGCCAACGAGCTTCCCGCCATTCGCGCCCTGCTCGACACCGACGTGCTCGCCGCCTTCCACGGCGATCCCGCGGCGCACAGCGTCGACGAAGTGTTGTTGTGCTATCCGAGCGTGCTGGCGATCAGCCATCACCGTCTCGCACATGCGCTGTCGAATGCGGGGGCGCCGCTGATCGCTCGCATCGTGGCGGAGCTCGCCCACACGGAAACCGGCATCGACATCCACCCCGGCGCGAAGATCGGCGCGGGCCTCTTCATCGATCACGGCACCGGCGTGGTCATCGGCGAGACCACGATCATCGGTGAGCGGGTGCGCCTGTACCAGGCGGTCACGCTGGGCGCGAAGCACTTTCCCGCCGACGAATCCGGCGCGCTCAAGAAAGGTCTCCCCCGCCATCCCATCCTCGAGGACGATGTCGTGGTGTACGCCGGTGCCACGATCCTCGGCCGCATCACGATCGGTCGCGGCGCGACGATCGGAGGCAACGTCTGGCTCACGCGAAGCGTCCCGCCCGGCAGCCTCGTCACCCAGGCCTCCTCGCAGCACGAAATCGCCCACGGCGCCGCAGCCGCCTGAAGATCACCCACCGCGCCATCGTCGCCTCGACGGGCGATAGCGACGCGCACGTTCCCGCAGCCTCCCGGAGTCATCGATGTCCGAAACCAACGAACCCCAAGTCGCGCTGAGCGACAACGCGGCCCGCCAGCTCGCCAATGCCACCAAGACGGTGGCGCAGCTGCCCACCATCAGCCCGCGGTGGCTCACGCACCTGCTGCAGTGGCAGCCGGTCGAGGCGGGCATCTATCGCCTGAACAAGGTGCGCAATCCGCTCGACGTGCAGGTGGCGTGCTCCGACCGCGACGAATCCGAGCTGCCGCAGACGTTCGTCGACTACGAGGAGACGCCGCGCGAGTACTTCCTGAGCGCGGTCACCACGATCCTCGACGTGCACACGCGCATCTCCGACCTGTACAGCAGCCCGCACGACCAGATCAAGGAGCAACTGCGGCTCACGATCGAGACGATCAAGGAGCGGCAGGAGAGCGAGCTCATCAACAACGCGGAGTACGGCCTGCTCGCCAATGTCGCCGACAGCCAGCGCATCGCGACATTGACCGGCGCGCCGACCCCCGACGACCTCGACGAGCTGCTCACCAAGGTGTGGAAGGAGCCTGCGTTCTTCCTCACGCACCCGCTCGCGATCGCCGCGTTCGGCCGCGAGTGCACGCGCCGCGGCGTGCCGCCGCCGACCGTGTCGCTGTTCGGATCGCAGTTCCTCACCTGGCGCGGCATTCCGCTCGTGCCGTCCGACAAGGTCCGCGTGGAAGGCGGCAAGACACGCGTCCTTCTCCTGCGCGTGGGAGAGAAGCGGCAGGGCGTCGTGGGCCTGTTCCAGCCGGGGCTGCCCGGCGAACAGAGCCCGGGGCTGTCGGTGCGCTTCATGGGCATCAACCGCAGCGCCATCGCGTCCTACCTCATCTCGCTCTACTGCTCACTCGCGATCCTCACGGACGATGCGCTCGCGGTGCTGGACGACGTCGAGGTCGGCAAGTATCACAGCTATGCCGACACGTATCAGTAATTTCCCCCGAAGCGAGCTTCGCTCGCCTTCCCCGGAGGGGGCGAATGCCTTGGGGCGGCCCGGCGGCATTCCTGGTGGCGGTGCCGGGGGCGCACCCGCACCGGGACTGGGTGACGCGACCCTGGGCGCTCCGGGTCCCGCGGGGTTGCCCGACGAGACGAGCCTCGCGCGGCTGGCGAACGAGCTCTTCGCGGCCTTGCCCGGCGCATTCGGACGTTCGCTCCAGCGCGCGCAGCCGACCGCAGTTGCCGCGCAGCCCGCAGGCGTTGCGCCGCCCGGGGTGACGGCCGTCGCTGCGCCGGCATCGGTCCAGGGAGCGAGTGCGCCGGGCTACGCGGTGCCGCTGCAGCCGCCATCCGTGCCGGACGTGGCGCCCCCGGCAATCGCGCCGCCAACGTCGCCGTACTACTTCCTGACCGACGCGGCGTCACATGCGCCGCTCGCACCCGGCGCAGCGAGCTTCGCACCGCACGCGCCCGAGGAGCTTGCGACCATGCCCATTCCGGGCGACGACGATCTCGCCGGGCTCGTCGCGCCGCTTCTCGGAGATGCAGCCGCGCCGGCGCTTGCTTCACCGGCCGCCGGCAGCGTGCCGGCCTTCTATTTCCTGGATGGCGGAGGCCAGGCGGCGAGCCTGCCGCGCATCGACACGGCGCATCCTGCATTCGACGTGAGCGCGATCCGCCGCGACTTCCCCATCCTCGCCGAGCGCGTGAACGGCAAGCCGCTCATCTGGTTCGACAATGCGGCGACCACACAGAAGCCGCAGGCAGTCATCGACCGGCTCGCGCACTTCTATGCGCACGAGAATTCCAACATCCACCGCGCCGCGCACGAGCTGGCGGCGCGCGCCACCGATGCCTACGAGGGCGCGCGCAAGAAGGTGGCGCGCTTCCTGGGGGCGAGCTCGCCCGACGAGATCGTCTTCGTGCGCGGCGCGACGGAGGCGGTCAACCTCGTGGCCCGGACCTTCGGCCGCCAGCAGTTGCAGGCGGGCGACGAGATCATCCTCTCGCAACTCGAGCATCACGCCAACATCGTGCCGTGGCAGCAGGTGGCGGCGGAAGCCGGCGCGAAGATCCGCGTGATCCCCGTCGACGACCGCGGCGACCTGTTGCTCGACGAGTACCAGAAGCTCCTCAACGCGCGCACCCGCATCGTGGCGCTCACGCAGGTGTCCAATGCGCTGGGCACGGTCACGCCCGTGCGCGAGATCGTGGACCTCGCACATCGCGCGGGCGCCAAGGTTCTGGTGGACGGTGCGCAGGCCGTGTCGCACCTGCGCGTGAACGTGCAGGCGCTCGACGCCGACTTCTACGTCTTCTCCGGGCACAAGGTCTTCGGGCCCACCGGCATTGGCGTCGTCTACGGCAAGGCCGCGCTGCTCGAGGCCATGCCGCCGTACCAGGGCGGCGGCAACATGATCGCCGACGTCACCTTCGAGAAGACCGTGTACCAGGCGCCGCCGGCGCGCTTCGAGGCAGGCACCGGCAACATCGCGGACGCCGTGGGCCTGGGCGCCGCGCTCGACTATCTCGAGCGCATCGGCATCGAGAACGTCGCGCGCTACGAGCACGACCTGCTGGTGTACGCCACGCACGCCATGGCCACCGTACCCGGACTGCGCCCGATCGGCACCGCCGTGCACAAGGCGAGCGTGCTGTCATTCGTGCTGGCAGGGCACTCCACGGAAGAGGTCGGACAGGCGCTGAGCCGCGAAGGCATCGCGGTGCGCGCGGGACATCACTGCGCCCAGCCGATCCTGCGACGATTCGGACTGGAGGCCACCGTGCGGCCATCGCTCGCCTTCTACAACACCTGCGCGGAAGTGGATGCGATGGTGGCGGTGCTGCACAAGCTGGCGCGGGCGCGGAAGTAACGCCGGCGCGCGGCAACAGCCAGTCTAGACACTCATGGTGCGCAACGCGCGCATCAACTCATGGATCGCCGGCGGCACCGAGGTCAACGCCTCGGTGCGCCCGCGCATCTCGCCGAGCAACCGCTGCACGACGCCTTCGTGCGGCAACGTGGCGCCAAGGTGCAGGACCTCGTCACCGCGCGCGATGACGAGGGTCGGGAAATCCTCGACGTCGAAGTCGCCGATGAGCCCGGCATCGTCCTCGATGTCGAGCCAGACGATGGGGATGTCGGGCTGCGCGTTCGCCACCCGTTGCGCGACCGGCAGGAACTCGCGACAGGCCGTGCACCAGCCGGCGCACAACAGCGCGACGCGCAGGGCGGTCCGCGGCGCGCCGGGATCGCCGGCGGCAGCGTCAGCGGGTGCCGTGGGTCGCAGGTACTGCAACGGGTCGCCTTTCGTCGCGGATGATCGAGCCGGCATTGTCATCCGGAATGCGTGCGGCAAGGGACTCGAGCGTGCGCTGCCGCCATTCGAGGAGCGTCTTGAGGATCAACGTGACCAGCGCCATCAGCGCCAGCAGCGAGGCCGCGGTAAAGGCAGCGGCGGTCTTGTAGTCGTTGTTCAGTTGCTCGACCAGCAGCGGCAGCGTCAGCGTCTGGTTCATGATGGTGCCGGACACCGCAGCCACGGCGCCGAACTCGCCGACGGCTCGCGCATTGGTGAGCACCACGCCGTAGACCAGGCCCCACTTGATGTTCGGCAGGGTGACGCGCAGGAAGAGATTCCAGCCACGCGCCCCGAGCGTCAGCGCGGCCTCCTCGGTATCGACGCCCTGCGCCTCCATCAGCGGGATCAGGATACGTGCCACGTAAGGCGAGGTGACGAAGATCGTGACCAGCACGATGCCCGGCCACGCGAAGATCACGCGCACGCCCTGGGCATTCAGCCAGCTGCCGGCGGCGCTCTCGAGGCCGTACACCACCACGTAGCAGAGCCCGGCCACCACCGGCGACATGGCGTACGGGATGTTGGTGAGATTGACGAGCAGCATGCGTCCCGGGAACCGGAAGTGCGTCACGCACCAGGCGAGCAGGGTGCCGAACACGACGTTCACGGGCACCGACACCGCCGCGGCCAGCAATGTCAGCATGATCGCGTGCCGCATGTAGTCCTGCTGCAGGTTGGCCAGCAGGAGATTCCATCCTCCGCTCAAGGCCTGCGTGAAGATCAGCACGAGCGGCACCACCAGGAGCACCGCCGCGACGGCGCCTCCCAGGACGACGAGGAGCCACTGATCGGGATGGCGGGGCCGGCGGGTCATGGCTGGCGCTGCCAGCGCAGCACGCGCGCCTGCAGCAACTGCAATCCGAACAGCAGCACGAGCGAGGCCACGAGAATGACCGACGCGATGGCCGCGGCGGCCGGATAGTTGAACTCCTGCATGCGCACGAAGATCATCAGCGAGGAGACTTCGGTGCGGAAGGGGATGTTGCCGGAGATCATGATCACCGCGCCGAACTCGCCCAGGCTGCGGATGAAGGCCTGCGACGATCCTGCCACCAGCGCGGGTGTCAGCGCGGGCAGGATCACCTTCCAGAAGATGAGCAGGCGGGACGCGCCGAGCGTGGTCGCTGCCTCCTCGCTTTCCGGGCCGAGATCCTGCAGCACCGGCTGCACCGAGCGCACGACGAACGGCAGGCTCGTGAACGTCATCGCCACCACGAGCCCGGGATAGGCGTAGGCGACCTTGATCCCGAGCGGCGCCAGGAACTGTCCCAGCCAGCCGCCGGGGGCGAGCAGCACGGAAAGCGTGAGCCCCGCCACGGCCGTGGGCAGCGCGAAGGGCAGGTCGACCAGCGCATCCAGCAGGCGCCGTCCCGGGAAGTCGTAGCGCTCGATGTTCCAGGCGAACAGCAGGCCGATCAGGACCGCCGCGATGGTCGAATGGAACGCGGCGCTGACGGTGACCCGGTAGCTTGCGACGACGCGCGGATCCGAGATGGCGCGCCAGTAGTCGGCCCACGTCATTTCGCTCACGTAGGCGAGCAGGCCGGAGATCGGAAACAGGATCACGACCACGACGTACACCACGCTGAATCCGAAGCTCGTCCAGAACCCCGGGAACACCGAGGGCTGGCGGAAGCGCCAGGCCCGCGGGGGCCGGCGCTGCGCAGTGGTTTCCACGTCGAGGGTCGAAGGGCCGGTGCGCGCGAAGGTCTTTTCAGACCGCAAGCGGCGATGCCGCGCCCTCGTCGGGCACGGCATCGCACCGGCATCGCCGGAGCTGGCGGGCCTGGCTTCGAACGGGTGAGCTATTGCCGCTGGCCCAGCAACTGGTCCAGGGTGGCGTTGGCGGCGAAATGGACTTCGGTGATCCTATCCCAGCTCCCCAGCACCTTCGTCGGATCGATGAGGCGAACCTGGGCGAACTGGGCCGCCGTGGCCTTCACGACTTCGGGGTCGTGCACGCGGTAGTTGAAGGTGGTCAGGAGCTGCTGGATCTCCCGGCTGTATTCGTATTGCAGGTAGGCCGTGGCCACGTTGCGGGTGCCCTTGGCATCGACCACCTTGTCGACGACCGCCACCGGAAATTCGGCCAGCACGCTCACGGGCGGGATCACCACCTCGAATCCGTGCGCCCTGAACTCCGCCTCCTTGGCGATGTTGATGACTTCGGATTCGAACGACAGCAGGACGTCGCCCTGGCCGTTGGTGGCGAACGCCACCGTGGCACCACGGCCGCCGGTGGGGAAGCTCTCGACGTTGCGCAGCACCTTGGCCACGAAGTCCTTGATCTGCGCCTCGTTGCCCTTGAACTTCTCGTTGGCGTAGAGCCAGGCACCGAGGTAGGTGTAGCGCGCGTTGCCCGACGTCTTCGGGTTGGGGAACACGAGCTTCACGTCGCTGCGCGCGAGGTCGTCCCAGTCGCGGATGTTCTTGGGGTTGCCCTTGCGCACCAGGAAGGCGGTGGTGCTGTAGTAGGGCGAGGCGTTGTTGGGGAATTTCTTCGTCCAGTCGGGCGCCACCAGCCCGCGCTTGACGAGCACGTCGATGTCGGTGACCTGGTTGAACGTGACGGTGTCGACCTGCTTCCCCTGGATGATGTCCTGCGCCTGGCGGGAGGTACCGGCGAACGACTGGTCGATCTTGATGGATTCGCCGGTGGTTCGCTTCCAGTGCTCGATGAACTTCGGATTGATGGCGGCGAAGAGCTCGCGCGCGACGTCGTAGGACGCGTTGAGGAGCGTCCTCTCCTGCGCCTGCGCCACCGGGACGCTCAACGCACCTGCTAGCAGCGCGGGAAGGAGGAGTGTTCTGAGGGGAAGGTTCATGGGGACGGCTTTCTGCGTCTTGTTGGTCCCCCGCATGTTGTGGCTCGCCCCGGCTTTTGGCAAAGACGGTCTTGTACGATGCTTATTCCAAAAAATGCGATCCCGCCGGCAGGCTCCACGGGAGCGCTTCAAGACTGCAACCGGTTCGTCTTCCAGGACGATCTTCGACAACGGCGCGCCGCCGCTCGAGTTGCTAGTGCCGGTGTCCCGTCCCCTTCGCGCTCTCGTAGTGCTCGCGCAGGAGATCGCGGCCGAAGTCGCCGTTGAAGTCGCGCCACACCGAGTGGATGTGGTTGCCGTTGTTCTGCGACGAGTCGTACTCGATGAGGAAGAGCGGCCCCTGCACGCGGTAGTAGTGCGGCTTGCCGCGCTCGGTGCTGCCCGCCCAGCCGAAGCGGATCTGCTCGATGCCGCCGTCGCGGACGCGGGCGATGCGCGCGTCGGCGAGTCCCGCCTCGAACGTGCGGGCGTAGACCTCGACGAGCTTCAGGAGCTGTGCGCGCTGCGCCTCGGTCATCTCGGCCGCGGCAAGGCCCACGGGCGCGAGCGGATCGACCTTGGCCGCATTGCCGGTGACGATCTCGCCGAACGTACGCGACTCGAACACGGCGGTCTTGCGTTGCGCAGCGGTGAGCGAAGCCAGGAGCGCCCGCGCCTCGTCCTCCTCCGCCGCCAGCACGCGCTGGCCGGCCTTGGGACCGCTCGGCACCCGCGCCGGATTCGCCCCCATGAAGCTCGGCGTGTCCACGGCCATGTGGTCGCCCGCGAGCGTGAAATTGAGCGACAGGTGATGGCCCTCGAAGCGCCAGCCCCAGGCGGCCGTCTGGCTGGGTGCGCCGTAGATCGTGAGGTGGTAGCGCTCGGGATCGCGCATCAGCGCGCCGAAGGTTTCCATCTCGCGCAGCACGAGCTCGAGCTCGATGATGTTGACGACCTTGCCGTAGCCCGGCGCCGAGAGCGCGGTTTTCAGCAGCGCATGTACCGCTTCGCGGCCCCTCGCATCGAGCTCCTTGAGCGCCACGCCGTTGCGGCTGCGCGGCGTGTAGTGCCAGTCGAGGCGATCGGGATCGTCGAAGGGGCGCGCGACCTTCTCGCGCGCGGCGGGCGGCAATGAGGCGATGACCCTTTCGGCCGCCGTACGCATGCGCTCGGCCGCGGGCGCGGAAGCATGCCCTCCGGGATGTGCGCCGAGCACGCCGGCGATGCCGAGCAGCAGGAATGCCGCGATAAGGTGCATCGCGGCATCGTAGCGCAGATGCGCGCGGGGGTGCGCTTCCCGCGCCGACGCGCCACCCCGGTCGTGCGGGTGGCAGCATCGGGCGCTTGCGGCGTGCGCGTCAGGTGCTGCGGCGTCCGCGGAAGACGAGGAACAGCGCGACGATCACGAGCAGGGCGAGGATGAGCCACCCCCACATGCCGATGCCCGAGCTGGCCTCGGGTGCGGGTGCTGCGGCGGCCGGCGCGGGCGCCGGGGCGGCCGGCGCGGCAGCGGCAGCCGGTGCTGCGGCGACCTGCGTGGGCGGCGTCGCCGCCGGGGTGGCGGGCGTGCCCGCCTTGTCCTCGTCGAGCGTCGCCTGCACTTCCTGCTGGGTGAGCGTGACGGGTGCCTGCTCGGAGACGATCACCGCCGTGAGGGTGTCGCCCTTGCGCAGGTCGGCCATGCGCACCGGCTTGCCGTCGCGGTAGATCTGCACGTGGCGCGCATCCAGGCTTCCCTGCGTGTAGCGATTGTAGTTGTCGCCTTCGCGCACGGTGATGGAAAGGTCCGAGGCACGCATCACCTGGCCTTGCTTCACCTCGGTCACGACCACGGGCTTGGAGGTCACCGTGGTGGTGATCGTGGCCGTGCCCTTCATCCCGGCCGTGAGGTCGCGGACCGACAGCTCCTTGCCGTCGACCGTGAAGCGGAAATCCTCGGGTACGGTCAGCTCGCGGGTGCCGGAGGCATCGCGGACCACCATGTGATTGCCGTCGACCGAGAGGATCTCGAACGTTTTCACGTCGATGCTCTTGGTCGTTTGCGCGAAGGCGCCGCCCGCACATGCGATGCACAGTGCCACGAGACTCACGCAGGCAGACACCGACATCCTCATCGTTCTCATCGTCCTTCTCCCTCGGGTTGCGAAAGTTGCGTCCGTTCGAATGGACCACGGCCCTGTCATCGGGGCCTGCTTGGGACTGTACACACGTCCCTGGGCGGAATTTGTCGCAGTTCTCGACAGAAAGATGTGGTGGCGCACACGTGGCGGAAGCCGGGCGCGTACGGCGGATCGCCCGGGATCCCGCCGGCGCCGGCGCGTGCTACACGTCGACCGTGCCCCGGCCGATCTCGATGACGCGTCCGGACACCTCGATTGCGCCCGTCGCCGTGACCTCGAGCCCCAGCCGGCAGGGGCGACCCACGGCCTCGCCCTGGTCGATGGACAGGCGCTGCGGGAGCGTGGCGCCGGTGGCGATGAGCCAGCCGCCCAGGTTCGCGCACGCCGATCCCGTGCCCGGATCCTCCAGCACGGCGCCGTGCTTGGGAAAGAAGAAGCGCGCAAGCACGCGATCGCCTTCGCGCGCGAAGAGATACGCCATGGCGCGCGTGCCGTTGCTGCCGTGGGCGAGCAGGGCGTCGGCCCGGGGGGCGGCGCGGCGTACGACGTCGAACGATGCCAGCGGGATCACGAGCTGCTCGGCGCCGGTGTCCACCCACAGCGGTGTGCCGCCGATATCCGACGGCTGCAAGCCGAGCATGGCGGCGAGATCGGCGGACGATGCGGTGGGCGCGCGATGCTTCGGCGCATGGGCCGACAGCGTCCACACGTCGCCGGCCGCGCGGACGGGGATGAGTCCTGCCTTCATGTCGAGGGTGACCGCGTCGCCCGCATTCATCAGGTCGCGCACGACGTGCGCGGTGCCGAGCGTGGGATGGCCGGCGAACGGCATCTCGAAGGTGGGCGTGAAGATGCGCACGCGTGCCGTGCCGGCTGGCGACGGCAGGATGAAGGTCGTCTCGGACAGGTTGAATTGCAGCGCCAGGGCCTGCATCGTGGCATCGGTGAGGCCGCGGCCATCCTCGAACACGCACAGCGGATTGCCGGCGAGCGGGCTTTCGGCGAACACGTTCACGATGCGAAAGGCATGGGTCATGGCGAGGGTTCCGGTGATGTCGTGGCAGCGGCCGGCCTGGCCTCGGCCGGCTCCACGGCGGCGAGGATCTCCAGCGCGAGCGCTTGCCACGACGCGTCGTCGATCGCGCGCGGCGTGAAGGTCCGCGCCTGCGCGCTGCGCGGAAAGTTGCCGAGGAGCGAGCGCGAATAGCTGGGGTCGTAATGACGCGCGAGGAGCTCGTCGACGAGTGTCGTGAATTCCCCGGCGCGCGCGGCGTCGTTCCAGCGCTCGATCGTCTTGTGCCCGTGCAGTTGCACCAGGCGGTCGAGGCGCGCGGCGAGCGCCTCGGGGTCGCGCAGGAAGTGCGCGTACTCGTCCATGAGGTGCGCCACGCGCAACGGCTGCGGCGTGGCGAGCCGCAGGCACTCGGCCTCGCGCATCGCCGCCAGCAGGGCGTCGCCCACCTGGATCGTGCCGATCCGCCGGCTCTCCGATTCCACGAACACGGGCCGCGCGGGATCGCAGCGCTCGAGCACGCGCGCGACCTCGGTATCGAAGGCCTTCTGCGTGGGTTGCGCGCCATCGGGCCGGTCGCCCAGGAGCGACCCGCGGTGATGCGCGATGCGCTCGAGGTCGAGCACCTGCGCACCGGCGTCGTGCAGCGCATCGAGGAGGCGGCTCTTGCCCGAGCCCGTGAGGCCGCACACCACGACGAAGCGCAGGCGCGCCGGCAGCGCGACGAGTTGCGCATTCACGTGCCGGCGGAACGTCTGGTAGCCGCCTTGAAGCTGCACGGCGCGCCAGCCGATCTCGCGCAGGATGTGCACGAGCGAGGCGCTGCGCTTGCCGCCGCGCCAGCAGTACACGAGCGGCGCCCAGTCGCGCGGCTTGTCGCTGCAGTGCGTCTCCAGCGTGGTGGCGATGTTGCGGGCGACGAGCGCCGCGCCCATGCGCTTGGCGGCGAAGCCGCCTTCGCGCGCATGCAGCGTGCCCACGAGCGCGCGCTGCGCATCGTCGAGGACGGGCCAGTTCACCGCGCCCGGGATGCGGTCCTGCGCGAACTCGGAGGGTGAGCGCACGTCGATGCGGTCGGCGTAGGACGGCAGCGCGTCGACACCGACCTGCGTGGAGGGCACGAAGACCGGCGCGTTCATGGGATCAAGGTTCGCGTCGTGGGAGGTGTTTGCACGCGGGCCGGCCCGGCACGGTCACTTGGCGCGCAACAGCGGCGCCAGCGTGGGCCACACATTGGCGAGCAGCCGCGCCTGCGCCTCCGCGGTGGGGTGGATGCGATCCGGCTGGAAGAGCGACAGGTCTTCGCCGAAGCCCGCGAAGAACGTGGGCACGAGCGGCACCTTGCGCTCGCGCGCCACGGTCGTGTACATCTCGCGGAACTCGCGCGCGTAGGCGGGCCCGTAGTTGGGCGGGATCTCCATGCCCACCAGCATGACCTTCGCACCGGCGCCCTGCGCCGCCTTGACCATCGCATCGAGGTTCCCGCGCGACGTGGCCAAGCGTCCGCCGCGCAGCGCGTCGTTGCCGCCGAGCTCGATGATGACCACGGCGGGCTTGTGCTGGGCGAGGAGCTGCGGCAGGCGCGCGCGTCCACCCGCAGTCGTGTCGCCGCTGATCGACGCATTGACCACACGATGCCGATAGCCCTCGGCGGCGAGCCGCTGCGCGAGGAGGTCGACCCATACCTGGCCCTTGGCGAGGCCGTAGCCCGCCGAGATCGAATCGCCGACCACGAGGAGCAGCGGAGCATTGGCGCCCTGGGCCACCGCGGGCAGCGTTGTCCCGGAGAGCAGCGTGGCGAGAAGGAGGAACAGGAGCCGGTACAGGGGGGAAGGATGCAACATGGCGGGCATTCTACGGGCAAGGGATCGGAACCTGCAGCAGGGTGCTTGTCGACGGTCTGCGTGCTTGCGGGCCGGCGGTGGCGCGCACGCTACAATGCGCGGGCGTTCGGGTCTTCCACCGTCTCCCGCCCTTGTTTTCGCCCGATCCGGGCCGCACGTCATGCCTGCCGGGCACTTTCGTGCCTTCCCCACTGTCGCACGTCCCGATGACCGAATCGATCCTCCGCGCGCAGGCGCTCACCAAGGTCGTGCGCAGCGGCGACGATCCATTGACCATCCTCGAGGGCGTTTCGTTCGCCGTGGAGCCCGGGGACACCATCGCCATCGTGGGTGCCTCCGGTTCCGGCAAGACGACGCTATTGGGCCTCATGGCGGGCCTCGACCAGCCCACCTCCGGCGAGGTCCACGTCGACGGCCACGCGCTCTCCACGCTGGACGAGGATGCGCGCGCGGCGCTGCGCCAGCGCCTGCTGGGCTTCGTGTTCCAGTCGTTCCAGCTTCTGCCCGCGCTGACCGCGCTCGAGAACGTGATGCTGCCGCTCGAGCTCGCCGACGCTGCCGATCCCGAAGGCAAGGCGCGCACGTGGCTCGACCGCGTGGGACTCGGCAAGCGCGTCACGCACTATCCGCGACAACTGTCGGGCGGCGAGCAGCAGCGCGTGGCCATCGCGCGCGCCTTCGCGGGCGAGCCCAAGCTCCTCATGGCCGACGAGCCCACCGGCAACCTCGACGGCGCCACCGGCCTGGAAGTGGCCGACCTCATGTTCCGCCTCAATCGCGAGCACGGCACCACCCTCGTGCTCGTCACGCACGACCTGGCGCTCGCCAGCCGCTGTGCGCGGCGCCTGTCCCTCGCGTCGGGCAAGCTCGTGGCCGACGAGCGCGTGGCCGCGTAAGGCTCGATGCCGATGCGCACGCTCCGCCTTGCCCTGCGCCTCCTGCGCCGCGACTGGCGCGCGGGCGAGTTGCGCGTGCTCGTGGCCGCACTCATCCTCGCGGTGGGCAGCGTGGGCACGGTCGGCTTCTTCGCCGATCGCGTGAAGGGCGCGCTCACGCGGCAGGCCAACCTCCTGCTGGGCGGTGACGTGCTCGTGTCGGGCGATCGTGCGCTGCCCGCATCGTTCGCGGAAGAGGCCGTGCGGCGCGGTCTGGTGACCTCGCCGGTCATCCGCTTCAACAGCATGGTCCCGCCGCCACCCGACGCCGCGCCCGACGCCGCGGCGATCCTCACCGACGTGAAGGCCATCGGCGCCGGATATCCGCTGCGCGGCGAAGTGGTGCTGGCGGAGCCCGGCAGGCCGCAGGGGCGCGTGGCCACCGGCATTCCCGGGCGCGGCGAAGCCTGGCCCGATACGCGCCTGGCCGATCGCCTGGGGGTCGCGCTCGGCGATCGCATCACGGTGGGCGATGCCACGCTCACGGTCACGGGCATCGTGCAGCAGGAGCCGGAGGTGGCCGGGATCGTGTTCGCGCTCGGACCCAAACTGCTGCTCAACCTCGACGACGTTCCCGCCACCAATCTGCTCACCCCCGGCAATCGCGCCACGTACCGGCTCCTCGTGGCGGACAACACGGGCCGCGATGCGCTCGCGGGCTTCCGCACGTGGCTCGATGGCGAAGTGAAGGCGGGGCAGCGCGTGGAGAACGTGCGCGACCTGCGTCCCGAGGTACGGCAGGCGTTGGAGCGCGCGGAGAAGTTCGTCGGGCTCGCGGCGCTCGTCGCAGTGCTGCTCGCGGCGGTGGCCATCGCGCTGGCCGCGTCGCGCTACCTCACGCGGCATCTCGATGCGGCGGCGATGCTGCGTTGCTTCGGCGCGGGCTTTGCGCAGACGCTCACGCTTTTCTTCGTACAGTTCCTCGTGCTGGGCATCGTGGCGTGCGCGGTGGGCGTGGTGGTGGCGCTCGTGGGGCAGGAGCTCCTCGTGCGGCTCCTGGCGACGGTGTTCGCCTCCGAGCTCCCGCCCGTGACGGCGATGCCGGGCGTGGGCGCGTTCGCCACCGGCGTGCTGCTGCTCCTCGGCTTCGCGCTGCCGCCGCTCGTCACGCTCGCGCAGGTGCCGCCGCTGCGCGTGCTGCGCCGCGACCTGCCGCGGCCGAAGACGAGCGCGCTCGTGGCCTACGCCGCGGGCGCGCTCACCATCGCGATCCTCATCGGCGTGCAGGCGCGCGAGGCACAGGCGGGACTCATCATGGTGGGCGGCGTGGCGGGCCTGCTCGTGGTGGCCGCCGCCGCGGCCTTCGGCGTGCTCGCGCTGTTGCGGCGACTTCCGCAGAAGGGCGTGACGTGGCGCTTCGGGCTTGCCAACCTGCGGCGGCGCGCCTTCGCCTCGAGCCTGCAGATCGGCGCGCTCGCGCTGGGTCTCATGGCGCTCCTGCTGCTCACCGTCGTGCGCGGCGACATGATGCGCAACTGGCGCGCGAGCCTGCCGCCCGACGCGCCCAACCAGTTCCTCGTCAACGTGCTGCCCGAGCAGGTCGACGATGCGCGCGCGCAGCTCGCGAAGGGCGTGGGCGCCGACGTGACGTTCCGCCCGATGGTGCGCGGGCGCCTCGTGGAGGTGAACGGCACCGAGCTCGATACGAAGAAGTTCGCGGACACGCGTGCGCGCCGCCTCGCGGAGCGCGAATTCAATCTCTCCTGGGCGGAAGCGCTGCCGGCGGGCAATCGCGTCACGCGGGGCGCATTCTGGACCGCCACGAGCACGCCGGAGGACGCCGGCATGTCGCTCGAGGACGGCATCGCCGACACGCTCGGCGTGAACGTCGGGGACACGCTCACGTTCGACATCGCGGGCAATCGCGTGTCCGCGAAGGTGACGAGCCTGCGCAAGGTCGACTGGGACAGCTTCCGCGTCAACTTCTTTGCACTCATGCCGCCCGGGCCGCTGCAGGACATGCCGGCCACGTACATCGCGGCCTTCCGCGCGCCCGACGGCAACAACGGCGCGTGGCTGCCGGCGCTCGTGCAGAAGCATCCCAACATCCTCGCGATCGACATCGGCGAGATCGTGCGCCAGGTGCAGGGCATCATGGAGCACGTGTCGCGCGCCGTGGAGTTCGTGTTCCTCTTCACGCTTGCCGGCGGGCTGCTCGTGCTGCAGGCGGCCATCGCCGCCACGCAGGACGAGCGCAAGTTCGACGCCGCGATCCTGCGCACGCTGGGCGCGTCGCGGCGCCAGCTCGCGGCGGCGCAGGTGGCGGAGTTCCTGCTGCTCGGCGCCATCGCGGGGCTCGTCGCCGCGGCCGGGGCGACGGCCATCGGCTGGGCGCTCGCCGAGTTCGTCTTCAAGTTCCCGTTCGTGCCCAACGCCATGGTGTGGGTGTACGGGATCGTGGGCGGCGCCGTCGCGGTCACGCTGGCGGGCTGGCTCGCTACGCGCGGCGCCTCGCGGCAGCCGCCGCTGCTCGTGATCCGTCAATTGGGATGAGGTCCTGAC
>CAZUGY010000015.1:34509-43609 GCA_964620265.1 uncultured Alcaligenaceae bacterium
TCGGTCGAGATGCGCGAGCTCGAGGCGACCGAGGCCTTCCGCGAGGCGGTGCGCAGGCTTGCGATGGAAGCGGTTCCCGCGCAGAAGCCCGAGCATTTCGGCTCGGTGATCGCCTCGCAGCGGACCGCGTGGGCCAATCTCCTGAAGCCGGGCGGCCCCGCGGCGCAACCGCCCGTCGCGTCGCTGCCCGCGCCGACTCGGGCGACGTCCGCTACTTCCCCGCCAGCGCCGACTCGCGCGACAGGAGCCGCGCCACGGCGGCCAACGCCAGCACGATGACGAGCGTGGGCACGACGTAGGAGAGCACCAGGTCGAGCGGTGGAATGTCCTCGCCACGCAGCACGCGGCGCAGGAGCGAGTACTGCCCGCTCACCGGCACCAGCGGGAGCCACGCGGGCTCGCGGTGCTGTGTGAAGATCTGCACCGCCGGCACGATCGACGCCACGAACATCAGCAGCGAGATGTTGGCCTGCGCCTCCTTGTAGGTGCGGGCGCGGCTGCCCACGTAGAGCAGGATCGCGGGCATCATCAGCACGAGCGGCACCATCACCGCGAGGAAGCGGCCGAGCTCCTGCGCGCCGAACAGGAACGGCATGCCCACCGCCGGAAGCGGCGCGTAGGCGAGCGTGAGATAGAAGCCCGCCAGCGTCACCAGCACCACGAGCGCATTCACGATCGCCACCGCGATCCACTTGCCGAGCACGAGCTCGAGCGGCCGCGCGGGCGTCATGAGGAGCGGCTCCAGCGACTGCCGCTCGCGTTCCCCGGCCGTGATGTCGAGCGCCACGGCCATGCCGCCCATGAAGGCGCCGATGAGCGCGTAGTAGGCGACGAGGAAGAGGATGAGCGCGCCCGACTGCTGCGGCGTGGCGAGGTCCACGTCGTCGATGCGCAGGGGATCGCCCACGCTCGGCGCGATGCCGCGCAACAGCAGCCGCTGCCCGCCCCACAGCCGGTTGTAGCCACGCAGCAACGACTCGACCTGCGCGACCGGCGTGCGTGCGCGGTCGCGCGAGCGATCGGCCACGACGCGCACGATCCCCTGCCGCCCGGCGTCGACGTCGGCCGCGAAGTCGGCATCGATCACGAGCACCACGTCGAGGTCGCCGGCGCGCAGCTTCGCCTCGTAGTCCGCGGGCGCGTCGCGCAACCGTACCTGGTTGCGGGCCAGGAAGTCGGCGAGCGCGGGCGCCTGCGCGATGTTCACCACCGGCAGCTCGATCTCGCGCGCACGGTCCGCCTGCCGCGCGATCAGGTTGAAGATGAGGAAGAGGAAGACGGGGCCGGCCGCCACGGCGGTGAGCAGCAGCACGAGCAGCGTGCGCCGGTCGCGCGCGGTATCGCGCACTTCCTTCGACGCGATGGTGGCGATGCGCCCCGCGGCACTCATCGGCAACGCCTTGCGGCCCGGCCGTGACGTGCACGCGATCGCGCGCCGGGACGCCCCGATCCGCGGGTGGCACGGGCGCGCACGGTCACGCCGCGAGCCCCTCGCCGCTGCCGATCAGCGTCACGAAGGCATCCTCGAGCGTGGCCGCGCCGCTCCACGCGAGCACGTCGGTGGCGGTGCCTTCCGCGATCACCTTGCCGTGGGTGAGGATCACGATGCGGTCGCACAGCGCCGCGACCTCCTGCATCACGTGCGAGGAGAAGAGCAGGCACTTGCCGGCGGCGCGCAATGCGCGAAGCTGCTCGCGCAGCGCGCGCACGCTCATGATGTCGAGGCCGTTGGTGGGCTCGTCGAGCAGCACGGTGTGCGGGTCGTGCACCAGCGCGCGGGCGATCGCGACCTTCATCTTCTCGCCCTGCGAAAAGCCTTCCGTGCGGCGGTTGGCGACCGGCGCGAGTCCCAGGGTGTCGACGAGGGTGTCGATGCGCGCGTCGAGGTGCTTGCCCGACAGGCCGTGCAGCGCGCCGTAGTAGCGGATGTTCTCGCGCGCCGTGAGGCGCGGATACAGGCCGCGGGCATCGGAGAGCACGCCGATGCGCTCGCGCACGGCGAAGCGGTCGACGGTCACGTCGAGGTCGTCGACGGTCGCCTTGCCGCTATCGGGTACGACGAGCGTGCCGAGGATACGCAGCAGCGTGGTCTTGCCGGCGCCGTTGGGACCCAAAAGCCCCGTGATCGCGCCGTCGGGCGCCACGAACGACACCTCGCGCACCGCCTGCACGGGCTTCTTCGTGCCGAAGGCCTTCGACACGTTCTCGACGCGGATCATGGGCGCGGCACCAGCAGGTTGGACCACAGCGGCGGCGGCGTGCTCTTCTCGAAATGCGTGACGCAGCTTTCGGACAGTTGTGCGGCATCGGCATCCGCCACGAACTTCGCCAGCAGGCGCGGGCCGCAGGCGTGCACCGACACGATGTGGCCGTAGCCCGGCGCGATGAGGTGGCGGCTGCGCGCGAGGCCCCTGGCCACTTCCGTTCCGTAGGCCGGCGGCGTGACGGGATCCATGCCGCCGGACAGGAGCAACGCCGGCACATCGCTCACGAGGGGTGTGGCGAGGTCGGCCGGCGCCGTACCGCGGGGCCACACGCCGCACACGCCGAGCGTGCGTTCGGCGAGCACGCGCGTGGGCAACGGTGCCAGCAATCTTTCCGCCGCGGCGGGGTCGATGCGCGGCGCATCCTCGGCGCAGATCACCGAGAAGAGCAGCGCGGCATTCATCGCCTGCGGCTGCGTGGGCGAGGGCGTGGGGAACGCCGCCAGCAGCGGCCCGACCTCGCCACGTGCCGCGAGCGCGAGCAGCTCGGGCAGCAGCACCGCGGATTCCGCCGCGTAGGCGAGCGGCTGCAAGGCCGCGAGCACGAGGTCGAAGGTCACGCGCAGCGTGCGTGGCGCGCCGGTCGCGGGATCGGTCACTTCCATCTCGCGCCCCTCCGGGCCGAGCGATGCCTCGATGTCGCGCAGCGTGCCGGCGATGTCCGGATGCGCCTTCGCGCACGACGGGCTCGCCTTGCATGCCGCGACGAGCGCATTGAATGCTTCCTCGCGCGTGACCCAGATGTCGAGCGGGACGATCATGCGCGGCGGCGCCACGCCGTCCAGCACGATCGTGCGGACGCGATCGCGATGCCGGCGCACGTATTCCTGCGCGACCCGCGTGCCGTAGCTGCCGCCCCACAGGTTCCACTTCTCGTAACCCAGCGCCTCGCGCATCGCCTCGAGGTCGGCGATCCACGCCGTGGTGGTGTATTGCGCGGGATCCACGCCCGCCGCCTTCAGCTCGTCGAGGCAGGCGCGGGCGCGCGGCAGCGGATCGGTCTCGAAGACGTCGTCCTCCGCGGGGCGGAAGGCCGTGCAGGTGAGCGGCGCGGAGCGGCCCGTGCCGCGCTGGTCGATGAGCACGACGTCGCGCGTGCGGCGAACTTCCGTCAGCCGCTCGGCGAAGAAGCCCAGGTTGGACGCGGCCTGTCCCGGCCCGCCGGCGAGGATCACCAGCGGGTCGGCGGCGGGCGAGGCGGTATTGGCGGGAAAGACCGCGGCAAAGATCCCGATCCTGCGGCCGTCGGGCTTGCCGCGATCCTCGGGAACCTCGAGTGTTGCGCATTGCGCGGCCGTGGCCACGCGCGGCACGCGGCACTCCGCCAGCGCCACCTTGCGCTTCGTGGTGGCGGTCTCGCTGCACGCGACGAGCACGAGCGAGCAGGCGATGACGACGAGGCCGTGAAGCCGGAGCATGGGCTGCGATGGTAGCAAACCGCGCGCGTATACTCGGATTGCGCAACGCGCGAGCCTCACGCAGCGTGCGAGCGCTCGAGGACATTCCATGGCCACGCACGATCTCGAACCGGGCATCGTCACCGACCTCGCCGATCGCCTGACCTACGGCGGGTACCTCCGCCTCGATCGCCTGCTGGCGGCGCAATCACCGCTGTCCGGTACCGACGGCCGGGCGCCGCGGCACGACGAGATGCTCTTCATCATCCAGCACCAGGTGTCCGAGCTGTGGATGAAGCTCATGATCCACGAGCTCACCGCGGCCGTCGCCCACGTGCGCAACGATCGCCTCGAGCCGTGCTTCAAGATCCTCGCGCGGGTCAAGCTCATCCAGAAGCAGCTCTTCGAGCAGTGGGCGGTGCTCGAGACGCTGACCCCGTCGGAGTACGACGCGTTCCGCCCGTCGCTCGGCTCGTCGTCGGGCTTCCAGTCGGCGCAGTATCGCGCCATCGAGTTCCTGCTGGGCAGCAAGCATGCCGGCACGATCGAGGCATTTCGGCACGATGCGCCGGTGTTCGAATGGCTCATGTCGCTCTTGCGTGCACCGTCGCTCTACGACGAGTTCCTGCGCCATCTCGCGCGCCGTGGCCTGCCCGTGCCCGCGGCCTGCCTCGACCGCGACTTCACGCAACCCTACGAGCGCAATGCCGAGCTCGTGGGGGTGTTCAAGATCATCTACGACGCGCCCGAGCAATGGTGGGATGCCTACGACATGTGCGAGAAGCTGGTCGACATGGAAGAGAGCTTCCAGCTCTGGCGCTTCCGCCACATGAAGACGGTGGAGCGCATCATCGGCCACAAGACGGGCACCGGTGGCTCCTCCGGCGTCACGTATCTCAAGCGCGCGCTCGACCGCGCGTTCTTTCCCGAGCTGATCGACGTCCGGACCGTGATCGGAACCTGAGCGTCATCGGGTCCCGGCCCCGACGAGCATCTCGCACGGGCCGGCGAACCCGTCCGTGGTCTCGAACGCGCGCAGCGCCTCCTCGATGGCCGTCCATGTCTGCGCTTTCTCCGCATCGGACAGCGCGCTCATCATCTGATGCAACGCGCCGAACGACTCGCGCTCGAAACGAACGCACTCGGCCGCGCTCGGCAGGCGCACCGGCGAAGGTACCGCCCGCACCTCGATGTCGCGGAATCCCGCGCGCGACAGCGTGTCATGAAGCACGCCGGCGCCTCCCAGCGAGAAGGGCCCCGGTTGCCCGGGCAGCGGCGGTGGCAGCTTGGCGCGTTCGCGGATGATCCGTACCGGGATCGAGAAGAATTGGTTTTGCTCGGGCGTCGAGTACACGACGGCGGCGATGCGTCCACCGGGCACGAGGGCGTGCCGGATGCCGGCGAGCGCGCGTTGCTGGTCCGGGAAATAGATGAGCCCCACGCGGCTCACCGCTGCATCGAACGTCGCGGCGGGCAGTTCCGCGAGCGCCTCGCCATCGAGCTCCCGCGTCTCGATGCACAGTCCTTCCGCGGCCGCGTCGGCCGCCGCGCGGTCGAGGAGCGCGGGCGCGATATCGGTGGCGAGCACGCGACCGCCCGGGCCGGCGCGCCGCGCGGCGCGCAGGGTTTGCTCGCCCGCCCCGGCGGCAATGTCCAGCACGCGGCTGCCGGGCCGAATGTGCGCGAGGTCGAGCATCGTCTCAGTCGCATCGTGGAGCCAGCTACCGATGAAGGGTCCCCAGCGGTGCCACGCGGGAGCCGCTGCCTGCCACTGGGCGCGCGTGGTCGCCTTGAACCTGGCTGCATCGAAGGTTGCGCTCGCTTCCATGGGAATGCTCCTCGGGGTGAATGGAGCCGCAAGCCTCGCGCCGTGTGGCGCCCGGCGCTAGTCCGTTTTCTGTACTGGTACGGCGGGCCGATGGTGCGTAGGATCAGGGCATGATCGACTACGGCCAGTTCTGCACGGTGGCGCGCGGCGCGGAAGTGTTCGGCGAGCGCTGGACACCTCTGGTGGTGCGCGAGCTCCTCTGCGGCAGCACGCGCTTCAACGACATCCGGCGCGGCGTACCGCGGATGTCCCCCACGCTCCTTGCCCAGCGCTTGCGCAAGCTCGAGGCGATCGGCGTGGTCGAGCGCAGGCAGACGGGAACGACGTTCGAGTACCGGCTCACCGCTGCCGGCGAGGAGTTGCGCCCCATCGTGCTGGCGCTCGGCCACTGGGGCGCGCGCTGGATCGGCAGCCGCCTGCGCCGTGAGCAGCTCGACGCGGGCTTCCTCATGTGGGACCTCCGGCGGTTCGCGCAGATCGACGCCTTTCCGCCCGATCGACGCGTGGTGATCCACTTCCGCTTCTCGGGCGCACGCGCCGGGGAACGGCTATGGTGGCTGGTGGTCGAGCACGGCAGCGCCGACCTGTGCCGCGACGATCCGGGACACGAGCTCACCCTGATCGTCGATGCCTCGGTGCTGGCGCTGACCGACGTGTGGACCGGCGACCGGGATCCGAAGGAAGTCCTCGCGACGCGCGAGGTACGCGTGAGCGGCGCTGCGCGCGATGTGGGTGCCCTGTGGACATGGCTTGGGCGCAGTGCGTTCGCACCGACAAGGATCGCAGCGCGCAGCATGACCCGGCACGACCGCGCAGGTACGCGTAGCGCGAGGAGCGCCTCCCCTGAAGGCGCAGCCCGGCGGACGCGTGGCAAGGTCGCCGGCGGCGTTCAGTAGAATCCGTGCATGAACGCGGCCGGGACGCACGACAGCATCGCTGCGACCGCGGCTGCCCTGGGGTCCGCGCCGCTCGACGAGGCGCGCGTGGCCGAGCACGTCGCGCCGCTCTTCCGCGACGTGCGCGCGCACTTCCGCGAGCGGATCTACCTCGCCAATCACTCGTTGGGGCGGCCGCTCGACGCCACCAGGGAGGATGTGCGCGAGGGAATCGACGCGTGGTACGCGCACCTGGGCGCGGCGTGGGGGCCGTGGATGGACGAGATCGCCGCCTTTCGCGCGCGCCTCGCCGCGCTCCTGCATGCCCCGCGCTCCGACTGCGTGATCCCCAAAACCAGCGCGGGACAGGGCCTGCGCGCGATCCTCAATACCTTCGACGGCGTTCCGCGCGTGGTGGCTACCCGCGGCGAGTTCGACTCGCTCGACGTGATCCTGCGCGAATACGCGCGCCGCGGCCGCATCGAGCTCGCCTTCGTCGAGGCCGATGCCGAAGGCGAGTACGCGGCGGACCCCATCATCGCCGCGCTCGGCACGCGCGCCGATCTCGTGGTGATTTCCGAGGTGATCTTCAATACCGGACAGCGCATCCCGCGCCTGCGCGACATCGTCGCGGCCACCCACGCCGCGGGCGGCCGCGTGCTGCTGGACGTCTACCACTCGCTCGGCGTGCTGCCGGTGGACGTGGCCGCGCTCGACGTCGACTTCGCGGTGGGCGGCTCGTACAAGTACCTGCGCGGCGGTCCGGGCGCGTGCTTCCTGTACATCGCGCCCCGGCATCTCGACGGGTCGCTGCGCACGCTCGACATCGGCTGGTTCGCCAAGCGCGATGCGTTCGCCTACGAGCGTCCCGATCCGCCGCAACTCGCCGAAGGAGGCGACGCCTTCCTCGAATCCACCCCGCCCGTGCTCACCGCCTACCAGGCGCGCGCCGGCCAGCTGCTGTTGGCAGCGCTCGGGGTCGCGCGCGTGCGGGCGTATTCGCTCGCGCAGCAGCAGCGCCTGCTCGCGTTGCTTGCGTCCACGGGTGTGGAGGCCAAGGGGGGAACGGAGGATCGCGGCGCCTTCGTGACGATCGTCTCGCCGCACGCGCGGGCGTGGTGCGACGCGCTCGCCGCGCGCGGCATCGTGACCGATGCGCGCGGGCGCTTCCTGCGGCTGTGCCCCGACATCCTGACCACGGAGCGGGAGCTCGAGTTGGCGGCAGAGGCCGTCGCGGCAGTGACTGCCTGACCGCGAGCGGGTGTCAGGCGCCCGCGGCCCGGATCACGAAGCGCACGAAGAGCACGAGGCACACCACGAAGAGCGCGGCCGCCACGATTCCCACCACGATCACCTGCTGCGGACGGATGGAGACCACATCGCGCTGCATCGACTTGCCCTTGCGGATGCCGAAGAAGCTCGACAGTACGACCGGGATCACCTCGAGCCAGGTCGCCTCGCGCGGCGGCGGAGGGGGATCGGCGGAAGGGGATGGTGCGGACATGGGGAAGAACCAGGGGCAGGCGGGAGACGATCGATCCTAGCACGCCATGGCTGCATAATTTCCACGCCCCAGGCCACCGATTCCTATTGAAACCGTGGGGTCTTTCCCAATCTAGAGAGGCAAATCGAACCCTCACGAGGACGCGCCATGCGCTTCGACAAACTCACCACCAAGTTCCAGCAAGCACTGAACGACGCCCAGAGCCTCGCACTCGGCAACGACAACGGCTTCATCGAGCCGCAGCACCTCCTGGCCGCGCTCCTCGCGCAGCAGGATGGCGGCACCGCATCGATCCTCGCGCGCGCCGGCGTGCCGCTGCCGCGCCTGCAATCGGCGCTCAAGGCCTCGCTCGAGCGCCTGCCCAAGGTCGAGGGCACGGGCGGGGAGATCAGCCTCTCCCGCGACCTGAACAACCTGCTGAACCTCACCGACAAGGAAGCGGTGAAGCGCGGCGACCAGTTCATCAGCAGCGAGCTCTTCCTCCTCGCCCTCACGCAGGACAAGGGCGACACCGGACGCCTCTTGAAGGAAGTGGGCTTGCAGAAGCAGCCGCTGGAAGACGCCATCGCCCTCGTGCGTGGCGGCGGCGGTGTCGACTCGCAGGAAGCCGAAGGCCAGCGCGAAGCGCTCACCAAGTACACCATCGACCTCACCGCCCGCGCCCGCGAAGGCAAGCTCGATCCCGTGATCGGCCGCGACGACGAGATCCGCCGCACGATCCAGATCCTGCAGCGGCGCAGCAAGAACAATCCCGTGCTGATCGGCGAGCCCGGCGTGGGCAAGACCGCCATCGTCGAGGGCCTGGCGCAACGCATCGTCAACGGCGAGGTGCCCGAGTCGCTCAAGAACAAGCGCGTGCTTTCGCTCGACATGGCGTCGCTGCTCGCGGGGGCCAAGTACCGCGGCGAGTTCGAGGAACGGTTGAAGGCCGTGCTGAAGGACATCGCCGCCGACGAAGGCAAGACCATCGTCTTCATCGACGAGCTGCATACGATGGTCGGCGCCGGCAAGGCCGAAGGCGCCATCGACGCCGGCAACATGCTGAAACCCGCGCTCGCCCGCGGCGAGCTGCACTGCGTGGGCGCCACCACGCTCGACGAGTACCGCAAGTACGTCGAGAAGGATGCCGCGCTCGAGCGCCGCTTCCAGAAGGTGATCGTCGGCGAGCCCTCCGTGGAGTCCACCATCGCGATCCTGCGCGGCCTGCAGGAGCGCTACGAGATCCACCACGG
>CAZUGY010000016.1:0-35230 GCA_964620265.1 uncultured Alcaligenaceae bacterium
CGAGAATCGTCCGATCCGAAACCTGTGGGGGGGCCGGGGGCGCTCCATCCGCCATCTAGCGCCGCCTCCCTGCAGGCATGCCAACCTGCGTAGTCATCGAATCGCCTTCTCCCAAAGCTTACTTGTGTGCGTGGACGCGCGTTGAGTATAGTGCGGGGCCGAAGTCCCCACATTTCGAACCTCGAAGCGCCGCCCTCGTGGCGCCATCGACGCGTCACGGAGACCTGCGATGCAACTCACCCCACGCGAGTTCGACAAGCTCCTCATCCACATGATGGCCGACGTCGCCCTGAAGCGCAAAGCGAAGGGCATCAAGCTCAACTATCCCGAAGCTGTCGCGGTGATCTCCGCCGCTGCGCTCGATGGCGCACGCGCCGGCAAGACGATCGAGGAGGTCACGCGCGAGGCGCGCACGGTGCTGACGAAGAGCGATGTGATGGACGGGATCGCCGATCTCGTCCCCATGGTGCAGGTCGAGGCAGTGTTCACCGACGGCAGCCGCCTCGTGACCGTGCACACGCCCATCCAGTAACGAATTCCGCAAAGGAGCGATGCGATGGCAAGCGTCAAGTCGTACCCGAGTCTGGCCGCCGACGTCGATCCGGCCACGGCCAAGGTCCCGTTGGGTGGCTACGTGTGCAGCAAGGCAGGGGTCCCCTATCACGAGGAATTGCCGGTCACCGTGGTCAAGGTGCGCAACACCGGCGATCGTCCCGTGCAGGTGGGATCGCACTTCCACTTCTTCGAGGTCAATCGCGCGCTCGAATTCGATCGCACGGCGGCCTTCGGCCAGCATCTCAACATCCCGGCCTCCACGGCCCTGCGCTTCGAGCCCGGCGACGAGCGCGAGGTCAAGCTCGTGCCGTTCGGCGGCAAGCGGGCGGTGTACGGCTTCAACAATCTCGTCGACGGCGCGACCGCCGGCAAGGATGCGGCCGCGCGCAAGGCCAAGGCGGTTGCGCTCGCCACGAAGCGCGGGTTCCTTTCCACGTCCGGCAAGAAGCGCGGCTAGCGTCCGCGCCGCCAGGAGGCATCGATGGCCATCAGCTCCCGCAACGAATACGTGGGCCTCTTCGGCCCGACCACCGGCGACCGCATCCGCCTGGGCGACACCGGCCTCTTCGTGGAGATCGAGCGCGATCTGCGCGGCAAGCCCGGCGACGAGATCGTCTTCGGCGGCGGCAAGAGCATGCGCGAAGGCATGGGCATGGACAACCGGATCACGCGCTCCGGCGGCGCTCCCGATCTCGTGATCACCAACGTGACGATCATCGACGCCGTGCTGGGCGTGGTGAAGGCCGACGTCGGCATCAAGGACGGCCGCATCTGCGGCATCGGCAAGGCGGGCAATTCGCAGACGATGGACGACATCACGCCCGGCCTCGAGTGCGGCCTCGCCACCGACGCGATCTCCGGCTCGCACCTGATCCTCACGGCCGCCGGCATCGACACCCACATCCACTTCATCTCGCCGCAGCAGGCACAGGCCGCGCTGTCCAACGGCACGACCACGCTGATCGGGGGCGGCACCGGCCCGTCGGATGGGTCGAGCGCCACGACCGTCACGCCGGGTCCCGGCAACATCCGCACCATGCTGCGCGCCTTCGAAGGCTGGCCCGTCAACGTGGGCATCCTCGGCAAGGGCCATGGCCACGGCAAGGCGGCGCTCGTCGAGCAGGTCGAGGCCGGCGCGGTGGGCTTCAAATGCCACGAGGACTGGGGCACCACGCCGGCGGTGCTGCGCTCCGCGTTGACGGTGGCCGACGAGATGGACGTGCAGGTGTGCATCCATACCGATACGCTCAACGAGTCCGGCTTCGTGGAAGACACGATCGACGCCTTCGAGGGACGCACGATCCACTCGTTCCACACCGAAGGCTCGGGCGGTGGCCATGCGCCCGACATCATCCGCATCGCGGCGCTGCCCAACGTCCTGCCCTCGTCCACCAATCCCACGCTGCCGTACGGCATCAATTCGCAGGCCGAGCTGTACGACATGATCATGGTCTGCCACCACCTCTCCCCCGATATCCCGTCGGACGTGGCCTTCACCGAAAGCCGCATCCGCGCGGAGACCATCGCCGCCGAGAACGTGCTCCACGACCTGGGCGTGATCTCCATGTTCTCGAGCGACTCGCAGGCGATGGGCCGCATCGGGGAGTGCTGGCTGCGCACGATCCAGACCGCCGATGCGATGAAGACCGGCCGCGGCAAGCTGCCCGAGGACGCCTCCGGCAACGACAACTTCCGCGTGCTGCGCTACGTGGCCAAGATCACGATCAACCCCGCCATTGCGCACGGCATCTCGCACGTGCTGGGCTCGGTGGAGGTGGGCAAGGTCGCCGACCTCGTGCTGTGGGATCCTGCATTCTTCGGCGCGAAACCCAAGATGGTGATCAAGAACGGCGTGATCAGCTGGTCGCTGATGGGTGATCCCAACGCCTCGCTGCCCACACCGCAACCCGTGTATTACCGGCCGATGTTCGGCGCGTTCGGCTACGGCGTGCCCGACACCTGCTTCACCTTCGTGTCGCAGGCCGCGCATGCGTCGGGAATCGGTGAGCGGCTGGGCCTCAACCGCCACGTGCTGCCCGTCCGCAACACACGCAGGATCGGCAAGCGCGACATGGTCCGCAACTCGGGCACGCCCGACATCGCCGTCGATCCCGAGACCTTCGCCGTGACCGTCGACGGCAGGCACGCCACGGTCGAGCCGCTCACCACGATCTCGCTCAACCAGCGCTACTTCTTCAGCTGACCCACGCATCGTGATCCTCGTCGAAGCCATCCTCGGCAATGCGGCCGACGCCCCGTGGTCCGACCGCCTCGCGCAGGTCGCGGTCGATACCCTCGCGCTCGACCACTGGGAGGCGCAGAAGAACCGCTTCCGCAAGCGCACCGCGGGCGGCCTCGAGCTCGCGGTGTCGCTCGACCGCGGCACGTTCATGCGCGATGGTGATGTGCTCCTTCTCGATGTGGCGGCCGGCCGCGCCGTGGTGGCGAAGATCACGCTGCGCGACGTGATGGTCGTGAGCCTCGACGACGTCGCCACGGGCTCGCCCGACCTCATGCTGCGCACCTGCGTGGAGCTGGGCCACGCGCTCGGCAACCAGCACTGGCCGGCGCTCGTGAAGGACAACCGCGTCTTCGTGCCGCTCACCGTCGATCGCAAGGTCATGGCGTCGGTGATGAATACCCACCGCTTCGAAGGCGTGCGCTACGAGTTCGTGCCCGGCAGCGACGTCGTGCCCTATCTCGCGCCGCACGAATCGCGGCGGCTCTTCGGCGCCGCCGAAGGCCCGGTCCACACCCACACGCAGGAACGCTACGTCGAGGTCGACGCCGCCACCGGGCGCGCCCACGGGCTGTCGCCGACGCGCGCGACGCGATGACTCGCGAGGGTGCAGGGCCGCCCCAAGGGCGAGCACCCGAGGGCGCAGCCCGGGCTCCTCTTTCCGCCGCCGCAGGCATCGCGCGCACGCTGCAGTTCGGCGAATCGATGTTCCCCGTGGGAGGCTTCGCTTTCTCCGGCGGCCTCGAGTCGGCGATCCAGAAGCGCGTGGTGACGGACCGCGGCACGCTGCGCGACTACGTGCGTACCGCACTCCTGCAGGCGGCGCAAGGCGACGGGATCGCCGTCGTTCACGCGCATCGCGCGGCGACCGCCGGGGACATGGAAACCCTCGTCGCCATCGACGAGCGCGTGCATGCGCGCAAGCTCTCGAGCGAGACCCGCACGATGACCGTGCGCATGGGCAAGAAGTTCGCCGAGATGAGCGCGCTGATCGTGGGCACGCCGCCCGTGCTGGAGTGGCGGGAGCGCATCGAATCCGGCGTCACGCCCGGCTGCTATCCGGTCGCGCTCGCGGTCAATTTCGCGGCGCAGGGGCTGCCCGCGCACGACGCGTTCGTGGTCCACCAGTTCGGCGTGGCGTCCATGATACTTGGAGCATCCTTGCGGCTCATGAAGGTCAGCCACGTGGATACGCAGGGCATGCTCTACGAGCTCATGGCCGACGTCGACACGCACTACGAGCGCGCGGCTGCCGCGCGCCTGGCCGACATGGCGGGCTTCGCCCCGCTCACCGAGATCCTGGCCGCGGTGCACGTGAAGGCGCACGTGCGGCTGTTCATGAACTAGCGAGTCCTCCCGGAGCATCCACGCAGTGAAAAAGATCACCCGCATCGGTATCGGCGGCCCCGTGGGGTCGGGCAAGACGGCGATCGTCGAGGCGATCACGCCCAAGCTCCTCGACCTCGGCATCAAGGTGCTCATCATCACCAACGACGTCGTCACCACCGAGGACGCCAAGCACGTGCAGCGCACGCTGAAAGGCATCCTGCTCGAGGAGCGCATCCTCGGCGTGGAAACGGGTGCCTGCCCGCACACGGCCGTGCGCGAGGATCCGAGCATGAACCTCGCCGCGGTGGAGGACATGGAGGCGCGTTTCCCGGATGGCGACGTGGTGCTGATCGAAAGCGGCGGCGACAACTTGACACTCACGTTCTCCCCGGCGCTCGTCGACTTCTTCATCTACGTCATCGACGTGGCGGCGGGCGACAAGATCCCGCGCAAGAACGGGCCGGGGATCAGCCAGTCGGACATCCTCGTCATCAACAAGACCGATCTCGCCCCTTACGTCGGCGCGAGCCTCGACGTGATGGCGCAGGACTCGAAGGTGATGCGCGCCGACAAGCCCTTCCTCTTCACCAACTGCAAGACGGGCGAAGGCATCGACGCGCTGGTGGACCTCATCCGCACCGACCTGCTGTTCGAGGACCTCCCCGCGCGGCAGCCCGCCTGATGCCGGATGCCGACCGCGTGCCTTCGCTCCCGTCCTGGAGCGCCGCGCACGAGCTCGGCCGCACGGCGCCGGAGCTTGCCGGGTTCCAGGACGAGCCGGCGCAGATGGGAAGCGGCATGCCCGGCAAGACGGGCTACCTGCGGCTCGGCTTCGAGCGTCGCGACGAGCGCACCATCCTCGCCGACCTCGCCGTGCGCTCGCCCTACATGGCGCAGCGCGCGCTGTATCCCGAGGAAGACATGCCCGACCTCGCGTGGCTCTTCCTCATCACCACGTCGGGCTGCCTCCTGCAGGGCGACCGGATGGCCCTGGACATCGCCATCGGCAGCGGCGCGCGCGCCCATGTGACCACGCAGTCGGCGACCAAGCTGCACAGCATGGATGCCAACTACGCGACCCAGACGCAGTCGATCGCCCTGGCCGACGGCGCCTACCTCGAATACCTGCCGGAGCCGCTCATCCCGCATCGCGGCGCACGGTTCGTGAGCGACACGCGCATCTGCATCGCCCCTTCCGCCACCCTGCTCTACGGCGAGATCCTGCAGCCGGGGCGCAAGCATCACCACCCCGACGAGGTCTTCGGCGCCACCCTGCTCTCGCTCGCCATGAGTGCCGAGCGTCCGGACGGCCGCGAGCTCTTCTGCGAGAAGCTCGTGATCGAGCCGGCGCGCCGCCCCATGCGCCAGACCGGCGTGATGGACGGATTCGACGTCCTCGGCAACGTCGTGCTGCTGACCCCGCCCGAGCAGGCCGGGCGCGTGCTCGCCCGCCTCGATGCCGACGTCGACCACGACGCCGGCATCGCCTTCGGCGCGTGCCGGCTGCCCAACGATGCCGGCGTGATCTTCAAGGTCCTCGGCCGCGAGACCGCACAGGTCAAGGCCAAGCTGCGCGAATTCTGGAGCATCGCGCGCGAGACGATCACCGGCGTCGGGCTCGCTCCGCCGTTCTTCTGGCGTTGACGTCGCGCAGGCGCGCAACGCTCGCCGCACATCAAGGGAGGACAACGTGAAGGGACTGCTCGAGTGGTGGGAAGCGCGGTGCGCAGCGTCGGCCGCGCTGCGCTTCGTGGATGTCAACCTGCGCGGCGTCGGGCAGGTCATGTTCCAGGATCATCCGCTGGCCGGCCTGCTCTTCCTCATCGCGATCGGCTGGGGCTCGCACGCCGCCGGTGCCCCGCAGATCGCCATCGGCGGCCTCGTGGCGCTGGTCGTGGCGTCGGCCACGGCATGCTGGTTGCGCGTCGACGAGGCGGATATCCGCGCGGGCCTGTATGGCTTCAACGCCTACCTCGTCGGCCTCACCCTCACGACGTTCATGGCGCCCACGGCCGCGATGTGGATCTACGTCGTGCTGGGGGGCGCGGTCTCCGCGGTGGCGATGCTCGCCATCGCGAGCGTCTGCAAGACATGGAGCACGCCGGCGCTCACCGCGCCCTTCGTGCTGGTGGCGTGGCTGATGCTGCTGGCCGCCCACGTGTTCGCCAACCTCGAGGGCGCGCTGCCCACCAGCAGCATCGTGGCTCCCCTCGACCCTGCCTTTGCCGACCCGCTGCGCATGGCCGACTTCGCGCAGGGCATGCTTCTCAGCATCTCGCAGGTCTTTCTCAAGGGCAACGGCATCTCGGCGCTCCTGCTGCTGGCGGGGCTCGCGGTGAGCTCGCTCGCGGCGGCGGCATGGGGACTCGCGGGTGCCTTCATCGCCGTGGTGACGGCCCACCTGCTCGGCGCGGAGAGCGATCTCATCACGGGCGGGCTCATGGGCTTCAGCCCCGTCCTCACCGCGATCGCGCTGGGGGCCGTCTTCTGCAAGCCCGGGCTGCGGGTATCCGTGTATGCGATCGTCGGCACCGTGTTCACGGTGATCGCGCAAGGTGCCCTCAACGTCGTCGTGATGCCCTTCGCGATCCCGACGCTCACCGGGCCGTTCGTGCTCGTCACGTGGCTGTTCCTGCTGGGGCGGGGAAAGCTCTAGAATCGCAGGCAAGGCGAAGCGAGGTGTCGCTTCGCTCATCGAACATCGGGAGCGCATCATGCGTGGAAAGATCCTTGCCGCCGCGGTCGCCGTATTCGCCGCGTTCCTGTCCGCTGCGAGTTTTGCGCAGTTCACCGGACCCAGTGCAACCGGCGAAAGCCGCGCCGGCGCGCAGGAAACGACGGCGGCCGGCGTCGCCACCGCACGCGAGGGCAGCAACGTGACGCTCACGGGGAACATCGTCGCCCACGTCCGGGGCGATCACTTCACGTTCCGCGACGCTTCCGGCGACGTGCGGGTCGAGATCGACGACGACATCTGGCGCGGCCGCAAGATCGCTCCGGAGACGCGCGTGCGGCTCGTCGGCGAGGTCGATCGCGACCGGCGGGGGCGCTACGTCGACGTCGACGTGCTGGACGTCGTTCAGTAGCCGTGCCGCGGGCGCGATCCGGCGGGGGCTACCGCTGGCTGGCGCCCGCGCTCCCGGTCACGGCCCGCAACGCCAGCAGATAGCTGTCCACCCCGAGTCCTACCACGATCCCTTTCGCGATCGCGCTCAGCACCGAGTGGTGGCGGAATTCCTCCCGCGCATGGACGTTGCTCATGTGCACCTCGATGAACGGGCACTCGAGGATGGCGAGCGCGTCGCGCAGGCCATAGCTGTAGTGCGTCCAAGCGCCGGCGTTGATGATCACGCCGTCCACCCTGTCGGCGTAGGCCTTGTGGATGCGCTCGCACATCTCGCCTTCGTGGTTCGTCTGGAACGATTCGACGGTGGCACCCACCTCCTTGCCGAGGGCCACGAGCGCGGCGTCGATCTCGGCCAGCGTGATCGTCCCGTATTGCTTGGGATCGCGCTTGCCGAACATGTCGTGGTTGATGCCGTGGAGCATCACGATCTTCTTCATGGTTTCCCCTGTGAGGGCGCGTCCGCCAGCGTGGCGCGCGCGTTCAATTGACGATCTCGACCGTGCCACCGTCCTTCGCGGCGCGGGCGATGGCGTCGACCACGCGCAGGTTCATGAGGCCGTCGCGGCCGCTCACCAGCGGCGCAGCACGTCCACGGATCACGTCGGCGAAGTGCGCGATCTGCAGTGCCAGCGGATCGGCGCGCTGCATCGGCACCACGCTGGAGGTGAAGGGCTTGAACCACGAGCGGTCCTCGTCACGGGCGTAGGTGCGCAGGCGCATCGTGGGAATGGACAGCGACCCGTGCGTGCCCATCACGACGTAGGCATCCTCGTCGTCGTAGGTCGTGTAGGCCTTGTTCTCCTGCGACGTCTGCTCCCAGCTGCGCGGCGAGGCGGCCGTGTCGGAGAGCATGAAAGTCCCCAGCGCGCCGTTGGCGAAGCGGAGCGTGACGGCGACGGTGTCCTCGACCTCGAAGCCACGCGTGGTGTTGGACGCCTGCGCCTGCACCGACACGATCTCGCCCATGAGCGAGCGCAGCGCATCCGCCTCGTGGATCATGTTGATGAGGATCGGCCCGCCGCCGGGACGACGGCGCCAGTCGTTGGGCGGATCGAAGTAGCCGTCGACCGCCGGCTTGCAGTAGACCGCGCTGCCCATCACCGCCACGAGCTTGCCGAGCTTGCCCGAACGCACCACGCGGATGGCCTCGTCCATGATGGGGCTGTGGCGGCGCATGTGGCCCACGAGGAGCGGTACGTTCGCCTGCTCCGCCGCCGCCACGAGCCGCTCGCCCGCTTCCAGCGTGTGCGTGATCGGCTTCTCCACCAGCACCGGGATGCCGGCGGCGATGCACGCCAGCCCCTGCTCGACGTGCAGCGCATTGGGCGTGGCGAGGATCACGCCATCGGGCTTGCTCGCCGCCAAGCAGTCCGCGAGCGTCTGGTACAGCGGCACGCCGTACTGCGTCGCGACCTCGGCGGCCCTGGGCGAAGGGTCGACGATGCTCGCGACCTCGCATTCGCTGTTCGCCGCGATCTCCTCGAGGTGGCGGAGACCGATGAGTCCGGCGCCCGCCACTGCGATGCGTAGCTTCGACATTGCGCGCCCTATCGCTGCCTGAACTGCGGCTTCTGCTTGTCGATGAACGCCTGCATGCCGATCTTCTGGTCCTCGGTGGCGAAGAGCGAGTGGAACATCCGGCGCTCGAAGTGGATGCCGTCGGCGAGCGTGCCTTCGAAGGCGCGATTGACGGCCTCCTTGGCCATCATCACGGCGGGCAGCGAGTACTCGCAGATCGTGGCGGCCGCGCCGATGGCCTCGTCCAGCAGCTTGTCGGCCGCGACCACGCGCGACACGAGCCCTGCCCGCTCGGCTTCCTCCGCATTCATCATGCGGCCGGTGAGCACCAGGTCCATCGCCTTGGACTTGCCCACCGCGCGCGGGAGGCGCTGCGTGCCACCGGCGCCCGGGATGATGCCGAGCTTGATCTCGGGCTGGCCGAAGCGCGCGTCGTCGGCCGCGATCACGAAGTCGCACATCATCGCGAGCTCGCAGCCGCCGCCCAGCGCATAGCCGCCCACCGCAGCGATCACGGGCTTGCGGATCGTGCGGATCGTCTCCCAGTTGCGGGTGATGTATTCGTTCTTGTAGACGTCCATGTACGACCACTGCGCCATCGCGCCGATGTCCGCACCCGCGGCAAAGGCCTTGGCGCTGCCGGTGACGACCATCGCACCGATGGCGTCGTCGTGGTCGAATGCCTTCAACGCCGCGCCGAGCTCGTCCATCAGCGCGTCGTTGAGCGCATTGAGCTGCTTGGGACGGTTGAGCGTCACGAGGCCCACGCGGCCGCGTGTTTCGACGAGGATGTTTTCGTAGGTCACTTGAAGGCCTCCTTCAGTAGGAAATCCGGGCGACGGCGCGCAGCTCGTCGGGGGTGGCGCTGGGGTAGCCGAAGAATTCGAGATACGCGGGAATCTGCTCGAACAGCATGTCGGTGCCGATCTGGATGCGGCAGCCCTTTTCGCGCACGGCGACGAGCAGCGGCGTGAACTCCTGCTTCATCACCACTTCGCCCACGAAGGTCGACGGTGCGATGCGCGCCACGTCGAAGGGCAGCGGATCGCCGGGCTTCATGCCGAGCGGCGTGGCATTCACCACGAGATCGTAGCCGGCGGGATCGTTGCTGCCCACGCGCACCTGCACGGCGGGGTGGTATTGCGCGATCCGTCCGGCAAGGCCTTCCGCGGATGCGACATTCGTGTCGGCCAACACCAGCGTGCCCACCCCCCGTGCCGCCAGCGACGCCGCGATGGCCGAGCCCACGCCGCCGCTGCCGAGCACCAGCGCCCGCGAGCCCGCGATGCGGAAGCCCTTGCGCTCGATGCCGCGCGTGAAGCCTTCGCCGTCGAACATGTCGCCCAGCACACGGCCGTCGCGCACCAGCACCGCATTGCACGAGCCCGCGACCTTGACCATGGTCGAGGCCTCGTCCAGCAGCCCCACGGTCGTGACCTTGTGCGGCATCGTGATGAGCGCGCCCTGGATGTTCGACATGCGCACCAGGCGCTCGAAGAAGGCCACGTAATCGGGGGCCTTGACGCCCATCGGCACCACCACCGTGTCGATGCCCTTGCTGTCGAACCACGGGTTGTAGATGAGCGGCGCCTTGAACGTTTCCGTGGGGTAGCCCAGGTGTGCGATGAGCTTCGACTTGCCGCTTAGCATGCGTGGCATCCGTGACGTGGGACGCGAACCGTCCGCGAGGGGAATATTGTAGTCCGTCCGCCTTGCGCGCCCTTGCTCCCCCTGCTACCTTCATCCGCAGGATTCCCTGTCCGCAAGGCTACCTTCCGTGCTCACCCCCGCCCACAAGCCCAGCGCCATCGTCGCCCACCTCGACCAGTTCGTGATCGGGCAGGAGCATGCCAAGAAGATCCTCGCGGTGGCCGTCTACGCCCACTACAAGAAGATCGGGCGCGCGCGCGGCATCGACGCGGGACGCGTGAAGAGCAACGTGCTCCTCATCGGCTCCTCCGGCACCGGCAAGACGCTCATGTGCGAGACGCTCTCGCATCTCCTCGACGTGCCCTTCGTCACCGCCGAAGCCACCTCGCTCGCCAACACGCGCTTCGTGAACGAGGAGATCGAGGCGATGCTCACGCGCCTCCTGGAGAAGTCGAAGGGCGACGTGACCAAGGCGTCGCGCGGGATCGTGTTCATCGACGAGATCGACAAGCTCAAGTCGCCCACCGGCCACGGCCAGGGGAGCTCGGGCGAGTCGGTGCAGCATTCGCTGCTCAAGATCATGGAAGGCGCCCAGGTCAAGCTCGCCTCCGGCGAATACGTCGACACCACCGACATCCTCTTCATCTGCGGTGGCGCCTTCGTGGGGCTGGACGACATCATCGCCTCGCAAACGCACGGCTACGGCTTCATCGCCACGGCCAGGGGCGACAACCAGCGCATCCTCGATCGCCTCAACTCGCGCGTGAAGCCCACCGATCTTTTCACCTACGGCCTCATTCCCGAGTTCACCGGCCGCCTGCCGATCATCGCCCGCTTCCACGACCTCGATCGCGCGATGATGGTGCGGATCATGACGGAGCCGCGCAATTCGCTGTACCGGCAGTTCCGGCAGATCTTCCGCGAGGAAGGCGTGGACCTCGTGGTGGAGGACAAGGTGTTCGACCAGATCGCCGAGCTCGCGATCGAATACAAGACCGGCGCGCGGAGCCTGCGCGGCATCTTCGAGGAGCTGATGACGCCGATCCTGTACGAGGTGACCGACCGCGAGGATACGGAGCGGGTGGTGGTAGGGTCGGTGTTCAGCGATCCGACGTATGTGCGGCGCGAATCGGTGAAGAGTTGATCCCTTTGCGCGCGCTCCGGTTGTGATATCATTGATATCATTCGGGTCGAGGGGATGTTCATGGCAAATCTGATCGTGCGTGACATCGACGAATCCCTCGTGCGCGCGCTCAAGCAACGCGCGGCAAAGCATGGCCGCAGCGCCGAAGCCGAGCACCGGGAAATCCTCGCGAGCGTCCTCCGCCACCCCCGCAAGCGCTCTTTGGCGACCGTCTTGGCCGCAATCCCCAACGTGGGCCGCGACGAGGACTTCGCGCGCGTCGAGGACGCCGCCGAGGCGATCCGTGTACCTGATCGATACTGACGTCATCAGCGAGCTTCGCAAACAGGACAAGGCCGATCGCCTGGTCGTTGCGTTCTTCAAGCACGCTGCCATCCGCCAGCAGTCGCTCTACCTCGCCGCGGTGACCATCGGGGAATTGCGTCGCGGCGTCGAGGCAATTCGGTACCGAGGCGACACCCTTCAAGCCGACCTGCTCGAGCACTGGCTCGACGGACTTCTTGCGGACTACAGTGACCACATCCTGTCTTTCGATGCCGATGCCGCACAGCTATGGGGGCGACTTCGCGTTCCGCATCCGGAGAATCCCCTCGACAAACAGATCGCCGCAACGGCCCTTCTTTACGATCTCGTGCTGGTCACACGCAACGTCAAGCACTTCGAGTCGACGCCGGTCCAGCTGCTGAACCCATTCATGGCCTGAAGTGCGAGCACCTCAGGGCGCAGGTGGTGCTGCGAATCACCGGCTTGCCTTGGCCACCGCCATCCGATACGTGACCAGCGCCACGATTCCCAACGCCAGCAGCACATACCCCACCCACATCCGCTCCGGATCCACCACCAGCAGCATCGCCAGCGCAAGCGGCGCCACCGCCTTCGTCACGAACTGCGGCAGCGCCAACCGCCCCAGCAATGCGCCATAGCCGCGCTGCCCGAAGAGCTCGGCCGGGACCGTGCCGCGCACGATCGTGAGTACGCCATTGGCCCAGCCGTAGGTCATGGCGAACGCCAACGCCACGATCCACACGCCATGCACCTGCGAGAAGATCGCCAGCGCCACGGCCATCAGCGAGAACGCGAAAGTGCCCACCGTGATCGCGCGCACGTTCCGGGCGAAAGCGAACTCCATCACGCGTCCCGCCACCTGCATGGGACCGATGAGCGAGCCCACGAGCACGGCATCGCGCGCGGACAGCCCCGTGGCCGTGAGCAGTCCCACGAGATGCGAGGTCACTGCCGAGGCGAGAAAGGCCACGAGCGACAACGCAGTGGCGAGCCACACGAACACCGGCCCCGCGTGCACCGGCGCGGCCTGCGTATCGTGCACCGGCACGGGTCCGTGGCGTCCTCGCGGCACGCTCCACCAGTGGATCGGCAGGCAGAGGAACAGGTGCAGCGCCGCATAAGTCGCATACGCCGCGCGCCAGCCGAAGGTGTCGAGGATGTATTGCGACAGCGGCCAGAACACCGTGCTCGCAAAGCCGCCGAAGAGCGTCAGCGCCGTGACCGCGCGCCGATACGCCGGCCCGGCGATCTGGTGCAGCGTGGCAAACGCCGGGTCATAGAGCGTGGCGCCCATCGCGACGCCCACCAGCACCCAGCCCGCGAGCACCGTGAGCGGTCCCTGCGCGAGCGCCAGCATGGCACACGCGATCGCCGCGAGCACGGAACCCACCATCAGCACGCGGCGCCCGCCATACGCATCGATATCGCGTCCGGCCGCGGGCGACACCATCCCCGAGGTGAAGAGGCCGGCGGTGAAGCTGCCGTACAGCCACAGGTCGGACACACCCGTGTCGGCACGCATCGCCTGCCCGAGCACGGCGATCGTATAGAAGAGCGTCCCCCATGAGACGATCTGCGCCACGCCCAATGCGCACACGCGCCGCCAGAGCAGCGCGACCGGATCGGCCGCGATGGCGGTCACGGATGGCCAGGCTTTGCGATCACGCTGCAGTGGGCGGCGTGAAGCCGGCGATGAACCGCGCGAACACGCGCAATCCCGTCGCCACGTCATCCAGGGTCACGGCCTCGGCGGGGTTGTGGCTCACGCCCCCCGCGCAGCGCACGAAGAGCATGCCGATGGGCGCGATCTCGATGAGCGCCATGCCGTCGTGACCGGCGCCGGAGGGCAGGTACAGCACGTCGATGCCTTCGGCAGCGATCGCCGCGGCGATCTGCTGCTGCATCGCGGGCGCACACGGCGCCGTCTTCGCCTCCCACACGCGCGAAGATTCGAGGACGACGTTGCGGCGCGCGGCGATCGCCGCGAGCTCGGCGAGGATCGCATCCACGGCCTCGCCGCGCTTCGCATCGGTGGGCGCGCGCACGTCCACGCTGAACGTCACCTTGCCGGGAATCACGTTCATGGCACCCGGCTGCGCATCGATGCGCCCCACGGTACCCACGACGTCGCTGCGCGCACCCGCCAGACGCTCCACCGCGAGGATGCACTCGGCTGCGGCCGCGAGCGCATCACGGCGCAGCGTCATGGGCACCGTGCCCGCATGCCCCGCCATGCCCGACAGCGTGATCACGAAGCGATTGCCGCCGTTGATCGCGGTGACCACCCCCACGGGAAGCTGTGCCGCCTCGAGCACCGGTCCCTGCTCGATGTGCAACTCGGCGTAGGCCAGCACGGCGCCGGGCTTGCGCGCCGCGGTGGCGACCTTTGCAGGATCGAGGCCGAAGGCCGTCAACGCATCGTGCATCGCGATGCCCTGCGCGTCCCGCTTGTCGAGCAGCGTGAGATCGAGCGCGCCCGTGATCGCGCGGCTGCCGAGGAGCGTCGAGCCATAGCGCACGCCCTCCTCGTCGCCGAAGCCCACGACTTCGATCGCGAACGGCAGGCGCGTGCTCGTGGCATGCAGCACGGCCACGCACTCGATGGCGCAAAGCACGCCGAGCATGCCGTCGTAACGCCCCGCATCGCGTACCGTATCGAGGTGCGATCCGAGCATGAGGCACGGCAGGCCGGGCGTCACACCCTCGTAGCGGCCCACGCAGTTGCCCATCGCATCGACCTGCGCATCCATGCCCGCCTCGCGCATCCACGCGAGCACGAGCGCATTCGCGTCTTTCTGCTGCGGCGAGAGGTAGACACGCGTGAGGCCGCCTTCCATCTCGGACAATTGCGCGAGTGCCTCGCAGTGGTCCCACACGCGACGCGCGTCGAGGGCGGCGAGGATCGCATTCGCGGAGGTCATGGCACCGGCGGCTTCGGGAGGAGGGACGGCCGATTCTAGCCTGCCCTGCACCGGCGAATGTGAAACCGACTTTCACATTCTTCGGCCGGTGCTAAGATGCCCGCCCGCGTCCTTTGCAGCGAGTTTCGATGGCCCTGCGTCCCCGCCCCGGCTCCGCGCTCCCCCGGAAACGCACCGGCGCGGCCCCCGCCGTGCACGTGGCCGCGCGCGCCGATGTCGACAAGGCCGCGGGCCACACGCAGGCGCTCTCGCGCGGCCTCGCGGTCCTCGAGGCACTCGCCGCCACCGACGCCGGCGCCACGCTCACCACGCTTGCCGCCACCCTCGACCTTCCCGCCCCCACTGCGCATCGTCTGCTCGCAACGCTCGAGGCCGCGGGCTTCGTGCGCGCCGGCCCCAAGGGCGAGTGGCAGATCGGCGTACGCGCCTTTCGTACGGGCGCGGCGTTCCTCGCGCATCGCAATCTGGTCGTGGAAGCCTATCCGCACCTGCGCGAGCTCATGGATCGCGGCGGTGAGACGACGAATCTCGCCGTGATGGAGAACGGCGAGGCGGTGTACGTCGAGCAGGTGCAGTGCCACGAGCTGATGCGCATGAACGTGAAGCTCGGTGCGCGCGCGCCGCTGCATGCCTCCGGCGTGGGCAAGGCGATGCTCGCCATGCAGGACGAACGCGCGCTCGCAGCAACCGTGGGCCGGCGCGAGTTGCCCCGCTTCACTTCGCGCACGCTCACCTCGCTGGCCGCGCTCGCGGCCGATCTCGCGCAGGCACGCGCACGCGGCTATGCCATCGACGACGAGGAGCATGCCCCCGGATTGCGTTGCGTGGCCGCCGCGGTGCTCGACGAGCACGGCCAGCCATGGGCCGCGGTATCGCTCGCGGGTCCGGTCACGCGCATGACGGCGGAGCGGATGCCGGCGCTGGGCGAGCTCGTGCGCGAGACGGCGCACGACCTCACGCAAGCGCTCGGCGGACGACGCGTCCCTGCCCCCGCGCCGTGAGAGAATCGTCGGTCATGAGCCTTCGCCTTCGACACGGTGCACGCGCCGTCCGCGCTGCCGCGCATCCTCTCGCCGTCCCGCTCCGCGTATTCGCGCGCGCCTCGCTGTTCGTGGCGGCCACCTTCGCCATCGCGGCCTGCATGAGCGATCCGAGCCTTGCGCCCGGCAGCGGTGCGCCGTCGTACGCACCCGCCGGCAGCGCGCCGCCGGCGCTGGCCGCCGCTTCCGAGCGCCTCGACATCGGCACCTGGCAGTGGGTGATCACCGAGGGTCCCGGCACCGCGAGCGTCAAGGCAACCGCGCCCGAGCATTACACGCTGAAGTTCGAAGGCGGCGGCCGCGTGCTCGTGCGCGCCGACTGCAATCGCGGCTCCGCCTCCTACGAGGTGAACGGCAACGCGATGACGTTCAAGCCCATCGCGGTGACGCGGATGGGCTGCCCGGCCGGCACGCAGGACGCGCAGTTCATCCAGGCGCTGTCGCGCACCACGGCGTATGGGATGCGCGGCGATGAGCTTGCGCTGGCGCTTTCCGACGGCGCGACGATGCGCTTCCGTCACGTGCCCTGAAGAAGCGGCGCACCGGCGAGCACCATCCCGGCCCGCACGCTCCGGCGGCCCCCGCAGCGCGTCGCGGGAGCCTGCCCCCGCCCTATTTTTTCGGTGCTCCCGGCACCAGGCCGCGCTGCTGCAACTGGCCGATGATGATGTCGGCGTAGTTGGGCGCTTCCTTGCTCACCGTGCCCGGATCCACGGTCTGCGTCGTGGCCGCCCACACGAGCGTCTTGGTGGGCACCGAGTACACGTTCGTTTCCACCGAGGCCACCTGGTACTGCGTCACGTTGGGCACGGCATAGAATCCGCCGGCATAGAGGCCACCGCCGTAGAAGCCCGGCCCGTAGAAGCCGCCCCACGGTCCCATCGCGGGACCCGGCATCATCACCGTCGACACCTGCGTGCGGGTATCGACGCGCAGGAGGCGCACGATGATCACGCCGTCGGCGCCGGTCGCCCGCACGGCATCCGCGAAGGGGCCTTCGGCGCGACGCGCCTCCGCCGGCACCGTGGTGTAGCCCGGCACGGCATCGATGCCGGTGGCCTGCAGCTTCTGCACGAAGATGTCCTCGAACACGCGGCTGTCCGAGGTCGTGCCGTCGCTCGCGATCACCACGACCTTGCGGAAAGGCCCACCCTTGTAGCTCGTGTCGTACCACGCGGACTGGATCGAGGTGGTCTGGCAGGCCGCGAGGAACGATGCCGTGACGGCCACGGCGAGCAGGCGAAGCAGGGACATGGCAGAGCCTTTGCACAGGAGGAGCAGATGCATGGGGATCACGAGGGCTTGGGCGTTGCGGCGATCATGCGGTCCTTTGCCATCACGCCCACCAGCTTCAGCGTGAAATCGGGAAGGTTGCGCGCGAGGTTGGCGGCATCGTAGCTGTCGGTATACGCCGTCCACACCTGGCGGCCCATCGCCGGCAGGTAGAGCTCGCTCACGATGTGCGCGATCTTGTAGTCGCCCGGCTGGTACACGTTCTGCTGCTTGAGGTAGTTGTAGGAGGCCATCGTGTCCGGCGACAGCGAGGTGATCGTCTGACCCACGGTGTAGGGCTCGTAGGCGCCGATGGCCTTCACGTCGAGGAGCAGGACGCCGTCGGCCTTCGCCGCCGTGATCGCTTCATCGAGCGTGGGCCCGGGCTTTTCCGCATCGTCGCTCATCACGGTATGCGAGGCGATGCCGGCCACGCCGGCGGACGCCAGGCGCGCGACCACGGCGTCCTCGACGGCGGCCCGGCCGCCGGGTTCGACCTTCATGAGGCTCACCACGAACACGCGCTGCATGGGTGCTCCGGTGTAGCGCGGATCCTTCCACGTGCCCTTCACGGTCGTGGAGGTGCTGGCGAGCGAGGGAATCGACGGCGCGCTGCCGCAGGCGGCGAGCCCTGCCCCGATGGCGCCCACGATGAATGCGCGTGCAAGGACGATGATGAAAGCCTGCGTCATGGTGGAGCGCGATTCTACCCGACGCGCCCCGGATCGAAGTGCTTGGACAGCCCCTGCCAGCATTGGTAGTAGTCCGCCTGCAGCTGCGCCGATTCGAGCGCGTGGCGCGTGGGCCGGATCACGAGCGACGACTCGAACATGAAGGCGAGCGTGTCGCGCACGCGGGTGGGCTGCGCGAGGTCCGCCGTCGAGGCCCTGGCGAAGGTCTCGGCATCGGGGCCGTGTCCCGACATGCAGTTGTGCAGGCTCGCCCCGCCCGGCACGAACCCTTCGGCCTTGGCATCGTACACGCCGTGCACCAGCCCCATGAACTCGCTCGCCACGTTGCGGTGGAACCACGGCGGACGGAAGGTGTGCTCCATGGCGAGGATGCGCGGCGGAAAGATCACGAAGTCGATCACGTCCACCCCGGGCGTGTCGGAGGGCGCCTGCAACACGAGGAAGATCGACGGATCGGGATGGTCGAAGCTGATCGAGCCGATGGTGTTGAAGCGTGCGAGGTCGTACTTGTACGGCGCGTGGTTGCCGTGCCAGGCCACCACATCGAGCGGCGAGTGGCCGATGGCCGCTTGCCACAGGTGCCCCTGGAACTTGGCCACGAGCGCGAAGCGGCCCTCGCGGTCCTCGTACCACGCGTGCGGCGTGAGGAAATCGCGCGGATTGGCCAGGCCATTGCTGCCGATGGGACCGAGGTCGGGCAGCCGGAAGTGCGCGCCGAAGTTCTCGCACACGTAGCCACGCGCGACGTCCCCCACGAGCTCCACGCGGAAGCGGATGCCGCGCGGGATCACCGCGATCTCGCCCGGCGCCACGTCGAGGCGGCCCAGCTCGGTGGAAAGGCGCAGCGCGCCCTGCTGCGGCACGAAGAGGAGCTCGCCGTCGGCGTCATAGAAGAAGCGCTCCATCGAGCGGTTGGCGGCGTACACGTGTACCGCCATGCCGCGCATCGCGGCCACGCTGCCGTTGCCGGCCATCGTCACGAGGCCGTCCAGGAAATCGCACGGCGCCTCCGGCAGCGGCAACGGATCCCAGCGCAACTGGTTGGGCGTGACCACCGCGTCGTCGAAGTGGCCCACGATGCGGCCGTCGTCGATGCGCTCGAACGGCGCGTGCATGGAGGCCGGCCGGATGCGGTAGGTCCACGTGCGCCGGTTGGCGGCGCGCGGCGCGGTGAAGGCGGTGCCGGAGATCTGTTCCGCATACAGGCCATAGGCCACGCGCTGCGGCGAATTCTGCCCGACCGGCAATGCGCCCGGCAGCGCTTCGGTGGCGAATTCGTTGCCGAAACCCGACTGGTAGCCGAGCGGCGCGTGCAGCGTGGCGCTCGTGGGCAGGATCTTGGAGGTGGTGGCGGACGTCATGGCGACTCTCCGGGGGAAGCGGCGGCGACCTCCTCGCGGGCGGCGGCCATGGCTGTGCGCAGCACGTCGTCGTCGCCGATGTGATTGGCGAGGAGCAGGATCAGCTTCGCATTCGCGAGCGCACTCTGCGCCTCGGTGAGCCCACGATGCATCTCGAGGAGCGCCTCGTAGAAGTCGTCGGGGGCACGCAGGTTGGGATCGGTGACGAGTTTGCTCACGGGTGTGCCTTCATGACGGCCGGCGGACTCATGCCGACAGGCTCGCGCGCGGACTGTGCGCATGGACACGCAACGTCGCGCGGTCGATCGCGGCTTCGACCGCCTCGCGATCGAAGGCACGCCAGCGCGCGCAGACGTGCTGGTCGGGCCGGATGAGATAGCACGTGCCCGGCTGCGCATCGTAGCGCCCGGTCGCGAGGCCGTCGCGATCGCGCAGGTGGACCGCAGCTGCGGCCACGGGATCCGCCGCGTCGGAACCGATGCGCACGACCTTGCAGGGGATCGCAGCACTGCCCAGTGCCTGCACATCTCCAGCGCTCACGACATTGTCACCGAACACGAGCAGCACGAAATCACTGCCCAGGTGGTCGAGCAGCCACGCGCCACGCGGACCGTGCACCGGTGCATCGGCCGCCACCGCCCCCGGCACCATCGCACCGGCGAATGCCTCGGCATCGGGCGTCACGAGCGGCGAGTCCGCGAGCACCGCGGGCACCGACAGGCGTCCGCTGTTGACGAGCGTGCGCGCGAAGGGATGCCGCCGCGCGAGCGAGAGCACCGCGTCGCGGAACGTGCGCGAGACAGCGCTCTTGGGCGTGATGAACTCGGTCGAGCGCGTGGAGGCGCGGAGGTTCTCGTCGGCCGCGGCCACGCGCTCGTGGTCGTAGCTGTCGAGCAACGTATGGGGCGCATGACCGGCGATGACGAGCGCGAGCTTCCAGCCCAGGTTGTCGGCATCCTGCACGCCGCTGTTGGCGCCGCGCGCACCGAACGGGCTCACCAGATGCGCGGCGTCGCCCGCGAAGAGCAGGCGTGCGTGGCGGAAGCGCCGCATGCGGCGGCACTGGAACGTGTAGACACTCGCCCATTCGAGCGTGAACGGCGCGCGCTCGCCGAGCATCGCGCGCAGGCGCGGCACGATGCGCTCGGGCTGCTTCTCGGCCTCCGGATCGGCGTCCCAGCCGAGCTGGAAGTCGACGCGCCAGATGTCGTCGGCCTGCCGATGCATGAGGACCGATTGCTCGGGATGGAAGGGCGGGTTGAACCAGAAGCGGCGCTCGGCGGGAAATTCCGAGGCCATGCGGATGTCGGCGATGAGGAAGCGATCGCGGAAGACCTGTCCTTCGAAGTCGAGGCCCAGCATCCGCCGCACGGGACTGCGCGCGCCGTCGCACACCACCAGCCAGTCGCACGCAAGGTCGTAGCGCCCGTGCCCGGTAGCCACGCTCACGCGGACGTGCGCGTCATCCTGCGCGACCCCCACGACCTCGTGCCGCCAGCGGATCTCGAGACCCGGCAGCTCGCGCGCACGCTCGACCAGCGCGGCCTCGAAGTGATACTGCTGCAGATTCACGAACGCGGGACGGCGATGGCCGGCCTCGGGCAGGAGGTCGAACTGGTAGGCGAGCGTGGCGCCCTGGTAGACCTTGCCCACGTTCCAGCCCACGCCCTTCCCCGCCACGGCCTCGCCGCAGCCGAGCCGGTCGAGGATCTCGAGCGTGCGCTTGCTGTAGCAGATCGCGCGCGAGCCCGTGCTCACCGTATCGTCGTCGTCGAGCAGCAGCACCGGCACGCCGCGCTGCGCGAGGTCGATGGCCGCGCACAGTCCCACCGGCCCGGCGCCCACCACGATCACCGGCCGTTGCGACGACCCGCCGTCGAGCTCCGGTGCGCGCCGGTATTCGTAGACGGGATGGATGAAGGCCATGGCGGTGGCGTGCGCTTTCGAGGGGGCGCGTCCTTTCCGCGCTAACCTTCCAGCGCCTCCCACATCGCCTTGTCGCGCTCGGCCGTCCAGATGCGCGGATGCGGATGCTCGGTGGCCTCGTCGTAGGCGCGCGACACGTCGAAGGGCAGGCAGTGGTCGAAGATCACCCAGTCGCCGAAGCGCGGCTTCAGCGCGGCGTAGGTCTCGCGATACACGGTGCGCAGGTCCTTGCCCGCGCGCGCGCCGCGCTTGACCGCGTCGTACATCGCGCCGATGAAGGCCTGCGTGCCCTCGATGCCGGCGCGCACGGACTCGGGATCCTTGAGCGCGGCGCCGCGTCCGGGCACGAGCTGCTTCGGCGACAGCGCCGCCACGGCATCGAGCGTGGCCGGCCAGTCCTCGAGGTACGCGTCGCCGGTGTAGGGTGTCGCGCCGAACTCCACGAGGTCGCCGGAGAACAGGATCTGCTCCTGCGGCAGCCATACCACCGTATCGCCCTTGGTGTGGCCACGCCCCAGTTGCAGGATCTCCACCTGCAGCGTGCCGAGCCACAGGGTGAGGCGCTTCTCGAATACCAGCGTGGGCCAGGTGAGGCCGGGCACCGACTCCACGGCACGGAAGAGCCGCGGAAAGCGCTCGATCTCGCTCTTCATGTCGTGCTCGCCGCGCTCGACGATGAGGTCGTAGGTGTCGCGGCTGGCGATGATGTGATCGGGCTGGTACGCCGTGGCGCCCAGCACCCGCACCGCGTGGTAGTGCGACATCACGACGTAGCGGATCGGCTTGTCGGTGACCTCGCGGATGCGGCGGATCACGTCCTGCGCCATCACGGGTGTTGCCTGCGTGTCGATCACCATGACGGCGTTGTCGCCGATCACGATGCCGGTATTGGGATCACCCTCCGCGGTGTACGCGTACGCGTGCTCGGACAAGCGATCGAAAGTGACCTTCTTTTCCTCGACGTCGGCGTGCGAGGCGAACTTCTTCTCTTGCATGGAACGTCCTCCGTGAGGCGGGAGCCTGCGCGTTGCGCGGCCCTCTCGCCTTGGCGAGGCTCCATGATAAGCCCGCTGCTAGGGGATGGTGACGCCCACCGTGATGAGGAAGCCCGCGGTGCCGAAGAGGACGAACTCCGAGCAGTAGCGGTTGATGCAGTAGCCCACCGACGGCACGATCGCCGGCGCGAAGCCCGAGCTGTTCATCGGGATCTTGTCCTGGAACTCGCCGCGGTAGCCATGCAGGATGCCGGCCGCCACCTTGAAGTACAGCGGCTGCAGGTCCTCGAAGGGCCGGAAGCGATAGCCGCCGTACACGAACTGCGAATCCTGTCCGAACGAGTTGTCGAAGACCGAGGCGCCCACGAGCCAGTTCTCGGTCACGTTGTATTCGACCAGGATCAGCTTCGTATTGTCGTTGTGGTTCGGGTCGTAGCTGAAGTGGTGCGTATAGGCGCTCGTCTCGAAGAAGAAACGGTCGGTGCGCCAGGGCTCGGGCGCGTCCCAGGCCGACCGCGTGGTGGCAGCGGACGCCGGTTGCGCAGGCTCCGCGGACGCCGGGGCCGATGGTGCGGGCGACGGCGGCGTCTGCGCCTGCGCCGGCGCCACGAAGGCGGAGCACAGCATGGCCAGGCCGGCGCTCGCGCAGACGTTGCGCAGGTGGAGACGGAACCCGCGCGACGCGACGGCAACGGGCAGCGGCACGGCGACGACCGGCATGTCGTCGATCAGATTTTTCACGGGAGATCCCGAAGAAAGGGCTAAAGGCCGCGCAACGGCAGGCGGTCCTGCAGTATGCACGCTCGTGAAACCGGTGGGCGCCCGGCTCGCAACATCGGCCGGCCGGCGGCCCCGGCGAGCGCGTCGCGCGGGACGGGTGTGCGGGCAGGCCGGCGCACCGGTCAATCCCCGCCGAAGCGTCCGCCCCACCCCATCCCGGGCAGCATGCCCACGCCGGGCGCCATGCCCACACCCACGCCCATGCTGACCGCACCGTTGCCCACCGACACGCTGTCGCCCCAGTAGCCGCCGTTCATGGCGATGTCGAAGGCGTTGTCCATGACCTGGTTGTCGTAGTTGGAGCGCTCCGCGCTGATTCCGCCGTCGCCGCCCAGCGTGCGGCTGTAGCCGCCATCGCCGGCATCGCGGCGGGTCCAGCCGTCGCCCTGCGTGCCGGTGAAGCGCGTGGCGTTGCTCATGCCGTACGAGCCCGCGGCCATGCCCGGATCGACGTTCGCGCGCATCTGCGCTTCGGACACCACCGACGGCGGCGGCGCCGGCTCGGCCGTCCACGCCGCGCCGTCGTGTCGCTGCCATGCGCTCCCCTGCATGCGATAGACCTTGCCGTCGGCGCCCGCATAGGTCGCATTCGTGGCCGATGGCGGATTCCAGCCGCCGTCCTTCGCGAGGCTCGCGTAGTACGCATTGGCGGAGATGTAGGCGGGTGCCGCGGACGTGCCCTGCGGCGGCGCATCGGAATCGGTCACGAGGTCCATGTCGTAGCCGCGCGTCGGACCCATGTGGCGGATGGGCACCTGCGGACCGGAGTTCGCATAGGCCGTCGCGGCGCCGGCATCGAAGGACGGCGGTGGCGCGCTGCCGGTCCCCGCGCTCGTCGCGGCCGCGTTCGCGGGTATCGCAGCGGCCGCCTTCGCGCTCCCCTTGCCGTCGCGCTTGCCCCTGGCCGGCTTGAACCACGCGCGATAGACGTTGGCGCTCGCCGATGCGCAGCAGGGATAGCTCCCCCAGTAGCCGGGATGGAAGCGCGCACCGCCGAAATACGGTTGCGACCAGTCGGCGGTGGCCAGTCCTGCCGCGAAGGCATACGTGTAACCCACGCGCGGATTGAACACGGGCGTTGCCGCCACGCCATAGGTGACGGGCGCCGGGTACCAGCGCTCGCCCAGCCACGAGCGATACGGATAGCCGGTGCCGAACACGACGGTGCCGCCGCTCGCGGCCATCGCGCCGAGGTAGCCCGGCGTGTAGCCCGTGAACACCGTGTCGGGCGCGACGCCATAGATGCGCACGAAGGTGGCGAAGTGGATCGGCGAGGTGGGCGGGATTGCGTAGATCTCCGGCGGCACGGAGGTGGCGACACTCCACGGACCCGTGGGCCGCGCCGCGGTGAACCAGATGCCGGCCTTGAGCGCGTAGTGCGCATTCGCGGAAGTGCGCACGATCGGCACCGACGCATTCACTGCGCGCGCGAGCGACGTGCCGGGCTCGGGCTCGAAGCGCGGCGCGCCGTCGTAGGCCGCGGTGAATGCGGGACCGCCGCTGCGCGGTACGGTGGCCGTCTGCGGGATCGCATTCTCGGCGAGCGCCTCGCGCGCCTGCGGCGTGCCGGCAACCGCGGGCAGTATCGCCCCCGCGAGCGACGTGGGCGGAATGCGCGCGAAGTCCGCGGGAAGCGCATCGCTCGCCACGAACGTCCACGGACCGTCGAGCGAGGTCGCGCGGAACCAGCGGCCGGCCAGGAGCGCGTAGATCGCACCGCTCGCGGTATCGCGCAGCACGTCGCGCGTGGTGTTCGTGGCCCACGCGAGCGAGGTACCCACGAGGGGCGCGAAGTCGGGTGCGCCGTGGAACACGACGAGCTCCGCCGGCACCGGTGAGACGTGGATCGCGGGAACGCCCTGCGCGAGCGAAGGCCGGGGCTTCGCACCCTTGCCGCCGTCGAGCATGTCCACCAGATGCGTGGCCGCGATCTTTTTCGCCACCGCATCGATTCCGGCGGGCGGCATGAACGGCTGCGTCCAGGGACCTGCCAGCGTGTCGGCCATGAGCCAGCCGTCGTACACGCGCAGGAACATCTGCGGCGCCGATGCGCTCTTCAGCACGAGCGCGCGCGTGTTGAGAAGGCGCGTGAAGCCCGCACTGCCGGCTACGGGTTTCCACACCGGCGCGCCGTCCACCGGCACGAGGATCGCGGGCGTGGTGCTCACGATCACGCGCGGGGGCGTGTTGTCGACCTGCACCACGCGCGGCGGCACGTTGCTGGCCGCAAGCGAGGCCTGGAGGCGATCGAGCGACACGATGCGCAGCGTCGATTTCGCGGCGGCGTTCAACTGCGGCAGCAGCGACGCGCCGCGATCGGGCAACGCGGCGATGTCGACCTTGCTCACCGTGAGATCGACGAGCGCCACGCTGCGCGTGCCCTTGTCCACGTGCGCGCTCGCGGTGGCCTCGATCGTGCCGAACTGCTCGTCGCGCACGTGGGCGCCCTTGATCGCCACGGCGCTGCGGAAGTCGATGCGGTCGCCCTCCCAGCGCGTGACCTGCGGCGAGTAGACGAGGAGCGCGCCTTGCGCGAGCGCGAGATGCCGCGGCCAGCCGGCCGGCGCAGGGGCGGAGCTCGCGGCGGGTGTCTGCGCGACCGCGACACCGCACAGGAGAAGGCCGGCCGCGAGCGCGATCCGGCAGCGATGCATCGACGTCATGGAAAAGCTTTCGAGGAGGATCGGGGTGATGCATGAACGGCCGTCGGGCGCCGGCGCGCATGCCCCGGCGCGAGGCACGCGCGATTCTACGTCACGACCGCTCGCGGCGAGCCGCGCCCCGACCGATGGCACAATGCGAAGGCTCGCGCCCCGGGCGTGTCACGAGAATCCGCCGCATGCCGCTTCCCGACTCCCCGCACCGCACCGAGCTCCACCTGCGTCGCATCGAGATGCGCGGCTACCGTCGTGACGACGGGCTCTACGAGATCGACGGCCGCGTGACCGACACCAAGCCGCGCGACCTCAACACGCAGGGGGGCACCTTCATCCCGGCAGGCACGCCCATCCACGACATGTGGCTGCGCCTCGTGGTCGACGACACGCTGCTCGTGCACGACGTCGTTGCGGTGAGCGACGCCACGCCCTTCGCCGTCTGCCGCGAGGCCGTGGCCCCGATGCGCGTGATCGTGGGCGAGCGCATCAGGGGCGGCTGGACGATGATGGTCAAGGCGAAGCTCGGGGGTGCGGTGGGCTGCACCCACCTCATGGAGCTCCTCATTCCCATGGCGACCGCCGCCTACCAGACGCTCACCGAGGTGCGCCTGTCGCGCCCCGATGTCCTGAATGCCGCGGGGCGGCCGCAGAAGATCGATTCCTGCTATGCCTACGCGGCCACGCGCGAGATCGTGCGGCGCAAGTGGCCGCTGCACTACCGGGGCGGGTGACCACTCAAGCCCGGGAGGGCCTGGTTACCCCGCTTGTCCACCACCCGCTTCGCCTTGCCGAGCGAGCGCTCGATGCCCCCCGGAGCCAGCACGCGCACATCGGCCGTGACGCCGATCAGGCTCTTCACGAGATGCGCGAGGCGCGTGCCGGCGGCCTCGCCGTCCGCGTTGCCGGCCGCGGGCGCGCGCTCCACGAGGATCGCCATCTCGTCCAGGCTGCGCGGGCGCGTGATCTCGATCTGGTAGTGCGGAGCGAGCGCCGCATCCTTCAGGATCAGCTCCTCGATCTGCGTGGGAAATACGTTCACGCCGCGGATGATCATCATGTCGTCGCTGCGGCCGGTGATCTTCTCGATGCGCCGCATCGACCGCGCAGTGGGTGGCAGCAGGCGCGTCAAGTCGCGCGTGCGATAGCGGATGATCGGCAGTGCCTCCTTGGTGAGCGAGGTGAACACGAGCTCACCCTTCTCGCCTTCGGGCAGCACCTCGCCGGTGACCGGATCCACGACCTCGGGATAGAAGTGATCCTCCCACACCGTGAGGCCGTCCTTGGTCTCGATGCACTCCTGCGCGACACCCGGACCGATGACTTCCGAGAGCCCGTAGATGTCGATGGCATCCATCCCCACCCTGGCCTCGATCGCCTCGCGCATCGTGGGCGTCCAGGGCTCGGCGCCGAAGATGCCGATCGTAAGCGACGACGCGCGCGGATCCATGCCCTGCCTTTCCATCTCCTCGGCGATCGCCAGCATGTACGACGGCGTGACCATGATGATCGACGGCTTGAAATCGGCGATGAGCTGCACCTGCCGCTCCGTCATGCCGCCGGACATGGGGATCACCGTGCAGCCCAGCTTCTCCGCGCCGTAGTGCGCGCCGAGGCCGCCGGTGAAGAGCCCGTAGCCGTACGCCACGTGCACGATGTCGCCGGCCCGCCCGCCTGCCGCACGGATCGAGCGCGCCATCACGGTGGCCCAGGTCTCGATGTCGTTGCGCGTGTAGCCCACCACGGTGGGCTTGCCGGTCGTGCCCGACGATGCGTGGATGCGCACCACCTGCTCGCGCGGCACGGCGAACATGCCGAAGGGATAGTTGTCGCGCAGGTCGGTCTTGGCCGTGAGCGGGAACTTCGCAAGATCGGCCAGCGTGACGAGGTCGCGCGGATGCACGCCCTTCGCGTCGAATGCCCTGCGGTAGTGCGGCACGTTCGCGTAGGCGTGCGCGAGCGTGGCCTGCATGCGCATGAGCTGCAAGGCGGCGAGCTCGTCGCGGCTCGCCCGCTCGATGGGCTCGAGCTCGTCCGGTCGGGGCATGCGTGCGGTCATGGTGCGGGTCCCTCCAGTACCGTGCCCTTGAGGCGCGTGCTCTTGCCGCGGAAATGCGCGATCACCGTGTCGGCCTGGTTGCGCACCTCGACGTCGTAGATGCCGTTGCGGCCCACCTGGACGCGCTCGCGCGCGCTGGCGGTGAGCACGTCGCCGAGCTGCGCGGGTGCCAGGAACTCGATCGAGCAACCGTTGGCGACGGTCGTGATGTTGGCGCTGTTGCAGGCGAAAGCGAAGGCGCTGTCCGCCAGCGTGAAGATGAAGCCGCCATGGCAGATCGCGTGGCCGTTGAGCATGTCGGGACGCACCGTCATCGCAAGCTGCGCCTCGCCCGGCGCCGCGCGCACGATCTGCATGCCGAGGCCACGCGAGGCGCTGTCGCGGGCGAACATCGACTCGGCCACGGCGGCGGCGAGCGCGTGCGGCTCGTCGGGGATGGCTGCGCTCATCCCGCCGCTCCCAGGGGCTCGCCCGCGAGCGCGCGGCGCGTCACGAGCGGTGACGTGCGATAGCGCGGATCGCCGTAGTGCGCGTGCAGGTTGCGCAACACGGTCGCGAGCTCACGCACGCCGATCGCATCGGCCCAGGCAAGCGGGCCGCGCGGATAGTTGACGCCGTTGCACATGGCGAGGTCGATGTCGCGCGCGGTGGCGATGCCCTGCGTGACGGCGTCGGCGGACTCGTTGGCGAGCATCGCCACGGTGCGCATCACCACGAGGCCCGCGACATCGTCCACGCGCGACACCGCGATGTCGGCCGCCTGGAACATTCCGGCAGCGGCGGCCCATGCGGCATCGCTGCAGGTGTCGCTGCGCGCCGCGGCAATGCGGGCACAAGCGGCATGGTCGAGTGCGAGGTCGAACACCACGCAATCGCGCTGCCCGCTCGCGGCGGAAAGCGCGGTCGCGGTACGCCCGTCGGTGAGTGCGACGCAGGCATCGCCCACGAGGAGGCAGGACGTGCCGATGCGAGGATCCGCGGCCACGCTCGCCACCTCGACGCCATGCGCGCGCAGCCGGGCGGCCAGCGCCAGCGTCGCGGCGCTCTCTCCGGCGAGGCGCACGCCCGCCGGCCGCGGCTGCGCGGCCTCCGTCTGCGGTGCGGCCCTGGGTGCCGTCGCGGTGTAGTCGTAGAAGCCGCGGCCCGTCTTGCGTCCGAAGAAGCCCGCCGCGACGAGCTCCCGCTGCAGGATCGACGGCGCGTAACGCGCGTCCTGGTAATACGCTTCCCACACGCTGCGCGTCACGGCGTAGTTCACGTCCAACCCGATGAGGTCCATGAGCTCGAAGGGCCCCATGCGGAAGCCGCCGGCCTCGCGCATCACGGCATCGATCGTCGCGTAGCTTGCGCCGCCCTCGGCGGCGATGCGCAGGCCTTCGCCATAGAAAGGCCGTGCGCAGCGATTGACGATGAATCCGGGCGTGGACGCAGCGTGCACCGGCACCTTGCCCCATGCCTTCGCCGTGCCGTAGATGCGCTCCGCCACGCCGGGGTCCGTGGCGAGGCCGCTCACGACCTCCACCAGCGGCAGGACCGGTGCCGGATTGAAGAAGTGCATGCCGACCATGCGGCCGGGATGCTTCATGCCGGCCGCGATCGCGGTGATGGAAAGCGACGACGTGTTCGTGGCGAGCACGGCGTCCGCGGCCACCACCACCTCGAGCTCGCGGAAGAGCTTGCGCTTGACCTCGAGGTCCTCGACGATCGCCTCCACGACGAGCGCGGCGCTCACCATGTCGCCCAGCGCATGCACCGGCACCAGCCGGCCGATGGCCGCTTCCGCCTTCTCCGCCTCCACCTTGCCGCGCGCGACGCGCTTGCGCAGGCCGTCGGCGATCAGGAGCTTCGCGGTGTCCGCGGCGCCCATGCGCGCGTCGAACAGATGCACGCGATGTCCCGCGAGCGCCGCGACCTCGGCGATCCCGGCGCCCATCGCCCCGGCGCCGATGACGCCCACCTGCGAGCCTGCGGCCAGAGCAGCCATGCGCGACGCCCCTCAGCGACCGGTGAAGCTCGGCGTACGCTTGGCCATGAAGGCGGCCACACCTTCACGGTAGTCGGCCGAGAAGCCGCACTCGCGCTGCAGGTCGCGCTCGAGGTCGAGCGCCGCGGCGAGCCCCTGGTCCGGTGCATACAACGCCCGCTTGATCGAGGCGAATCCCTTCGTGGGACCCCTGGCGAGTTGCTCCAGCAGGGCATCGACGGTGGGCACGAGCTCGCCATCGTCCACGCATTTGTAGATGAGCCCCCACTGCACGGCGTCCTCCGCCGTGAGCTTCTCGGCGAGCAGGGCGAGCGCCATCGCGCGCGCCGTGCCCACGAGCCGCGGCAGGAAATACGTCCCACCCGAGTCCGGCACGAGGCCGATGCGCGAGAACGCCTGGATGAAGCTCGCGCTCCTGGCCGCGATCACGAGATCGCAGGCGAGCGCGATGTTGGCCCCCGCCCCTGCGGCGACACCGTTGACCGCGCACACCACGGGCAGCGGCAGCTCGCGCAGGCCCAGGATGAGCGGCTTGTAGTTGCGCTCGATCGATTCGCCGAGGTCCACGGGCGCCGCATCCGGTGCGACGGCGCGGTCGGAAAGATCCTGGCCGGCGCAGAAGCCGCGTCCCGCGCCGGTCACGAGCAGCACGCGCGCGCCGTCGGCCACGACGCGGCCCAGCGCGTCGCGGAACTCGGCGTGCATCGACGGCGTGAAGCTGTTGAGGCGATCCGGGCGGTTGAGCGTGATGCGCGCGATCGCGCCGGTGTTCGTGTAGAGGATGGATTCGTAGTTCATGCTAGACGTGCATCCGGTGCTGCACGACGCGGAAGCGGCTCGCCACGTAGGCCGCATCGGTGAGCGCGGCATTGGCGGCCGGGTTGGCGCCCGTGCCATGGAAATCGGAGAAGGCGGCGGACTGGTTCACGAACACGCCACCCGTGAGATTGATCGACAGCGCCACGCCCGCATCCTCGGCGACCGCGATCGCGCGGTCGATCACGTCCGGGCTCGTGGAATAGACGGAAAGCGTCAGGGCCCCGTGGCCGCGCACGGCATCGCGCGCGATGGCGAGGCTCTCGTCGGTGCTTTCGGTGGCGATCACGAAGGCGATCGGGCCGAACCACTCGTTGAGATACGTCGCGCGGTCGGTGGTATCGAGCTTCACGATGAGCGGCGTGCGGATCGTGGCGTCGGGGAAGGCCGGATGCGCGATCGCCTGCGTATCGAGCACGACCTTGCCGAGCGAGCGCGCGGCTTCGAGCCGCCGCAGCACGCCGTTGTTCTGCACGGCGCCCAGCACCTCCACCGCCCGCGCGGGGTCGCCCAGGAGCTTGCGCACGCCGTCGGCGATCGCTTCGGCCACCTCGTCGAAGGAGAGCCGCCCTTCGCCTGCCTGGATCCCGTCGCGCGGGACGTAGAGGTTCTGCGGCGCGGTGCACATCTGTCCCGTGTACAGCGCCAGCGAGAAGGCGACGTTGCGCGCCACCGCCTTGATGTCGTCCACGCTGTCGACGATCACCTGGTTGACCCCCGCCTTCTCGGTGTACACCAGCGCCTGCCGCGCATGCTCCTCGAGCCAGCGGCCATTGGCCGTGCTGCCGGTGAAGTCGATGATGCGCACTTCGGGCCGCAGTGCGAGGTCCTGCGCCACCGTGCTGCCCGCCTCGTGCGCGAAGAGCGTGACCACGTTGGGGTCCATGCCGGCCTCCACCAGCACCTCGCGCGCGATCTTGACCGTGATCGCGAGCGGGAGGATCGCGCCCGGATGCGGCTTGACGATCACCGCGTTGCCCGTGGCGAGGCTCGCGAAGAGGCCGGTGTAGCCGTTCCACGTCGGGAACGTGCAGCAGCCGATCACGAGCCCGATGCCGCGCGGCACGATGCGGAAGCGCTTCTCCATGCGGATGGGATCGGCCTTGCCCTGCGGCTTTTCCCACTGCGCCGACGCCGGCACGCGCGCGAGCTCGTCCCACGCATAGGCCACGGCCTCGAGACCGCGATCCTGCGCGTGCGGGCCGCCCGCCTGGAAGGCCATCATGAAGGCCTGGCCCGTGGTGTGCATCACGGCATGGGCGATCTCGAAGCTCGCCTTGTTGAGGCGCACGAGGATCTCGATGCACACGCCTGCCCAGGTTTCGGGTCCCGCCTTGCGCCACTGGTCGTGCGCGCGGCCCACGGCGGCGAAGAGTCCGTCGACGTCGGGCGCGGGATAGGTCACGCGCAGGTCGATGCCGAAGGGCGAGCGCTCGCTGCCGACCGCGCCGATGGTGGCGGGCTGCGTCAGCGGGAAGCGCTGGCCGAGCAGCGCATCGAACGCCGCCTTGCCCGCCTCGGCCGCGCCCTCGCCGTAGTTGCGCGGGCTCGCCGACTCGGCAAAGGCGCTCCAGTAGCTGCGCTCGTGGATCGCCTGCACGGCGCGCGACAGGAGCGCACGATGCTTCTCGAAGAAGGGATGCGCGGATACGCTCGCCGCGGGGGATGTTGCTTCCAAGGGGACTCCTCCAGGTGGGCGAGCCGCGAGTGTCGCGGGCCGCCACGAAACGTCATATTACCGGCAATGGTGGCGGATCAACCGGTGCCGGTGTCGTCGAAGGTGACCGTCACGGAGTCGGTCACGGGATAGCTCTGGCAGGCGAGGATGAAGCCGCGCGCCACCTCGTAGTCCTCGAGCGCGAAGTTGACGTCCATGTCGACCTCGCCCTCGGTGATGCGGCAGCGGCAGGTGGAGCACACGCCGCCCTTGCACGAATACGGCAGCTCGATCCCCTGGCGCAGCCCCGCGTCGAGGAGGTTCTCCTTGCCCTTGTCGAGCGTGTAGGTGCGCGTCGCGCCGTCGAGCGTGATGGTGACCGTGCACTCCTCGTGGCCCGGCGCCGGCGCGTGCGCGGGCACGTGCGTGTGCCGCGGGATGCTCGAAGCGAAGCGCTCGACCTTGATCCTGCTCTCGGGAAAGCCGCGGGCCTTCAATGCCTCGACCACGTCGTCCATCATGCCTTCGGGCCCGCACACGAATGCGGTATGGATGTCGTCCAATGGTACCCATTGCGAGAGCAACGCGTCGGCGCGCGCGCGGTCGATGCGCCCGTGCAGGAGCGGGATGTCCTGCGCCTCGCGCGAGAGCACGTGCACGAGGTTGAAGCGGCCGAGATAGCGGTCCTTGAGCGCCGCGAGCGCTTCCTTGAACATCACGGTGCCCGACGCGCGATTGCCGTAGATCAGCGTGAAGCGGCTCGCAGGTTCCGCGGCGAGTGTGGTGGCCACGATGGACAGCAACGGCGTGATGCCGCTGCCGGCGGCCACGCCGAGGTAATGGCGCGCGGCCGACGGATCCAGCGGCACGTTGAAGTGGCCGAGCGGAGGCATCACGTCGAGCACGTCACCGGCGTGGAGCGAATCGTTGGCCCAGGTCGAGAACACGCCCCCGGGGTTGCGCTTGACCGCGATGCGCAGCGTGTCGTCCTGCACGGCGGAGCAGATCGAGTAGGACCGGCGCACGTCGGCGCCGTCGATCGTCGCGCGGACGGTGAGGTGCTGGCCTTGCGTGTAGCGGAACTGCTCGCGCAGCTCGGGTGGCACCGCGAGGACGAGCGCGACGGCATCGCGCGTCTCGCGGTCCACGCGGGCCACCGGCAGGGGATGGAACTTGCTCATGGCCGAGGCTCGCTCACGCCGTGCCCCTCAGTGCGGCTTGAAGTAGTCGAAGGGCTCCCGGCAGTCGTCGCAGCGGTATTGCGCCTTGCACGCGGTGGAGCCGAACTGCGAGAGCAGCGACGTGCGCCGCGATCCGCAGTGCGGGCAGGGCACGACCACACCCGCGCGGCGCAGCGGGCTGATGCCACGCACGTCGATGCGCGAGGCGATGGCGGGCGCGGCGCCGGTGCATGAGACCGCCTCCCCGCTCGCATGCTGCGGCGGTGCGATCCCGTAGGCCGCGAGCTTGCGCTTGCCTTCCGGCGCCATCCAGTCGGTGGTCCACGGCGGCGACAGGCGCGTCACGAGCTCGATGTCGCGCAGGCCCAATGCCTCCACGCGCTCGCGGATCATCGTCGCGATGAGCTCCGTGGCAGGACAGCCCGAATACGTGGGCGTGACGGCGATGCGCACGTGGCCGTCGTGCAGGTCCACGTCGCGCACGATGCCCAATTCGACGACCGACACCGCGGGCACTTCCGGATCGGGCACGTCGGCGAGCGCCGCCCATACGGTGGCGACATCGGGGACACCTGGCGGTGCCGGCGCACGGGGCTGACGCGCCACCGCTGCGCTCACCACTGCGCCCCCGGATACGCCCGCTGCAGGAACTGCAACTCGGTGAGCAGATGGCCCAGATGCTCGGTGTGCACGCCCTGTTTGCCGCCGCGCGCATGGCCGCCCTGCATCCATTCCCCCTGCGGCCGGACGAGCGTGGCTTCGGCGCACACTGCATCGATCACCTCGAGCCACGGCGCACGCAACGTCGCCGGATCCGGGCCGATGCCCGCGGCCACCATCGCCGCGTCCACGGCATCGCCCGCGAACATCTCCCCGGTGTACGGCCACAGGCGATCGAGCGCCTTCTGCATGCGCGCCTGCGATTGCGCGGTGCCGTCGCCCAGCCGCACCACCCAGTCGGCGCTGCGCTCGGCGTGATAGGTGACTTCCTTGACCGCCTTGGCGGCGATCTCGGCGATGCGCGGATCGGCCGAGCGCACGAGCTCGCGCAGCAGCAGGAGATGCGCCTGGTCGAAGTAGAACTGGCGCGCCATGGTGGCCGCGAAGTCACCGTTGGGGAGCTCCACGAGCTGGACGTTGCGGAACGCCCCGCCATCGCGCAGGAAGGCGAGCTCGTCCTCGCTGCGACCGTGGCCGGTGGCGGCAGCCTCCACCTCGCCGGCATAGGAGAGCCACAGGCGCCCCTGCCCCAGGACGTCGAGGCCGACGTTGGCGAGCGCGATGTCCTCCTCGAGCACCGGGCCGTGGCCGATCCACTCGCCGAGCCGCTGCGCGAGCACGAGCGCGTTGTCGCCCAGGCGCAGGAGGTACTCGAATCGCGGATCGGTGCTCATGGCAGATGGCAAATGACGGATCGCAACTGATGGAAGGCAACTGACGGCAACCCGAACGTGGCGCCACGCGTCACGGCGCCCGCCACCCTAGATGTGCTTCACTTCCTCGGGCATGGGGAAGAACGTGGGATGGCGATAGACCTTGGACGAGGCCGGATCGAAGAGCGCGTCGCGCTCGTCGGGGCTCGACGCCACGATGTCGTTGGACCTCACCACCCAGATCGACACGCCCTCGTTGCGCCGCGTGTACACGTCGCGCGCGTTCTTGACCGCCATGGCCGCATCGGGTGCGTGGAGGCTCCCCACGTGCTTGTGGGCGAGGCCGTGCTGCGAGCGGATGAAGATCTCCCACAGCGGCCACTCGTGGTCACGCGGGTGGCTACGCTGCGCTGGCGCCGGTTGCGCCGCACCGGCCTGCCCGTCTGCATCTACGCGCTGGCTCTGACTCATTGGACTACCCTGCGCGCTACGCGCTTCGGGGTGGATTCGCCCTTGGGGCGGCCCGGCGGGCTCACTGGGCTACCTTTGGGGTGAACGGGACCGCCGGCTTGACGGCACGGCGGGCTCATGCCGCCTCCTGGTGCGACGCCTGCGCACGCGCCGCCTGCTTGTCCGCATACGCCACCGCCGCCTCGCGCACCCAGGCGCCGT
>CAZUGY010000016.1:35330-43441 GCA_964620265.1 uncultured Alcaligenaceae bacterium
CGCGCCGCCTGCTTGTCCGCATACGCCACCGCCGCCTCGCGCACCCAGGCGCCGTCGTCCCATGCCTCGACGCGCGCCGCGAGGCGCTCGCGATTGCACGGACCGTTCCCCTTCAGCACGTTCTGGAACTCGCTCCAGTCGATGGCGCCGAAGTCGTAGTGGCCGCGCGCCTCGTTCCACTTCAAGTCGGGATCCGGCATCGTGATGCCCAGGTGATCCGCCTGCGGCACGGTCTGGTCGACGAAGCGCTGGCGCAGCTCGTCGTTGCTCAGCAGCTTGATCTTCCACCGCGCCGACTGCGCGCTGTGCACGCTGTCGGCGTCGGGCGGACCGAACATCATCAAGGACGGCCACCACCAGCGGTTCAACGCATCCTGCGCCATCGCCTTCTGCTCGGCAGTGCCGCGGCACAGCGCCAGCATGATGTCGTAGCCCTGCCGCTGGTGGAACGACTCCTCCTTGCAGATGCGCACCATCGCCCGCGCATACGGGCCATAGGAGCAGCGGCACAGGGGAATCTGGTTCATGATCGCCGCACCGTCCACGAGCCAGCCGATCGCGCCGATGTCGGCCCACGTGAGCGTGGGGTAGTTGAAGATCGACGAGTACTTGACCTTGCCGGCGTGCAGGTCGGCGATGAGCTGGTCGCGCGACACGCCGAGCGTCTCGGCAGCGGCATAGAGGTACAGGCCATGGCCGCCCTCGTCCTGCACCTTGGCCATGAGGATGGCCTTGCGCTCGAGCGACGGCGCGCGTGAGATCCAGTTGCCCTCGGGCAGCATCCCCACGATCTCGGAGTGCGCGTGCTGCTGGATCTGGCGCACGAGCGTGCGCCGGTAGGCCTCGGGCATCCAGTCGGTAGGCTCGACCTTGATGTCGGCATCGATGCGCGCCTGGAACGCGCGCTCGGCCTCGTCCATCTCCTCCGCGCTGCGCACCTTGGCAAGACCCGTGTCGACCTGCTGGGCGTACATGGCGATCCTCCTTGCCGATATGATACATTTTTTCGATGCGCCACACCGATTCTGTATCAGATCCCGCCATCCGCCGCTGGATCCGGCGCGCGCTCGCGGCCGATCCGCCGCGGGCCCGGTCGCTCATCGTGACCGTGTGGGGCGACTCGCTGCTGCCGCACGGCGGCGCCGCGTGGCTTGCGGGGCTCATCCGCCTGATGGCGCCCTTCGGCATCAGCGACCGGCTCGTACGCACGAGCGTCTTCCGCCTCGCCCGCGACGGCTGGCTCGTCGGCACGAGCCGCGGCCGCGCGCGCCGCTACCGGCTGACCCATGACGGCGCCCGGCGCTTCCACGACGCGCACGCCCGCATCTACGACCGTCCCGCCGACGACTGGCACGGCGAGTGGGAGCTGGTGCTTGCCCACGACGTGGCCACGCCGCTGCGCGCAGGCCTGCGCGACGAGCTCGCGTGGGCGGGATTCGGCACGCTCGGCCCCACCACCTTCATCCGCCCGCACGAGCCTGCGCGGCCCCTGCCGTCGGTGCTCGCCGCGTCGCCGGTGGCAACCCGGGTCCTCGCGGTGCGCGCGGCGGCCCTGCCCGCGGCGCGTCCGCTCGCGGACGTCGTCCACGGCGCCTGGGACCTGGCCGCACTCGCCGCCGGCTACCGCCACTTCCTCGCCCGTTTCGGCACCCTGATCGAGCGTTTCCGCGGCGACGGCACTCCCGCCCCGGAGCAATGCTTCGTGGTGCGCACGCTGCTCATCCACGCCTATCGCCGCGTGCTGCTGCGTGATCCCCTGCTGCCCGCCGCGCTGCTCCCGCTCGACTGGCCCGGCGCCGCCGCGCACGCCCTCTGCCGCGACTTCCATCGCCTCACGCGCGGTGCCGCCGAGGTGCACCTGGCTGCCACGCTGGGCACCCCGGACGATCCGCTACCGCCGGCCAGCGATGCATTCGACGCACGCTTCGGCAGCCCCTAGGATCGTCGCGCTGCAAAGCCCCGCCGCACATGCCCCGCGGCAGTCGCGCACAATCCGGGACATGCCTACCCTACCCGCCCCGACTGCCACGCCGCGCATCGCCCGCGCCCTCGCCCTCTGCCTGCTGCTCGCCGTGGCGGCCCCTGCCTCCGCCGCCGGGGCCGGGATCGACGGCAAGGCGCTGTCGCTTTGGTGGGTCGCGCCCTTCGCCGGACTGCTGCTGTCGATCGCGCTGCTGCCGCTGCTCGTGCCCATGTTCTGGCACCACCACTTCGGCAAGACCGCAGCCGCATGGGCGGCGGCCTTCCTCATCCCCTGCGCGGTCGTCTTCGGGGCGAGCCTCACGGCGGGCGAGGTGCTGCACACGCTTCTCTTCGAATACTTCCCCTTCATGGTGCTGCTCGTCGCGCTCTACACGGTGTCGGGTGGCATCCACGTGCGCGGCAACCTGCACGGCGCGCCCGGCCTCAACACCGGGCTGCTCGCGCTCGGAACGGTGCTGGCGAGCATCATGGGCACCACGGGTGCCGCGATGCTCCTCATCCGTCCACTGCTGCGTGCCAACGACAACCGCCAGCATCGCGCGCACGTCGTCGTGTTCTTCATCTTCCTCGTGGCCAACGTGGGCGGCGCGCTCACGCCGCTCGGCGATCCGCCGCTCTTCCTGGGCTTCCTCAAGGGCGTGGACTTCTTCTGGACCACGCGCGCGATGCTCTGGCCCACGCTCCTCACCAGCGCCACCCTGCTCGCCGTCTTCTATTGCGTGGACCGTTATCTCTGGCACCGGGCGGGCGAGTCGCGTCCCAAGGCGCTCGACCCCACGCCCGACTCCCGCGTCACCATCGAGGGACGGTTCAATTTCCTGCTCCTGGGCGGCGTCCTCGCGAGCGTCCTGGCCTCGGGCATGTGGAAGCCGGGCATCCAGTTCAATCTCGCCGGCAACACGATCGAGCTGCAGAACCTCCTGCGCGACATCGCGCTGATCGTCATCGCCTGGGCCTCTTGGCAGTTCACGCCGCGCCGCGTGCGCGAGGCGCATCACTACGAATGGGGTCCGATCCTCGAGGTGGCCAAGCTCTTCGCCGGCATCTTCCTCACCATCATCCCCGCCATCGCCATCCTGCGCGCGGGCACCGACGGCGCGATGCACGGGCTCGTGGCGCTTGTGACCGGCGCCGACGGCCAGCCGCGCAACGCGGCCTACTTCCTGCTCACCGGCGCGCTGTCGTCGTTCCTCGACAACGCGCCCACGTACCTCGTGTTCTTCAACCTGGCGGGCGGCGATGCGGCCTCGTTGATGACCACGTATGCGACCACACTCGTGGCGATCTCGGCGGGCGCGGTGTTCATGGGCGCCAATACCTACATCGGCAACGCGCCCAACATGATGGTCAAGGCCATCGCGGAGTCGCGCGGCGTGCGCATGCCGAGCTTCTTCGCGTACTTCGGCTGGGCGATGCTCGTGCTCGGGCCGATCTACGTGCTGCTCACGTTCCTGCTCTTCCGGTAAGCGGCGGCACGGGCGGAGGCGTTCGGCTCGGCGGCAGGGACGGGGCGCAGCCGCGAGGCGAATGCGCTTGGCGCGCCCGCCAGGCCGCGGCGCCGGCGCCTGGCCGCCTCGCCTTCTGGACTAGCCGGTGCGGTCGTGGGCCGAGCTCTCGTTCACGCCCATCTCGATCTCGCGCAGGCGCATGCGGCGCCGCCACACGTCGAGCAGCGAGATGGCGAGCGCCAGCACCAGCGGGCCCAGCACGATGCCGGTGGCGCCGAAGGCGAAGAGCCCGCCCATCGCGGCGATGAACACGGGCACGGTGTGCATCGCGATCTTGTTCTTCATGAGGAGCGGCAACATGATGTTGTCGATGAGGCCGATCACGATCGAGCCCCACAGCGACAGGATCAGCGCCTTCTCCCAGTGCCCGTCCGCCAGCAGGAAGAGCGCGGCGGGAATCCACACGAGCGCCGCGCCGAAGAGCGGCAGCACCGCCACCAGTGCCATCACCGCACCCCACAGGAGCGGCGCGGGCAAGCCCAGTATCCAGAACATCACCCCGCCCAGGATCCCCTGCACGAAGGCGACCGTGAGCGTGCCGTAGACGACCGCGCCGATCATGTCGCGCATCTTCTGCGTGACCTGCGCCGTCTCGCCCGGCGCGAGCGGCACGAGGCTCTGCAGCGACTGCAGGATGTTCCACTTGTCGCGCAGGAAGAAGAACAGCAGGAAGAACGTGATGAGCGTGGTCATCGCGAACTCGCTCACGCCGGCGAGCACGGCCTGCACGCTCGCCACACCGGCGCCGGCACTCGGCTTGATGTTCATGTTCGAGCCCAGCCAGTCGCGCAGGGGGGCGAGCCGCGGGAACGGATCGAAGAGGCGCTTCCAGCGCTCCGCATCGGCGAGGCCCTGCAGCGCATCGGCGCCGGCCATCGCCTCGTTGACCACCTCGCGCGCCATGAAGAGCGCCGGAATGGCGATGGCGATGTTGACCGTGATCACGGCGATGATCGCCGCGAGGTTGGGCCAGTTGGGCATGCGCGCGAGGATCCGCTCGTGCCACGGATGCGCGATCACCGCCAGCGTGACGGCCCAGGTGAGCGCCGGCACGAAGGGCTCGGTCATGAGCCAGCAGAGCCAGAGCACGAGTGCCGTGACCGCCACGAGCACGGCCACGAGCACGCGCTCGCGCGTCACCAGCTGGTCCCTGTACTTTGCCGCCATCTCGAGGTCGCCTTCGGTCCGCGCGGCGAGGGGCCGCGGAGGGGATTATGCCGAGAGCGGGGCCGGGAGGTAAGGGCCTCCACGGGAGCGCTTGTGCACCCGCGGTCACCCGGTGCAGCGCTCCCATGGTGATCCGGTGGGTCGCCTCGGTGTCGCCTCGGTGCCCGCCCGGTGGATCCTCAGTGGATCGTCTGCCCTTCGGCATTGCGCGGCAACGCCGCGCCCGGCGGCCCGCGTGGTGCCTCCGCCGAGTCGGCGGAGACCGGCGGTTCGTCCGCTTCGTCCTCGTCCTCCCACGAATACCGCTTGCGCGGCGGCACGTCGCGGGCGCGGAGGGCGAATGCCATCACCACGCCGATCACCGCCGCGGCGAGGTGCGTCTCCCACGACACGCCCGTCTTGAGCGGCAGCACGCCCCACACCATCGCGCCGTAGAGGAAGGCCACGAGGATCGACGCCGCCCACGCGCGGCGGTCGCGGCGCAGGATGCCGGCGACGAAGATGTAGACAACGATGCCGTACACGAGGCCGCTGGCTCCGATGTGCGTCGAGCCGCGCGCGAGCACCCACACCGCGAGCCCCGAGCCCAGGTACACCGCCGGCAACACGAAGCGCGACGAGTCCGGGTAGAGGTAGAGGAGCAGCGTGCCGCCCACCAGCAGCGGCACGACGTTCGACACGAGGTGCGCGAGATCTCCGTGCAGGAGCGGCGCCGCGATGATCCCGCGCAATCCCGCAAGCTCGCGCGGCACGACGCCGAAACGCGCCAGGCCAAGGCCCAACCAGGCATCGATCACGTGCACCAGCGCGATGCCGGCCACGAAGATCGCCGCGAGCAGTATCGCCGCACGAAAGCGCGCCGGTGAGTCGGTGGCGGCGAGATAGTCGGGATCGGGGAGGTGGACCTGCATGGGACGAGGAGACGGTTGTCGGGACGCGCCGATCCTACGTCGGTGCGGGATGCCCGATTTCAATGGGAGGCGTAATCGACCCGTCGAACGGTCGAGGACTTTGCTCCCATCGTCCGGGAGGGTCTCTGGTATGGTGATTGCATGTTTCTCAATAATGCAAGGAAGCCCTGCGATACCGGGTGGCGGCTGTCCGGGAGTTCATCGAGCGAACGGGAATCAAACCATGATCAACTCCATGTCCTATAAGGGGTACACGGCAAGCATGGTCTTCGACGTCGAGGACAAGGTCATCGTCGGCCGCGTTCTGGAGATCGACGACATCATCTCCTTCCATGGGGAGTCGATCGCGCAGTTCGAGTCCAACTTCCATGCTGCCATCGACGACTATCTCGCGGCTTCCGAGGCGCTCGGCTCCCCACCCGAGCGGCCCGCGAGCGGGAAGGTCATGCTGCGCACCAGTACCCACCGCCTCGCCCACCCGCATCTCCTATAATCGTGCAGTGCGTCGCACTGTATCCGGGCCGACGCACGCCAGGGAGAAACAACGATGAAGCTCACGGTGGTGGGATCGCGCTACTTCGGCGCGACCGTCCTGCAGAATTTCCTCCGCGACGGCGTGAACGTCGTGCGCGTGGTGGCTCCTGCCGCCGACGACCGCCTGGCGCTTGCCGCCGGCAAGGCGGGCATTCCGGTGCACGTGCTCGCCAATCCCAAGATGGTGCCGGAGGAGGCCATCGCCGAAGGCACCGACCTCATCGTGGCGGCGCACACGCATGCGCGCGTGTCCAACGAGGCGCTCGCGCGCTCGCGCCTGGGTGGCGTGGGCTATCACCCTTCGTTGCTTCCGCGTCATCGCGGCATCGCCGCGGTGGAATGGACGATCCTGCAGGGCGATTCCATCGCCGGCGGCTCCGTCTATCACCTGGCCGACGGCTGGGATGCGGGCGCCGTCGCGGCGCAGGACTGGTGCTTCGTCGCCAAGGGAGAGACGGCGCGCGAGCTATGGGAGCGCTCGCTCGCCCCGATGGGGCTCAAGCTGCTCTCGCTCGTGGTGAAGCACGCGACCGACCACGGGAGTCTCCCCGCCTACAAGCAGGACGAGCGCTTCGCCACGCGCGCGCCCATGATCAAGCGAACGGTGTCGCTCACCGAGGAGAACAAATCGATGGTCACCTCTATCGTGGTCACGGTCGTGGGGCCGGATCGTCCCGGCATCGTGAGCCTGCTGTCGGCCAAAGCGCAGGGCTTCGGCGCCAACTGGGCGGGCAGCCGCATGGCGAGCCTCGCCGGGCAGTTCGCGGGCATGGTGCACTTCGAGGTGCCGCCCGAGCACGCCGACAACCTCGTCGCGGCATTGAAGGAGCTCGAGTCGACGGGATTGAAGATCGAGATCGAGAAGAGCGAAGGCACGCCCGTGCCCGAAGGCCGGCGCATCGTGCGGCTCGAGCTCGTGGGCCATGACCGTCCCGGCATCGTGCGCGACCTTTCGGGTGCGCTCGCGCAGCGCGGCGTGTCGATCGAGGAGCTGCACACGGAGATCGTGAGCGGCGCGATGACGGCGGAGCATCTCTTCAAGGTCAAGGCGGAGCTGCTGGTGCCGAAGAACGTGAGCAACGACGACGTTCGGCGTGCGCTGGAGGCGCTGGCGAACGAGATGATGGTGGATGTGGAGCTGGGGTAGCTCGAGCCGGCGCAGCGAGCTTCGCGTGCTCGCTTTCTGAGGGTTGACGAAGCTTTGCCGCGGTGCCCCGCATGACGGGGCACGTTCGTTTCTGGAGTTGTGCACGCCAATGAATCATCAGGCTCTCTCGTCCTTCATCTGGTCGGTCGCCGACCTGCTGCGCGGCGACTACAAGCAGTCGGAATACGGGCGCGTGATCCTGCCCTTCACCGTGCTGCGCCGGCTGGACTGCGTGCTGGAAGCCACCAAGCCGGCTGTCCTGGCCGAGTTCGAGGCCAAGACCAAAGCCGGGCTGAACCCGGAGCCCTTCCTGCGGCGCAAGGCCGGGCAGAGCTTCTACAACACCTCTCCGCTCGACCTGGTCAAGCTGCTGGGCGACCAGGACCACATCCGCCAGAACCTCTACGCCTACGTGCAAGCCTTCTCGCCGGCGGCGCGCGACATCTTCGAGCGCTTCGACTTCTACACGCAGGTCGAGCGCCTGGCCAAGGCCAACCTGCTGTATCTCGTCACCGAGAAGTTCGCCAACATCGACCTGCACCCCGAAGCCGTGGACAACGCCCGCATGGGCATGGTTTTCGAGGAGCTGATTCGCAAGTTCGCCGAGGTGTCCAACGAGACGGCCGGGGAGCACTTCACGCCGCGCGAAGTCATCCGCCTGATGGTGAACCTGCTTTTCATCGAGGACGACGACGTGCTCACACCCGGCAGTGCCGTGGTTCGCACCATCTACGATCCGACGGCCGGCACCGGCGGCATGCTCTCGATTGCCGGCGAATACCTGCTCGAGCACAACCCCCAGGCGCGCCTCACGATGTATGGCCAGGAGCTCAACGACGAGTCCTACGCCATCTGCAAGGC
>CAZUGY010000017.1:0-42332 GCA_964620265.1 uncultured Alcaligenaceae bacterium
GGCGCGATCGAGCAGGATGCAGACGTCATCCTCTTCATCTACCGCGACGAGGTCTACAACGAGGACACGCCCGACAAGGGCACGGCCGAGATCATCATCGGCAAGCAGCGCAACGGTCCCATCGGCACGGTGCGCCTCACGTTCCTGGGCGAGCACACGCGGTTCGAGAGCCTTGCCAAGCCTGGCTCCTACTGACCGAGCACCACTGCTCATCGCCGACGGCGACATCCCGACCACGCGCCTCGTGGCGCGCGAGCTGCGCGTCGTCCACCCCGAAGTCGAGGTCCGCATCCCCGACACGCTGTTCGGCGCCGACGTGCGCGAGCGCACGATCGTGGTGTCGAGGCTGTGCCATCCCACGCTGCGCTGGCTTCCGGCGTACATCGCCCAGCGCGGTGCCACCTATGCGTACTTCCTCGACGACAATTTCTGGGAGCTGACCCGCGAATCGGATCCGTACCTCGCCGCATTCTTCACCAACCCCGAAGTGGTCGCCACGCTCGATACGTTCGTGCGGGGCGCGCGGCGCGTGGTGACGTGGTCGCCGCGCCTGGCGGCCTACGTGCGTGAGCGCTTTCCGGCGGCTGACGTGGCGTGCGTTCCGGCGGGCTTCGATGCGTCGCTCGTGCCGGGAGCGCTCGCGGCAATGCCTGCGCCACGCACCGACGGCGTATTCCGCGTGGGCTATCCGACCACGCGCAAGGTCGCGCTCGCACCACTCCTCCACGAGATCGTGACGGGCGCGCGCGCGAAGTTCGGTACCACGATGCAGTTCGAGTTCATGGGCTGGATGCCGGACTCGATCGCCGCGACGGGCAACGCCACGCTGTTGCCGCAAGTGGACGACTACGCGGGCTATCTGGCCTTCATGGCGGGACGCCGGTGGGATGCCGCGATCGCGCCGCTCATGCCCGGGCGGTTCGAGTCGTTCAAGACTGACATCAAGTACCGCGAGTACGGCGCATGCCGCGTCGCTGGGTTGTACGGCAACGTCCCGCCCTACGTCGACAGCGTGGTCGATGGCTGCAACGGGCTCCTGGTTCCGAACGCGCCACAGGCGTGGCTCGACGCGCTCTCCCGCCTGCGTGCGCAGCCCGCGCTCGGCGAAGCCATTGCGCGTGCCGCGTACGACGACATCATGGCGCATCGCGACATCGCCGTGACGGGCCGGCAGTTCGCGGCGGCGGTGGCGGCGTGAGCGCCCGGGGCGCGTCGTCGCGATGGGGATGCACATGACCGCCCCGGCGCGCAACAGCCCGTGTTCCTGCGGCAGCGGCCGCCGCTACAAGCAATGCCACGGGGCGCTCGCCGAGCCACCGGGTTCACGCGACGCGGGCAATGCGCTCCTGCGCGAAGCGCTCGCGTTGCAGCAGGCGCGACGCCTTCCCGAGGCCGCGAGCCGCTACGAGCAGGGGCTCGCGCAGCTGCCGGACTCCGCGGATGGATGGCACATGCTGGGCGTCATCGACTTCGAGCAGGGACGTCACCCGCTCGCGGTCGAGCGCATCATGCGCGCGCTCGATCTCACCGGCTGGCGCATCGCGGCGATGCGCCACAACCTGGGCCTGGCGATCGCGAAGCTCAGGTCGGGCGAGGATGAGCGCGGCATCGAGGCGCTGCACGATCGCTACCGCCGCCGGTGCGTCGGTGCCGGGCCGGTAGCCGAGACACAACCGCCGCCGCTGGTGACGGTGGTGATGCCCGCCTGCAATCACGCGGCGTATGTCGAAGCTGCGCTGCGCTCGGTGTTCGCGCAGTCCCATCGCGCGCTGGAGATCGTGGTCGTGGATGACGGCTCCACGGATGCCACGCCCGCGGTGATCGAGCGGTGCCTCCGCGACAGCCCCTTCCCGAGTCGCTTCCTCGTACAGTCCAATGCGGGTGCCGCGAATGCGCTCAATCGCGGCATCGATGCCGCCGCGGGAAGCTTCATCCAGCTCCTCAATTCCGACGACGCGCTCGCGCCGCAGCGTGTGGAGCGCATGCTGGCGGCCACGGCAGCGTGCGCAGCGCCCTGGGGATTCTCCGCCGTCGCGCTCATCGATGCCCGCGGCCGGCCGGCGGATGCGCTCGCCGACCGGCGCGCCTTCGACCTCCTCTGCAGCACGAGCGGTGTCCCGTTCAACGATACGACCGGTTTCGCGCTGCTGTCGTCCAACGTGGCGGTGTCGAGCGGCAACCTCTTCCTCGCGCGCGACTTCGTGCGGGACGTGGGGCCGTTCGCCGATTTCCGCTACAACCACGACTGGGACTTCTGCCTGCGCGCGCTCGTCCTTGCGGAACCCGCATGGGTCCCGGATGCCCTGTACCTGTACCGGCTGCACGGCGCGAACACGATCACCGAATCGGCAACCCACGCGAGCGACGAGGCGATGCGCGTATGCGCGTCGTATCTCGATTGGGCGACGCACGTCGTCGAGCCGGCCAACCCCTTCGCGCCGGCGATCGCGACCTGGGGCGCGCGATTCGTGAATGCGGCGCTCGGCAGCGGGATGGGCGCGCTCCTGCCGACCGCTGCGATGCGACGCGTGGTGTTGCGGGCGCTTCCCGCGACGCCGGCAACGAAGTGACGAAAGGTCTACCGATGGAAACCGATACGAGGGAGTGGAGCGCGACACCGGGACCCGGCCAGATCCACTGGCACGAGGAGGGCGCCGTGTCCGTGCCGGGCGTCACCTGCCCCGTCTGCGGCCACGGCGGGACCCATGCCGCCGTGCTCGACGTGCCTTCGATGGCGCCGCCGTTCCCGCGCCTTTCATTCCTGCGCTGCCCGGCGTGCGGCAGCGGGCACTACGATCCCCCCGGCGCCACCGATTTCGCGGACCTCGGCCAGAAGCGCGACGACTTCTGGCGCTTCTACGTCGAGGTCGGCGGCGGTGTGTGGGAAACGCTGTGGCCGATCCTGGTGGACGGCGCGCCGCGCGGGGCACTGCTCGATGTCGGCTGCGGCTTCGGATTCGCGGTGGATGCGTGGTCGCGGCTGGGACGGGGCCCCGCGACCGGCGTGGAGCTCGCGGACTACGGCCAGGTCGGCGCGCGCATGCTGGGCATCACGGTCCACGACCAGCTGCTCGATGACTGCGCGGCGCTCGCCGGCCGGCAGTTCGACGTGGTGTACGCCTCCGAGGTGATCGAGCACGTGCCGGATCCGCGTGCATTCGTCGCCAGCCTCGCGCGGTACCTGGCCCCCGACGGCCTGCTCGTGCTCACCACGCCCGCGATGGATTTCATCCGCCGCAGCGAGACGTCGCCCACGCTGCACGCGGCGCTCGCACCGGGATTCCACGGCTTCCTGCTCTCCGCCGACAGGTTCGCGCAAAGCGCGCGTGACTGCGGCTTCGCGCACGTGGACGTGCGCGTGATGAACGAGCGGCAGATCCTGTGGGCCTCGCGTGCGCCGCTGGCGCTGGATCCGGCCTCGCCGGCCGCGTTCGCGCAATACCTCGCCTATCTCGAGTCGCGGGTGGGGACCGACGATCCGGATTCCCCCGTGTGGCAGGGCCTCGCCTACCGGCTCGTGAAGGAGCGGAGCAATGGGGGTGACACGGGGCGGGCGCGCGAGCTCGCGCAGCGCCTGCTGGCGGCGGTCGCGAAAGCCTTCGGGCCGGCAGCGGTGGATCCGTTGCGCCTCCTGGAGCGACTGCGTCCGTGCGCCACGCTGGAGGACGTCGGCCGCGAGATGCCGTATTTCATGCCGAACCTCTTTTTCCACCTGGGCAACCTCGAGCTCATGGAGACGCGAGACCAGGCGGCGGCGCGGCGGATGTACGAAGGCTGCATCGCCTGCACGCTGGAGTTGTCGCGGCTCGGCTCGGTCTTCTTCCTCGAGGCGATCTCGCTCGTGTGGCCCGCGCGCATCGCGCTCGCCGACATCGACTTCGCGCAAGGGCGCATCGACGAGGGCGCCGCAGGTTATGCGCGCCTCGCAGCGCACGGCGACCTGGGCGCGGCGGCGGACGGGTTTTCCCGCGCGCCGCTGCCCTTGATCGAGGCGCGCCTGCCGCGGCGCGCCGAGGAACTGCGTCGCCGCGGATTGCATGCCGCGGCCGCTGCGATCCTCGCAGGCTACTGCGCGCACGTCCGGCAGCGCTACGGCGAGCGCTGCGTGACCGCGGCCGGGGTCGACGAAGGCCTCGCGCAGGGATCGTCGCTGCCCCGCGATCCGCTGTTCGCACCCTGGTTCGAGGCGATGCTGGCACTCCCCGTGGCACCCGCGGATCGCGGCGCTGACGTCGAGGCGCAAGCGCGCGACGTGCTGCGTGTGGCACAACGCTGGACCGACCATCCCGTGCACGGTGCGCGCATGCGCGACCACGCTGCCGCGCTGGGTCGTGCGCTCGCATCGCCGGCGCCTGTCGTGTTCTCCATGTCCGCGTCGTTCAGGCTCTGATTCCTGCGCCGACACGCTCCCGTATACTTTCGCCGACTCTTCAAGGGCACTTCCCTCCATGGCTTCGCAATCCTCCCCCGCCGCCGTCATCACCGGAATCACCGGACAGGACGGCGCGTACCTCGCGCAGCACCTTCTCGAGCGCGGCTATCGCGTGTTCGGGACGTTCCGCCGCGCGAGCTCCACCAATTTCTGGCGCATGGAGGACCTGGGCATCGCGCAGCATCCGAACCTCACGCTCGTGGAGTTCGACCTCACCGACGGCGGCTCTGCCGTCCGCCTGCTCGAGCGCACCAAGCCTGTGGAGGTCTACAACCTCGCGGCGCAGAGCTTCGTGGGCGTGTCGTTCGACCAGCCGGTGGCCACGAGCCTCGCCACCGGCCTCGGCGTGACGCACCTTCTGGAGGCCATCCGCACGGTCGACCGCTCGATCCGCTACTACCAGGCGAGCACGTCGGAGATGTTCGGCAAGGTGCAGGCGATGCCGCAGTCGGAAACCACGCCGTTCTATCCGCGCAGCCCCTATGGCGTGGCCAAGCTCTACGCCCACTGGATGACGATCAACTACCGCGAGTCGTACGACATCTTCGGCGCGAGCGGCATCCTCTTCAATCACGAGTCGCCGCTGCGCGGCCGCGAGTTCGTCACGCGCAAGATCACCGATGCCGTCGCGCGCATCGTGCATGGCAAGCAGGAGGTGGTGGAGCTCGGCAACCTCGACGCGCAGCGCGACTGGGGCCATGCGCGTGAATACGTGGACGGGATGTGGCGCATGCTGCAGCACGACGAGCCCGACACCTTCGTCCTGGCGTCGGGGCAGACGCACACCGTGCGCCGCTTCGTGGAGCTCGCCTTCCGCGCGGCTGGCATCGAGATCGCGTGGCGCGGCAGCGAGGTTGGCGAAACCGGTGTGGATGCCGGCACCGGCGTGACCCGCGTGCGCATCAATCCGGCGTTCTATCGCCCGGCCGAGGTCGACGTGCTGCTGGGTGATCCCGCGCGCGCGCAGGAGAAGCTCGGCTGGAAAGCCACGACCACGCTCGAGGCGCTCTGCCGCTCGATGGTCGAGGCCGATCTCGCGCGGGTGGCGCGCGGTGCCTCCTTCTAGCCTTCCCAGCGTACTCGTCACGGGGGCGGCCGGCTTCACCGGCGCCCACCTGTGTGCCCTCCTGCGCGAGCGGGGGCATCGTGTCGTGCGCCTGGTCGAGCGCGCGGCAGGCGAGGGCGAGATCGCCGCCAATCTCCTCGACCGCACGGCGCTCGCGGCGGCGGTGCGCGAGGCCGCACCCGATGCCGTGGTGCATCTGGCCGCGATCGCCTTTCCGGGGCATGCGGATATCGATGCGATCTATCGCGTGAACGTCAACGGCTCGCTGGCACTGCTCGAGGCGCTGGCGCAGGCCGGCTTCGGGCAGGCGGGGGTGCTCCTGCCGAGCACTGCCACGGTCTACGCCGGGCACTCGCAGACCGCGCTGGCCGAGGATTCACCCGTGACGCCGGCGTCGCACTACGCGGTGAGCAAGCTCGCGATGGAGCACATGGCGAGGCTCTTCGTGCGCACGCTGCCGATCACGCTGGTGCGGCCCTTCAACTACACGGGGCCCGGCCAGCGCGAGCCCTACCTCGTGCCCAAGATCGTGCGCCACTTCGCGCAGCGCGCGGGCGTGATCGAGCTCGGCAACATCGATGTCGAGCGCGACTTCCTCGACGTGCGCGCCGTGGTCGATGCCTACGTGCGGCTGCTCGGCGCGCCCGCGGCGCGTGGCGAGACGTTCAACGTGTGCTCGAACACCGGCAGCACGGTGCGCGGTCTCATCGGGCGCCTCGAGGCGCTGACGGGGCATCGCGTGGAGATCCGCATCAATCCGCAGTTCGTGCGGGCGGGCGAGCCGCAGCGCATCGTGGGGTCCAATGCGAAGCTCGTGGCAGCCATCGGGCCGCTGCGCGCGATCCCGCTCGACACGACGCTCGCCGACATGCTCGCGGCGGCGGAGGCCTCACCCGGCACGGCCTGACACGGGCGACGCTCGACTCGGCACTGCCGGCTGCGGTGCGGCACTTCGCCATGCACCACAGCGCGGCCTCGCAACCGCTACAGCACCTCGGCCGCGTGGTCCGCGAGCCGCGACCGCTCGCCCCGCTGCAGCGTGACGTGCCCCGAGTGCGACCACCCCTTGAAACGGTCCACCACGTAGGTCAATCCCGAGCTGCCCTCCGTGAGGTAGGGCGTGTCGATCTGCGCGATGTTGCCCAGGCACACCACCTTGGTTCCCGGGCCCGCGCGCGTGATGAGTGTTTTCATCTGCTTGGGGGTGAGGTTCTGCGCCTCGTCGATCACCAGGAACTTGTTGATGAACGTGCGGCCGCGCATGAAGTTGAGGCTCTTGACCTTGATGCGCGAGCGGATCAGGTCGCGCGTGGCGGCGCGGCCCCATTCGCCGGCCTCGTCGTCGGTCTTGTTGAGCACGTCGAGGTTGTCCTCGAGCGCGCCCATCCACGGATTCATCTTCTCTTCCTCGGTGCCGGGAAGGAAGCCGATGTCCTCGCCCACCGGCACCGTGACACGCGTCATGATGATCTCGGTGTAGACCTTGAACTCGAGCGTGAGCATCAGCCCCGCGGCGAGTGTGAGGAGCGTCTTGCCGGTGCCGGCCTGGCCCAGCAGCGTGACGAAGTCGACCTCCGGATTCATGAGGAGGTTCAGTGCGAAATTCTGCTCGCGGTTGCGGGCGGTGATGCCCCACACGTTGTTCTTCTGGTGCGAGTAGTCCTTGAGCGTGGCGAGCAGCGCCTGCTTGCCCGTGATCTCCTTGACGATCGCGTGGAAGGGCGCCTCGTCGGGCTTTTCCTGGTACAGGAACTCGTTGGTGAGGAGCGACGGCACCAGCGGCCCGGAGAGACGGTAGTAGGTGTGGCCGCCCTGCTGCCAGGACTCCATGCCCTTGCCGTGGCGGTCCCAGAAATCGGCCGGCAACTCGCGCGTGCCGGAGTAGAGGAGATCGGTGTCCTCCAGCACCTTGTCGTTGAAGTAGTCCTCGGCGGCGAGCCCCAGCGCGCGCGCCTTGATGCGCATGTTGATGTCCTTGGACACCAGGATCACGCTGCGCTTCGGATGGTTCTGCTGCTGGTGCATCACCACCGCGAGGATCTGGTTATCGGCTTTGCCGGCGGCAAGCGTGGGGGGCAGCGCGGTGGCGATGCTCTCGGTCTGGAGGAAGAGCCGGCCGGTCGCGGCGCCGTTGGAGTTTCCTTCGAGCGGGATGCCCTTGACGATGCTGTCGCCCGTCTCGCCGTGCGTCGTGACGAGGTCGTCCAGGAAGCGGCTGACCTGCCGTGCATTGCGCGCGACCTCGCTCACGCCCTTCTTGTTGTTGTCGAGCTCCTCCAGAGTGAGGAGCGGGAGGTAGATGTCGTGCTCCTCGAACCGGTACAGGCTCGTGGGGTCGTGGAGCAACACGTTGGTATCGAGGACGAAGAGCTTCGAGACGGCGCTGCCACCGGTCTTGACCGGCTTGCGCGAGGGGAGGAGATGCAGCGTGGATGGAGCAGGGCGCAGCTTGCGTTCGACCATGGGCCTCCTTGACTGATCGCATGCGTCGCGCGTGGCGACACCCGTACGATGGTACATCTTTTGGCTCCGCACACAAGCGCTTGTGTCGGATTCCGGCCGCACCGCGAGAGGTTGTGGTGCAAAGGAAACGTCATACGGGTGTCACGAGCGCGGCCCGCCGCCGGGGCCTTGCCGCGCCTCCCGCGTGCAGCCTACTGTCCGGTGCCTCAGGACGCGCGCAGCGCTTTGACCGCGGCGAGCACCTCGTCGACGTGCCCGTCCACCTTGACCTTGCGCCACTCGCGCACGAGCTTGCCCGTGCTGTCGATGAGGAACGTCGAGCGCTCGATGCCGCGCACCTGCTTGCCGTACATGTTCTTCATGCGGATCACGTCGAACTGCGCGCAGAGCTTCTCGTCGGGATCGCTCAGGAGCTCGAAGGGAAACGCCATCTTCGCCTTGAATCCCTCGTGCGATCTCAGCGAATCGCGGGAGCAGCCCACGACGATCGCACCGGCCTTGCGGAATGCGGGGTACGCATCGCGGAACTGCGCGCCCTCGGTCGTGCAGCCGGGCGTGTTGTCCTTGGGATAGAAATAGAGCACGACGGCGCTGCCCTTGTGGGCGGAGAGCCGGAACGGGCCTCCCGTGGCGTCAGCCGTGAAGTCCGCGATCTTTTTGTCGAGCATGGATCCTCCTATGCGTGCTGCAACGTCGAAAGCGCGCTACGCCGCCTGCGCGAGGTCGACGTCGCCCAGGAATTCGGGACCCTGCGTCAGCAGCGTGCCGGAACGTCCGGGCACGGTGCCGGGGCCCGTCGTGCAGCGCGGCAGCGCCATGGGCTCCACGGCCTCGTAGATCGCGCGCGTGGGACACAGGGTCCAGCCCTGCGCCTTCCATCCGAGCAGGAGCTGCTCGAACACGCGCGTGAGGCGCATGCCTTCGAGCTCGGCGTGCAGCGTGAACACCTGCGGCGTGGCAAGTCCGCTCGTGATCTCGAGCAGGTGCGCCGCCACGTTCTCCTCCGTGACCTCGCCGACGCCGACGAGCTCGTCGAGCGTGGGGAGCGTGGTGGGCAATTGCGGGCAGCGGATCGGCTCGGCGGCGAACACCGGCAGGTGCGGATGCGTGCCGCGGCCGTCGGAGCAATAGTCGAAGCCCAGGCGCTGCGTCAGGCGCAGGGCGTGGACGTTCATCTGCCATCCGGCGGCGCCGTGCGTGCGCGGCGGCTCGCGGAAGATCCCGGTATAGCGGTCGCAGGCGAGCTCCATCTCGCGCGCGGTCCAGGCGGCATCGGCGGCGCCCACGCCGTCCTGCCAGCGGATGTGATCCCAGCAATGCACGCCCGTCTCGTGGCCGGCATCGCGCACCGACTGCATGATGTCGCCCGCGCGACGGCCGATGTCCGGGCCCGGCAGCAGGGTGCCGTACAGGAGCGTCTTCACGCCGTAGTGCTTCACCACCGACGTGCGGCGCACCTTGCCGACGAATCCCGGACGGAACACGCGCTTGATCGCGCGGCCGGTGTGATCGGGACCGAGCGAGAAGAGGAACGTGGCGAGGAGGTCGTGCCGGCGCAGCATCTCGCACAGCGCCGGGACGCCCTCGCGCGTGCCGCGGAGCGTATCGACGTCGATCTTGAGCGCGAGCTGCGGCACGGGGCGGCGGGCGCGGGCGGCGCTAATCGACGAGCCGGCGCGCCTCGGCCACCCGGCCGCGGTAGGCGTCGAAGATGCGCACGAGCGCGTCGTCCATCGATACGACCGGTTTCCAGGCGAGGTCGGCCATCGTGTTCGCGATCTTCGGCACGCGGTTCTGCACGTCCTGGTAGCCGCGGCCGTAGTAGGCGTCGGCGGTGGTCTCCACGAGCGTGACGTGCGCAGCGCTCTCGGCATACTCCGGATAGCGCTTCGCGAGGTCGAGCATCTTCTGCGCGAGCTCGCGCACCGAGAGGTTGTTGACCGGATTGCCGATGTTGTAGATCTTGCCGCTCGCCACGCCTTCCGGATTGCGGATGATGGTGACGAGCGCCGCGATGCCGTCGTCGATGTAGGTGAAGGCGCGCTTCTGCGTGCCGCCGTCGACCAGCTTGATCGGCTCGCCGCGCAGGATGTGGCCCAGGAACTGGGTGATCACGCGCGAGCTGCCTTCCTTGGCGGTGTTGATGGAGTCGAGGCCCGCGCCGATCCAGTTGAAAGGGCGGAAGAGCGTGTAGTCGAGCCCTTCCTGCATGCCGTAGGCATGGATCACGCGATCCATGAGCTGCTTGGCGCACGAGTAGATCCAGCGCGGCTTGTTGATGGGGCCGAGCACGAGCTCGGAAGTCTCGGGATCGAACTCGTCGTCGCGGCACATGCCGTAGACCTCGGAGGTCGACGGGAACACGATGCGCTTGCCGTAGCGCACGCAGGCGCGGACGATGGGGAGGTTGGCCTCGAAGTCGAGCTCGAACACGCGCAGCGGATCGCGCACGTAGGTGGCGGGGGTGGCGATCGCCACCAGCGGCAGCACCACGTCGCACTTCTTGACGTGATACTCGATCCACTCGCGGTTGATCGTGATGTCGCCCTCGAAGAAGTGGAAGCGCGGCTCCTGCAGGACGTCGCCCAGGCGATCGGCCTGCATGTCCATGCCGTAGACGTCCCAGTCGGTATCGCGAATGATCGCCTGCGAGAGGTGATGGCCGATGAAGCCGTTGACGCCGAGGATGAGGACGCGTTTCATTGCGCGGGGCCGGGGAGGGCGGTGGACCTGCGCATTCTACCTGCCGCCTGCGCGCCGACCCGGCGGAGCGGCCACGGTGGAGGTCAGGCGCCGCGGTCCGGCGTGCGGACCGCCAGCGCCTTGTCGAGCGAGAACGGGAAGAAGTGCACGAAGAACATGAGCGCATACAGGTACAGCGCGGCGCGGGTATTGACGAAGGCCACGGCGATCGACAGCGCCGGCACCAGCGAGAACACCAGCAGGCGCCGATGGATGAAGCGCACGACCTCGGGGGTGAGCTGCTCCTCGCGCAGCTCCGGACGGCGGGCCACGTAGTTGATGTTGATCAGCAGCGCCCACGACAGGAAGAGCTGGTTCAGCCCGAACATCACGACCGGCGCGCGCAGGTCCTCGTAATTCATCATCACGTTCGTGGTGAACGGCACCAGCGTGACGAGCAGCATGAACGCGAGGTTGATCCACAGCACGCCGCGGTCCGCGCGGCGCACGAAGTGGAACTGCATGTGGTGCCCGATCCAGTACATCCCCAGCACCACGAAGCTCACGATGTACACCGTGAAGGTGCGCTCGATCTCGAGCAGGTGGGCGATGAGATGGGCGTCGGTGGCGATCTTCTCGGTGCCGTCGAACTTGAGATCGAGCACGAGCAGCGTCATGGCCACGGCCATGATGCCGTCGGTGAGGGCTTCGAGGCGCCCCTTGTCGAATCCGCTCGCGGCGAGCCTGGCGAGCGGAGGGGGCAGGCCCGCGCGCCCGCTCATGCTGCGGGGCCGGATCGCGAGGGCGTCGCGGAGGCGGGTGCGAGCGGGCGCGGCACGGCGAGCGCCGCAGCGAGCTCCGCGGCGGCGTGTGGCGTGCCGTCGAGCTCGCCCGCCCTGATCTCGAGGATCCCACCGCCACCGCAGGCGGCCACGAGGCGTCCCTCGTGCATGTCGAGGCGGGGCGGGGCGGGCGGGGCATCGTCGCTCACGACGCGCGTGCGCAGGACGCGCAGGCGCCGGCCGTCGATGTCGGTGAACGCGCCGGGGTAGGGTGGCGCCACCGCACGCACCAGGTCGTGCACGCGGCGTGCGCTCCACCGCCAGTCGATGCGCCCGTCCGCGGGCGTGCGGCCGCCGAAGTACGAGCCTGCCGCGAGATCGAGCGGAATGCGCGGCGCGGTGCCGGCAATGAGCGGCGGCAGCGCGCGATCGAGTGTGACCTCCGCGGCCACCGTCACCTTGTCGAAGACCTCCCGCGCCGTGTCGTCGGGCAGGATCGGCACCGCCATCTGGTCCACGAGGTCGCCGGCGTCGGGCCTGGCCGCCATGTAGTGCAGCGAGGCGCCGGTGTGACGCTCGCCGTGGAGCACCGCCCAGTTCACCGGCGCCCGGCCGCGATAGCGGGGGAGCAGCGAGCCGTGCACGTTGAGGGCGCCGCGCGGTGGGATCGCGAGCAGGGCGGGCGCCAGCATCTGCCGGTAGTAGAAGCTGAAGATGAAGTCGGGCGCGAGCGCTGCGACCGTCGCCACTTCCGCCGGCGCGTTGGGATCCGGGGGCATCGCCACCGGCAGGCCATAGTCGCGCGCGACGTCCGCCACGCGCTCGAAGAAGCGCGTCTCCGCGGGATCGTCCGCGTGCGTGACCACGCGCAGCACCTCGACGCCGTGTGCGAGCAGCACGCGCAGGCACCGTGCGCCCACGTCGTGATAGCCGTACACCACTGCCGTGGCGGCTGGCTCCGCGATCACGGCAGCTCGCGCGGCACGGGCGTTTCCGCGGGTGGGGGCGTGGCGTCGCGCTCGAGCACGGCGCGCACCGTGTAGCGCGGCCGGTCGCGCACCTGCTGGTAGATGCGTCCCACGTACTCGCCCACGAGCCCCACGCCGAAGAGCACCACGCCGATGAGGAAGAACTCGAGGATGTCGCGGTCCCACAGCGCCGACCAGCCGTGGCCCGTGAAGAGGCGCTCCACCACCACCACGGCATAGAGCACGAGGCTCGCCACCGAGACGATCATGCCGATGAGCGAGAAGAGCTGCAGCGGCACGAGCGAGAAGCCGGTGACGAGGTCGAAATTGAGGCGGATGAGCTTGTACAGCGAGTACTTCGACTCCCCGGCCGCGCGCTCCTCGTGCGCCACGGCGACCTCGGTGGGACTGCGCGCATAGGTGTAGGCGAGCGCCGGGATGTAGGTGCTGACCTCGCGGCTGTCGGCGACCGCGTCCACGATGTCGCGGCTGTAGGCGCGCAGCATGCAGCCCTGGTCGGTCATGCGGATGTGCGTGATGCGCTCGCGCAGCCCGTTCATCGCGCGCGAGGCCACGTGCCGCCACCAGGCATCCTCGCGGCTCTTGCGCACGCCGCCCACGTAGTCGTGCCCGGCGTCCATCGCAGCCAGGAGCTTGCCGATCTCCTCGGGCGGATTCTGCAGGTCGGCATCGAGCGTGACCACGCGCTGTCCGCGCACGCGCTCGAAGCCGGCGATGATCGCGGTGTGCTGGCCGCGGTTGGCGTTGAAGAGCACCACGCGGGTGACGTCGGGACGCGCGAGCCAGGCGTCCTTCAGGATCGCGGCGGACGCGTCGCGGCTGCCGTCGTCGACGAAGAGGACCTCGTAGGGGACGTGCAGCGCATCGAGCGCGGGGTACAGGCGCGCGAAGAGCGCGGGGAGCCCCGCCTCCTCGTTGTAGACCGGGATGACGACCGAGAGCTGCGGATCCATGCCGCCGTGGCTAGCGTGGCACGCCGTTGCGCGCGGCATCGACGACCTCGGCGCAGGCAGCGCACACGCGATCGACGTCGGCTTCGGTCATGGTGGGATACAGCGGCAGGGTCACGGTGGTCGCGGCGATATGCTCGGTCACGGGCAGGTCGCCGCGATGATAGCCGAAGCGGGCGTAGGCGGACGCGAGATGCGCGGCCTCGTACGACACGCCGGTGCCGATGCCGCGCTCCTCCAGCGCCGCGCGGAACTGCGCGCGCGTGATCGTCAGGCGGTCGAGCGGCAGCAGCGGCGCGAACATGTTGAAGCAGTGGCCCTCGCCATCCGCGGGATAGCCCGGATGCGGCAGCTCGAGCGGCGGCGTGGTGCGCAGCCGCTCGAAGTAGCGCGCCGCGAGCGCGCGGCGACGCGCATTGAAGTCCGGCAACTGCGCGAGCTGGCGCAGGCCCACCGCGGCATTCACGTCGGGCAGGTTGAACTTGCGCGCCGCCTCGGCGACGTCGCGCGTGCCGTCGGGCAGGCGCACGATGCCGTGGAAGCGCAGCGTCTCCACGCGCAGCACCTCGCGCTCGTCGTTGACCACCAGCGCGCCGCCCTCGATCGACGTCATGTTCTTGTTGGGGTGGAAGCTGAAGACGCAAAGGTCGCCGAAGCTGCCGATGCGCTTGCCGCGCCACGACGAGCCGATGGCGAGCGCGGCGTCCTCGATCACGCGCAGCTTGTGCTTGCCGGCGAGCGCCAGCAGCGCATCCATGTCGCACGGCAGGCCCGCGAAGTGCGTGGGCATGATCGCCTTCGTGCGCGGCCCGATGCGCGCCGCGACCTGGGCCAGGTCGAGGTTGCGCGTGCCGGGCTCCACGTCGACGAACACGGGCACGGCGCCGACGGCGACGATCATGCTCGGCGCGGCGAAGAAGGTCATCGCCGGCGTGATGACCTCGTCGCCGGGGCCGATGCCGGCCACGCGCAGCGCGAGCTCGAGCGCTGCCGTGGCCGACGACATCACGCGCACGGGACGGCCGCCGACGAACTCGCAGAGCGCGTCCTCGAAGGCCTTGACCTTCGGCCCGCTCGTGATCCATCCGGAGCGCAGGACGGCGGCCACGTCGGCGATCGTGTCCTCGTCGATCGTGGGACGCGCGAAGGGAAGATGGGGAAGGTCGGCCATGTCGTCGAACGGTATCAGGTAAGGATGCGCATGCGGAGGCGGTGCGCGGCTAGCCGCGCGCGACCAGCCACACGCCGAGGATGATGAGCCCGATGCCGAGCCACTTCGTCACCGTGACCGCCTCGCCGAAGAGGTAATACGCGAGCACGGCATTGACCACGTAGCCCAGGGACAGCATCGGGTAGGCCACCGAGACCGGGACACGCGAGAGTCCCATGATCCAGATCACGAGGCTCACCATGTACACCACCACGCCGGTCACGAAGAAGCCCTGCGTGGCCATGCGCCAGAGCGTGTCGAGCCAGTTGTCGCGGGTGAGCGTGATCACGCCGAGCACGTTGGTCCCTGCCTTGAGCAGGAGCTGCGCGCCGGCATTGAGCAGCACGCCGGTGATGAGGAAGGCGAAGGCGGCGAGGGTCATGGTGAGGGGCAGGTCAGCGTCGGGCCACGAGCACGCGCCGCGGATCGCGCGCGAGGACGCGCATCGGCACGCCGTGCTTCGCGAGGTCGGCGGCGGTGTCGTGGGAGAAGAGGGCGTAGGCCTGGGGCGCGGCGTCCCACACGGCGAGCCAGCGCGTGAGGTCGTAGCCCTTGTGCGGCTCGGCGTCGAGCCCCGGGCCCATCTCGTCGCGGTACTCGACCAGGTTCGTGGGCCGGCCGAGGTAGAAGGGCAGCGTCTGGTCGTAGCTGCCGACCTGGTACACGGGATACGCCGGATCGAGCGGGCCGCCGTGGGTGCGCGCGGCCTCGCGCAGGATCGGTGCCGCGGAGCGCACCGCAGCGAAGGCGTCGTTGCCCACGTACGCGAGCGAGAGTGCTGCGAGCGAGCAGAACGACAGTGCCGCCACGCCCCAGGTGCGTGCCGCAGGCGTGCCGCGGCGGAAGCAGAGCGTGGCGGCGATGCCTCCCGCCGCATACGCCACGATCGCGCCCAGCACCCACGGCCCGAAGGCGCGGTAGATCGCCTCCGGCGTCGACGCGCTCGCCCACTGCGAGCTCCAGCGATCCCAGCCCACCCCATACGCGATCGCAAAGCCCACCCCGCCCAGCGCGAGCGGCAACGCGATCCACGCGAGCATCCGCGACGACATCCGCGTGAGCTCGAAGCCGAGCACGAGCGCGAGCGCCGGGAACATCGGCAGGATGTAGGAGGGCAGCTTGGAGCCCGACAGGCTGAAGAAGACGATGATGAAGGCGCTCCACACGAGGCAGAAGCGCGGCCACGAGAAGCCGTTGGCATTGCGCGGCGCCGCGACCACGCTGCGCGGCAGCGATACCAGCCACACGAGGAGCCACGGCATCAAGCCCAAGACGAACCACGGCACGAAGTACCACCACTCGCCGGTGCGGTTGTGCGTCTCGGTGAGAAAGCGCTCGAAGTGCTCGTGGATGAAGAAGAAGCGCGCGAACTCGGGATTGCGCAGCGACACCACGATGAACCACGGCGCCGCGAGCACGAGGAAGAGCGCCGTTCCCGGCAGGAGGTGGAGACGCTTCCAGGGCCCGAGGTCGCGCGTGGCGAGCGAGTAGAGCACGAGCGTGGCACCCGCCACGGCCGGCGCCACGAGGCCCTTGGTGAGCGTGGCGGCCGCGAGCGCGGCCCAGCACACGAGCATCGCGTTGCGCACTTGCACAGCGGCCAGCCCATCACGTTGCGCGAGCAGGAAGGCGCACAGCGCCACCGTCATCCAGAACGAGAGGAGCCCGTCGAGGCTCAACAGATGCGACAGGCCGATGTGCCACACGCACCCCAGCAGCACGAGGGCCGCGTAGGCGCCGGTGTCGGGGCCGGCGAGCCGCGCGCCGGTGAAACCCACGGCGAGCACCGCGAGGAGGCCGGCGATTGCCGTGGGCAACCGCGCCGTCCATTCGTCCACGCCGAAGAGCTCGAACGTGAGCGCGCCGAGCCAGTATTGCAGCGGCGGCTTCTCGAAGTACTTCAAGTCGTTGAGCCGTGGCGTGACGTAGTCGCCCGTGACCGCCATCTCGCGCGCGATTTCCGCGTAGCGTCCTTCGTCGGGATGCTGCAGCTGACGCAAGTCGAGCGGCGCGAACCAGGCGATCACGGCCACGATGGCCATGAGCCACCAGGCACTGCGGGGAAGGGAGGCAAGCATTCGGCGGGGGGCGTCTCGCGCCGCCTGCGGGCACCCTGCAAGCGATCTTTCAGGGTGGCGAGCGGCGCGCTGCATTCTACCGGACGCCCCGCCGGCGACCCCGGCATCCGCTGTTGGCGGCGGCCGCTGCGGCGAGGTGATTTGCTACCATCGGGACGCTCCATCGCCCACCCCGCGGCCGGCTGCCTCCACTCGCGCCTTCGCCATCCGCATCGCCTTGTCGCCTCCATGTCCCAGCCTCTCGCCCTCTACGACAACTTCACGCGCACGCTGCGCCCGTTCGAGCCGCTCGACCCCGCGGGTCCCGTGGGCCTGTACACCTGCGGCCCCACCGTCTACGACTACCAGCACATCGGCAACTTCCGCACATTCCTCTTCGAGGACGTGCTGAAGCGGGTGCTGCGCTGGAACGGCTACGACGTGCGCCACGTGATGAACATCACCGACGTGGGCCACCTGACGTCCGACGCCGACACCGGCGAGGACAAGATGGAGAAGGGCGCGCGCCGCACCGGCAAGTCGGCGTGGGACATCGCCCGGCTCTACACCGACGATTTCGTCGAGCAGCTCGCGCGCCTCAACATCGAGGACGCGACGGTGCTCTGCCGCGCGACCGACCACATCGAAGAGCAGATCGCCTTCATCGCCGACCTCGAGCGCAACGGCTATACGTACCTCACCTCCGACGGCGTGTACTTCGACACGAGCCGGCAGGACGACTACGGCCATCTCGCGCGGCTGGACATCCGCGGCCTCGAAGCCGGGCGCCGCGTGGAGCTGGGCGAGAAGCGCCTGCCCACCGACTTCGCGCTGTGGAAATTCAGCAAGCCGGAGGAGAAGCGCCAGATGGAGTGGGACAGCCCCTGGGGGCGCGGCTTTCCCGGCTGGCACATCGAGTGCTCGGCGATGGCGCAGAAGTACCTGGGCGACTACTTCGACATCCATTGCGGCGGCGAGGACCACATCCCCGTCCACCACACCAACGAGATCGCGCAGACCGAGGCGCGCGTGGGCACGCGCCTGGCCAACTTCTGGTTGCACGGGTACTTCCTGCTCCTGAACGACGCGAAGATGGCCAAGTCGGCCGGCGAGTTCCTGCGCGTGCAGTCGCTCGTCGAGCGTGGCTACGATCCGCTCGTCTACCGTTACCTCTGCCTCACCGCGCACTACCGCACGCAGATGAGCTTCTCGTGGGAGGCGATGGATGCCGCGGCCACGGCGCTCGATCGCATGCGCAACGGCTTCTTCGCGTTGCCCGCGGCGCCGACTGCGGCGCCGGATCCCGCGTATCTCGCGCGCTTCACGCAGGAGATCAACGACGACCTCAACGTGCCGCGCGCGCTCGCCGTGGCGTGGGAGGTATTGCGCGGTGACCTGCCGCCGCCGGTGAAGCGCGCCACGCTCGCCCGCTTCGACGAGGTGCTGGGCCTGCGCCTGGTGCAGTGGGAGCCCGTGCGGCATGAGGTTCCCGCCGAGGTCGCCGCGGTGGCGGAGGCGCGGGCCGCGGCCCGCCAGGGCAAGCAGTGGGCCGAGGCCGATCGCCTGCGCGGCGAGCTCGCCGCGCTGGGCTGGGAGATGGAAGACCAGCCCACGGGGTACCGCCTGAAGAAGCGTCCCGGATAGGGTCGCGCCCCGCTTTGCCGGACCACGCGGGTCCGGTCACGACCTTTCGTCCGTCGCGCGGCGGCTTCGTACCGTGTTTGGCGCGTTTCGTCGCGTCGTCATTGAGCGGTCATGGACCGACGCCTAGGATGCTTCCAACGCCCGCACGAATCCGGCGCACGGGAGCTGAATCCAAAGGGCCACCCCGGCGCATCCAAGATTCGCAAGGGCAGGAACGCCACACGACGACGAGGATGCCATGAACCACACGACCATCGAATTCCAGGCCAGCAAGCAGGACCGCGCGATGAAGCCGCTCTTCGGTGCGCTCGCGGTGTGCGCCACGGTGGCCACGCTGGCCCTGATGGTGGCGGGCCCCGCCGCGCTCGCGCCCGCCGGCCATGACCTGGTGCTCGCCCGCGCCGCCACCACGGTGCCGGTCGAGGTGGCGATCATTCCCGCCTCGATCCAGGTCGTGGGCACGCGCACCGCGGATGGCCGCGAAAGCCACGGCCGGTTCGTGCCTGCGGTGTATCGCGCCCACTGAGCGGCGAGCGGTACCGGGCCGTCGTCCCCGCGCGGTCTTCGATCCCTCCCCCACGGTCGGCACCTCGAGAAGGTGACCGGCCGCTTTTTTTGGCCGGCAGGCGGCCATGGCGCGGGCCGCGCCGTGCGCGTGCCCGCCGCCCCCCGCGGCCTATACCCCGAGGAAGCGTTGCAGCAGGTCGGGTTGGGCGCGAAGCTCGTCGGCGGGCCCTTCGTGCGCGATGTGCCCGTTGTTGATGAGGTAGACGCGGCTCGCCAGCGCCAGCGCCGCCGCGAGGTTCTGCTCCACCAGGACGATCGTCTGGCCGGATTGCGCGAGCTGGCGACAGGCGCGCACGAGATCCTGCACGATGACGGGCGCGAGGCCCTCGAACGGTTCGTCGAGCAGGACGATCTTGGGATCGCGCACGAGCGCGCGCGCGATTGCCAGCATCTGCTGCTCGCCGCCGGACAGGTCCGTGCCACGGCTGGTACGGCGCTGTTCGAGGCGCGGGAACATGGCATAGATGCGCTCGAGCGGCCATTTGTTCTTGGCGGTGAGGCCGGCGAGGACCAGGTTCTCCTCCACGTTCAGGCTGCCGAAGATGCGCCGCTCCTCGTGCACGAGCTGCATGCCGGCCCGGGCGATGTCGTGTGCCTTCCTGCCGGCGAGCTCCTGTCCATCGAGCTTCACGCTGCCGCTCGTGGGCTGCACGACCCCCATGAGGCTCTTCAACGTCGTCGACTTCCCGGCGCCGTTGCGGCCGAGCAGCGCCACGACCTCGTTCTTCTCGACGCGCAGCGACACGTCGAAGAGGATGTGGCTGTCGCCGTAGTAGCTGTTGATGCCTTCGACCTCGAGCAGGCTCATGCCAATTCCTCATGGATCCCGCCCAGATACGCTTCCTGGACCTTGGCGTCGTTCTTGATCTCCTCGGGGGTGCCCTCGACGAGCACGCGACCCTCCTGCAGCACGGTCACCTTCTCGACCAGCTCGAACAGCGAATCCATGTCGTGGTCGATGACGATCATCGTGCGTCCCGCCGCGATCGACTTGAGGAGCGCCACCGTCTCGACGCGCTCGTGCGGGCTCATGCCGGCCAGCGGCTCGTCGAGCAGGAGCAGGCTCGGCGACGTGGCCAGCGCCAGCCCGATCTCCAGCCGCCGCTTCTCGCCGTACGCCAGGCCGGAGACGGGGGTGTCGAGCCGTGCGCTCAGGTGGACCAGTGCCGCCGTGCGCTCGACCTGCGCGTCGAGGCCGGCGACCTTCTGCAGGTCGCGGAACATGTCGAGCCTGAACTTGCCGCGGATCTCGCCGAGCGCCGCGATGGCGAGGTTGTGCCGCACCGTGAGCCGCTCGAAGAGCTGGTTGATCTGGTAGCTCTTGGTGAGGCCGAGCTGGCAGGCATCGGCAACCCCGAGGTGGGTGATGTCGCGGCCCTCGAACTCGATGGTGCCCGACGTCGGCAGCACCTCGCAGGTCAGCATCTTGAAGAAGGTGCTCTTGCCCGCGCCGTTGGGGCCGATGATGCCGCGCACCTCGCCGTGGTTGACGGTGAAGTCGATGTCGCTGTTGGCGACGAGGCCGCCGTAGCGCTTGGTGAGGCCCGTGGTGCGCAGGATGGGGTCTGTCCTGTCGCCGGTGGCGGCGTGCCGCGACCGCGTGACGGCGAGCACGGCGGGCGCGGGCGGGGCGGCCGCGACCACGATCGGCGCCGCGTCGGGCACGGGTGCCGCGCCCGCGGGCGGCGATGCTTCGGCGGCCGGCATCGCCGCGGTGTGGCGGCGTCCCGTCGCCAGGCGGTAGACATCGGCGATCGCCCCCGCGAGGCCGCGGCGCAGGAAGACGACGAGGAGCACGAACACGATGCCGAGGACGAGCTTCCACGTGGCACCGAGGTGGAGCGTCGTCTGGAAGAAGTCGCTGAGCAGGAGCCACGTCGCGGCCCCCAGCAATGGCCCGAACAGCGTACCGGCGCCCCCGATCGCCGTCTGCATGACGATCTCGCCCGACGTTGCGAACATGAAGGCGTCGGGCGGCATGAAGCCCTGCATGAGGCCGAGCAGGCCGCCGGCGAAGCCCGAGTACATGGCGGCCACCACGAACACCGCGAGCTTGTAGCGGTGGATGTTGTGGCCGAGCGCCTGCGCGCGCAGCGGATTGTCGCGGATGGCGCGCAGTATCAGGCCCACCGGCGAGCGCACGATCCGCAGCGCGATGACGAGACCCACGAAGTACCAGAACGCGAAGAAGGCGTACATCGACAGGTTGTTGTCGAAGGTGATGGTGGTGAAGCCCAGGCTCAGGTTCGGGCTGGGCACGCCGGGCAGCCCGTTCTCGCCGCCGGTGTAGGCCGACAGCGGATTGAACTCGACGAAGAAGAAGACTTCGGCGATCGCCACGGTGATCATGGCGAAGTAGATGCCGGTGCGCCGGAGGGCGATGAGGCCCACCAGGAAGCCGACGACGCCTGCCACGAGCGTGCCGAGGAAGAGCGCCGCGATCGTGTTCGTGAAGGTGGTCTCGGTGAGGAGGTAGGCCGCGAACATGCCGCCGGTGCCGAAGAACGCGGCCTGGCCGAACGACAGCAGGCCGGTGTATCCGAACAGCAGGTCGAAGCCGATCCCCACCAGCGCCCAGATGAGGATGCGGTTGATCGTGGCCGGGGAGAAGCCGAGATAGGGCAGCACGAAAGGCGCGGCGATCAGCGCCAGGGCGGTCAGGATCTCGACGAGGTAGGGGCGCTGGCGCGGTATCGTGGGCATGGGGACGGCGCCTACTCGCGACCCGCGGCGCCGAGCAGCCCGCGCGGACGCAGGACCAGCACGAGCGTCATGGCCACGAACAGCATGACGTAGGAGTACGCGGGGTCGAACATCGAGGTGATGCTGATGATCTCGCCGGCGATGAGGCCGCCGAGTATCGCGCCGGTGAACGAGCCCACGCCGCCGATCACCACCACGACGAACGTCTGCACGAGGATGGCGTCGCCCACGTCGGGGGCGATCGAGACGACCGGCGCGTTGACGATGCCGGCGAAGCCCGCCGCCATCGAGCCGATGCCGAACACGACCATGAAGACCTTGTAGACGTTGATGCCGAGCGAGTCGACCATCACCGAGTCCTCGATGCCGGCGCGCACGATCATGCCGATGCGCGTGCGGTAGAGCACGAAGTACAGCGCGAGCAGCGCCACGGTCACGATGCCGAGGAGCGCGAGCCGGTACGTGGGATAGACGATGAAGCCGAGGTTGGTGATGCCGACGAGCGCCGCCGGCGGCGGCACCGTGTGCGAGAGGCTGCCGAAGAAGAAGCGCACGGTCTCGACGAAGACGATGCCGAGGCCGAAGGTGACCAGCAGCTGGTCCTCGTGCGGCCGCGAATAGAAGTGGCGGATGATGATCCGCTCGGTCACGAAGCCCACGAGCATGACGAACAGCGACCCCGCGGCGACCGCGGCGAGGAAGGAGCCCGAGTAGGTGTAGGCCACCCATCCCGCATAGCCGCCGAGCATGAACATGGCGCCATGGGCGAGGTTCAGCACGCCGAGCGTGCCGTAGATGATGGTGAGGCCCGAGGAGATCAGCGCGAGCAGCGCGCCGAGCACCAGGCCGTTGAAGCATTGCGCGGTGAAATTCGCCCAGTTGATCACGCCATCCCTTCCGGAGCATGAGTGCCCGCCGCTTCACGCGGCGGCGGGCGTGCCGCAAGCGCTCCTCCGCCCGCACGGGACGGAGGAGCGCCTGCTCTTTCAGGTGTAATCGCCGAGCTTGCAGCCGAACGCGTCGGGCGCCTGGATCACCTTGTCGCCGGGCACGATCTCGATCACCTCCCAGAAGTCCTCGTCGTTCTTCATGTCCTTCTTGGCCTTGCCGCGGACGATGATGACCGGTCGCACCGCCTGGTGATCCTCGGGACGGTAGTGGACGTCGCCCAGGAGGGAGGGGATGGTCTCGCCCTTCTCGAACTGCTTGATGACATCGGGCGGATAGAAGCTGCCCGCCGCGTCGACCATGCGGGCCCAATGGGCGAGGCTCACATAGGCGTTCTCGGCGCCCCACTCCGGGCGGTAGCCGTACTTCTTCTGGAACGCCTCCACGAACATCTTGGCCAGCGGATACTTGTCCTCGAGCGTCCACCAGAAATCGGTCGCGGCGAACACGCCGGCGGTGAGGTCGGGCCCGACTTCCTTGGCGAGGAAGGGGATCTGGTAGGGAATCACCAGCGTCATCTTGGGGATGAGGCCGAACTGTTTCGCCTGCTGCGTCGACAGGACGGCATCGCGGCCCCAGTTGACGTTGACCAGGAACTCGGCGCCGGAGTTGGCGATGTTGGTGAGGTACTGGCTGAAGTCCTGCGTGCCGAGCGGCGACACCTGGTTGGTCACCACGGTCCAACCCGCCTTCTGGGTCAGGTAATCGGCCACCGACTTCGTGGTGGTATGCCCGTAGGTGTAGTCGGGCGTCATGAACGCGGCCTTGCGGTTCTTGCCGAACGTGTTCACGAGGATCGGGCCGATCGCATTGGCCGCCATCTCGCCGAAGAAGCCCTGGCGGAACCCGTAGCGCACGCAGTCCTTGCCGGTGGTGTCGTTCGACCCGGAAATGCCGGCCATGTAGAGGATCTTCTCGCGCTGCGCGAACTTGTTGAGCGCGACGGCCACGGCAGATGAAGTCGAGCCGAACATCAGCACGTTCTTCTTCTGGTTGATGAACGTCTGCTCCGCCTGCACGGCCTGGTTCGGCTTGGCCGCCGAGTCGGCCACGAGCAGCTCCACCTTCTTGCCGAGGAGGCCCTTGTTCACCTTGGGCGCGAGCTTGCGCATGAGCTCGTGGCCACCGTTGATGTGCTCGACGGCGAGCTCCAGGCCCTTGCGCTCGTCCTCGCCCTGGACCGCGTAGGTACCGGTGAGGGGTACCGCGGCGCCGATGTAGACCGTGCTGCCGGTGGAGCCGGCCGGCCAGGTGCCGATGGGCGGCTTGTCCGCTGCGTATGCCCAGCCGAGGGTACCGATGCCGGGCACGAGCGTCGCGCCGGCAACACCCACTCCCGCGCGCAGCACCGCGCGCCGGGAGAGGCGAGACGCCGACGGCGTCCCGGATTGCGTTGTTTCCGTTGTTTCCGCAAGCGCCGGCAGGCCCTTGCGCTGACCGTGGTCGTTGAATGCACTCATGTCGCCTCCTTGGGTGATCGAGTCGATCGTTCACGCGGACCGGGGGCGCTTGTGGATGGCCGCTTGCCGGTGTCGCAATGTGCGGCAAGAATGGCTTTGTCGAGTCAATTGATCAATATGCAATTGAGTTTATTGATTAAATTTGTCAATATATGAAGATGATGGTTGAAAATATGTCGATTATTGACCTTGCGGCGCAACATCGGCCGCTTCGGGGAACGGCGTGCCCCGCTCGTTGATCGGTGTGCGCATCCGCGAGCGGCGGCGAGCGTCGGGCATGACGCAGGCGAAGCTCGCCGCGACCGTGGGCATCTCGGCGTCGTACCTCAACCTCATCGAGCTCAACAAGCGCAACATCGGCGGCGGGTTGCTGAAGCGCATCGCCGTCGCCCTCGACATGGGGCTGGACGAGCTCGACGGCGCCGCCGGGCGGCGCCTGCTCGACGACCTGCACGCGCTCGCGGCCGATTCGCGGCTGGCCGCGCTCGAGCTCGATGCGGCGGACGGCGACGACCTCGCGGGACGTCATCCGGCGTGGGCGCGTGCGCTCGTCGTGCTGCAGCGCGCCGTCGTCGATCGCGACCGCGCCGTGGCGGCGCTGTCGGATCGGCTGAGCCACGACCCCTTCCTCGGCGAGGCGGTGCACGACGTGCGCAGTCGCGTCGCCGCGATCCGCTCCTCGGCGGAGATCCTGGAGTCCGTCGACGACCTCGCACCTGCGCAACGCCAGCGGTTCGTCTCGATCATCGGCGCGGAGAGCGCGCGCCTGTCCGATCGCGCCCAGGCGCTCGTCGCGTTCTTCGATCCGGCGTTCACCACGACGCGCTCGATCACGCCGGCCGAGGAGGTCGACGACTTCCTCTTCGACCACGACAACCACTTCGCCGCGCTCGAGGATGCGGCGACGCGGCTGCGCGCCGCGGCGGCGATCGATGGCGACTGCCACGCGGCCGCGCTGGCCGACCATCTCCTGCGCAGCCACGGGTTGCGCGCCGAGCTGCGTCCTCTGGCGGAGATCGTGGCCACGCCGGGCGCGGCCGCTGGCGGCACGCTGGCCATCGACGCCGGTGCCCCCCGCGCGACGCAGCGCTTCCGGCTGGCGCGTGCCGCCGTCGACCTGTTCGAGGAGGGCGCTCCGCTGGCCGCCGAGGTCGCCGCCGCCGCGCGGCTGACGAGCGATGCGGCGCGCGCGCTGGCGCGCCGCGCCCTTTCGTCGTACATGAGCGCCGCGGTGCTCATGCCCTACGACGCCTTCCTCGACGCTGCCGAGCGCTCGCGCTACGACGTGGAGAGCCTCGCGCGCCGTTTCGGCGCGAGCTACGAGCAGGTCGCCCACCGCCTGCTGGCGCTGCGCCGGCCCGGGGCCGAGGGCATCGCGTTCGGGCTCATGTGCACGGATCCCGCCGGCTTCGTGACCAGGCGCTTCCCGCTGCCGAACCTGCTGCTGCCGCGCCACGGCAACGCGTGTCCCCTCTGGGCGATCTACGGGTCGTTCCAGAGCCCCGGCGCGATCGTGCGCCAGCTGGTCGCGTTTCCCAACGGGGATCGCTATCTGTTCGTCGCGCGCGCGATCGAGAAGCCGCGTCCCGCGTTCACGCTGCCGCGCCGGCTGGTGTCGGTGATGCTCGCCTGCGATGCCTTGCACGCCGATCGCACGGTGTACGGCGACGCGCTCGACCTGTCGTCGTCGGGGCCGGCGGTGCCGGTCGGGCCGAATTGCCGGCTGTGCACGCGGCAGGGCTGCGCCTATCGCGAGGAGGCGCCGATCATCGGCGCGTGAGGGGGCCGGGGTCGCGCCGGGCCGAAGTGCTCCGCAGCACGCGGCGGCGAGGCGCTACACTCGGCGCGTGCGCCGGCGACGGCAATGCAAGGAGGAGGGGAGGCATGGCGACGCGCATATTGATCGCTGAAGACGAGCCGAACATCGTCGAATCACTGACCTTCGTGCTCGGCCGCGACGGCTTCGAGGTGCGGGCGGCCCTCGATGGCGAGTCGGCGCTCGAGCAGCTTCGTGCCGACCGGCCCGACGTGATGATCCTCGACCTGATGCTGCCGCGGCTCAATGGCTTCGAGGTGCTGAAGCAGGTGAAGTCCGATCCGTCGCTGCGCGCGATTCCGGTCGTCGTGCTCACCGCGAAGGGGCAGGCGCACGACCGCCGGATGGCCGAGGCACTGGGCGCCGACGGCTTCATGACCAAGCCGTTCTCCAATCGCGAGATCGTCGAGCTGGTCCGCCAGGTCACGCGCCGATGAGCATGAGGCTGCGCCCCCGGTCCAGCCCCGCGGCGCGCGGCGCGCGGCGCGACCCGCCGAGCGTCGCGCCATCGCCCGGCGGCGCGTCCGGACCCTGAGCATGCCGCGCCTGTCGCCTCGCCTGCGCGACGCCGCCGTCGTGCTGCCGCTCGTGGGGCTCTTCCTGCTGATGCCGCCGGCGATCACGTTGTTCACCGGCGGCTACGACGTCGCGGGCGTGCCGCTGATCGTGGCGTACGTGTTCGGGGTGTGGATCGCGCTGATCGCCGGGGCGGCGCTGCTCGCGCGCCGCATCGCGCGCAGCGAAGGCGAGGGCGGGCCGGACAGTGACGCCGCGGAAGAGGAGCACGCCGCCGAATGATCCTGTCGGCCAACCTGGTGCTGACGATCGCGCTCCTGTACGTCGCGCTGCTGTTCGCGGTCGCCTTCTTCGGCGACCGGCGCGCGCGCAGCGGGCGGCTCGGCTGGCTCAAGTCGCCGCTCGTCTACACCTTGTCGATCTCCGTCTACTGCACGTCGTGGACCTTCTACGGCGCCGTGGGCTCCGCCGCGCGCAACGGCCTCGAGTTCGCGACGATCTACATCGGGCCGACGCTCGTGTTCGTGGGCTGGTGGGTGTTCCTGCGCAAGATCGTGCGCATCGGCCACGTGCACGGCATCACGTCGATCGCCGACATGGTCTCCTCGCGCTACGGGAAGAGCCCGAGCCTCGCGGCGCTGGTCACGCTGATCGCCGTCGTTGCCGCCACGCCCTACATCGCGCTGCAGCTGCGCGCGGTGACGGTCAGCTTCCAGGTGATCGGCAATGCAGGCCCGGATGCGCTGTCGGGCCTGCCGGCGGGGCGGCCGGACTTCGTGCTCGGCTTCTGGATCGCGGTGGGCATGGCGATCTTCACGATCCTGTTCGGCACGCGCAACATCGACGCCAAGGAGCGCCATCACGGCGTGGTCGCCGCGATCGCGCTCGAGGCGGTGGTCAAGCTCGTGGCCCTCCTCGCCGTGGGCGTGATGGTCGTGTGGGGGATCTCCGACGGCCCGAGCGATGTCTTCGCCCGCGCCTCGCCCCAGCTCCTGCACGCCACCGACCTGTTCGGTCCGCGCTGGATCGTGGTCACGCTGCTGTCGGCGGCAGCGATCGTGTGCCTGCCGCGCGAGTTCCAGGTGACGGTGGTCGAGAACACCGACGAGAGCCACCTGCGCACCGCGTCATGGCTGTTTCCGCTGTACCTGCTGCTGATCTCGCTGTTCGTGCTGCCGATCGCCATCGCCGGGCTCGACGTCCTGCCGGAAGGCTCCAACCCCGACATGTTCGTGCTCACGCTGCCGATGTGGGCAGGGCAGGAGTCGATCGCGCTCCTCGCCTTCCTCGGTGGCTTCTCGTCGGCCACGTCGATGGTGATCGTCGCCTGCATCGCGCTGTCGACGATGGTCTCGAACCATCTCATCATGCCGGTGGCGCTGCGCCTGGGCTGGGTGTCGGCGAACGCCAGCGGCGAGATCCGCCGCTTCCTGCTCACCAGCCGGCGCCTGAGCATCTGCCTCATGCTGCTCCTCGGCTTCCTGTATTTCCGCGTGAAGGGCAGCTCCGACGCGCTGGCGTCGATCGGGCTCATCTCGTTTGCCGGCGGCGCGCAGGTGATGCCGAGCCTCGTGGGCGGATTGTTCTGGCGGCGCGCCAACGCCCGTGCCGCGCTCGCAGGCCTTCTGGCGGGGGCACTGCTGTGGGCCTACACGCTGTTCCTGCCGAGCTTCGGCGGCGATTTCATCGTGTCCTCGAAGGTGCTCGCGGAGGGTTTGTTCGGCTGGCCGCAACTGCGCCCGCATGCGCTGCTGGGGCTCGACCGGCTCGATCCCCTGCTGCACTCGCTGTTCTGGAGCCTGTCGGTGAACACGCTGCTGTTCGTGGTGCTCTCGCTCACCGCCGAGGCCGGGCCGCTCGAGCGCCTGCAGGCCACGCTGTTCGTCGACGTATTCCGCACCCCGGCCGAGGCGGCCCGCGGGCTCGTGCGGCGCTTCGCCACCACCCGCGACCTGCGGGTGCTCGCCTTGCGCATCCTCGGCCCGGACGAGGCGCGCCAGGTGTTCCGCGAGGCCGGCGATCCGCAGGCCACCGGCGGGCCGCCCCCGCTCGCCGACGACGCCTTCATCTCCAGGCTCGAGCGCAAGCTCGCGGGCAGCGTCGGGGCAGCCTCCGCGCACGCGATGATCTCGCAGGTGGTGACCGGCGAGACGATCAGTCTCGATGCCCTCATGAAGATCGCCGACGAGACGCAGCGCGTGCGCGAGTACAGCCGGCAGCTCGAGCAGAAGTCGCGCGAGCTCGAGGCCACCGCCCGGCAGTTGAGCGATGCCAACGACCAGCTCACGCGCCTCGACCGGGAGAAGGACGATTTCCTGAGCCAGGTGAGCCACGAGGTGCGGACCCCGATGACCTCGATCCGCTCGTTCGCCGAGATCCTGCTCGACTCGAAGGATCTCGACGAGCGGCAGGCATCGCACTACGTGCGCGTCATCCACGAGGAGAGCATCCGGCTCACGCGGCTGCTCGACAGCATCCTCGACTTGAACCTCGTCGAGCACGGCGAGGCACCGCTCGGCCTCGCGCCGGTCGACCCGGAGGACGCGCTCGAGAATGCACTGCGCACCTGCGAGGGGCTGGCGACGCAGTCCGGCGTGCGGCTCCTGGGCCGCGTCCAGGCGCGGGGCGCGACGGTGCTGGCCGACGCCGACCGCCTGAGCCAGGTCTTCATCAACCTCGTCTCGAATGCGGTCAACTACAACACGAGCGCGGATCCCTGGGTCCGCGTGACGAGCCGCATCACCGCCAGCGACTACGAGGTCCTGGTCGAGGACAACGGCCCGGGCATCCTGCCCGAGGAGCGCGAGCTCATCTTCTCGAAGTTCCTGCGCGGCTGGGCGCACACGCAGACGCAGGCGTCGGGCGCGGGTCTCGGGCTGGCCATCAGCGGCCAGATCATGCGCCGGCACGGCGGCACGCTGACGCTCGTGTCCGGCACGGGGCCGGGCGCCTGCTTCCGGGTGACGCTGCCGCGGGCGGGCCCGCCCGCGGACGCGCCGGGTGCGGACGCCGGCGGGCCGTGAGGTCGCGGCGTCCCGGTCGGCCGGGCGCCGCGCGGGCCTACTGCGGGTCGAGCGGCCCGAGGCGACCCGTGTAGAGCAGCGGACCCTGCGGTGTGCCGGTCGGCGAGCCTCCGGCCGGCTCGAGGCTCACGCCCAGCGCCGGGGCGCCGGCGAACGCCGCGGCGGGCAAGGCGGGCAGCGTGACGCGTCCGCTGCCGGTGGCCGGCAGCACGCCGAGCGAGCGGGGCGGGGCGCCGTCGGGCAGCACCCACAGCTCGAGCGCGCGATCCGCCGGTAGCGGTGGCAGGTCCACGGCCTCGATCGACATGACGCGGCTGTCGCGCGCGAGCGAGGCGACGAGCGCGGGACGCGCATCCGGCGCGGCCAGCACCACCACGATCGGGGCGTCCGCGCGCTGCTGCTCGCGCAGGAGCAGGCCGCCCAGCACCGCCGCCGCGACGAGGCTCGCGAGCGCCAGGCGCCGCCGGAACGGCATGCGCGTCCACCACGGTCCGCGCTCGCTCGGCCGCACGGTATCGAGGCCGAGGCGCAGCGCGATGCGCTTCCACACCTGCGGCGGCGGTGTGATCGGGGGGGCCGCTTCCGCGAAGGGCGACAGCCGCTGCTCCCAGGCGCGCAACGTGGACGCCACCGCCGTGTCGGTGCGCGCCGCGCGCGTGAGCCGCGCCCGGGCCCGGGCGGACAGCGTGCCGAGCACGCAGGCGGCCGCGAGCGCGTCGAGCCGGGCGACGCGATCGGGACGCGACAGGTTCATGCGCTTCTCGCCGCGCCCGCGGCGTCGAGGCAACGCTTGAGGTCCGCAAGGCCGCGGCGCACCCACGCCTTCACCATGCCGCGCGGCGCGCGCAGCTGCGCGGCGAGCTCGGCATGCGAGAGGCCCTGGTAGAACGCCAGCGCGATCGCCTCCCGGGGACCCGCCTCGAGCGTCTCCACGCACTCGCGTACCGCGCGCGCTGCCGCACCGGCCAGCAGCATCTGCGTCGGCGTCATCGTCTCGGCGGGCGCGTCGTGGCGGGGGCCCTCGTCGTCATCGTCGGGCGTGAGTGCAACCGTGTCGATCTCGCGCCGGCGCAACTGGTCGAAGCAGCGATGGCGCACGATGGACGTGAGCCACGTCAGCGGGTCGCGCCTGGCCACCTCGTGGGAGGCGGCATGCTGCCAGACGTTGACGTACGCCTCCTGGAGGATCTCCTCGGCCGCGGGGCCGTTGCGGAGGATGCGCAGCGCCACGCCGTACAGATGCGCCGACGTGGCCTCGTAGAACTGCGCGAAGGCCGCCTGGTCCCCGAGGGCGACGCGCGACAGCAGGGAGGCGAGGCGCGCGCTGCGATCGGCGGCGGGCGCCGCCATCAGCGCTGCTTGCGCCAGAGCACGTCCGCGCGGCCTTCGGCACGATTCAGGGCGCGGGAGAGGACGAAGAGGAGATCCGACAGGCGGTTGAGGTAGACCCGCGACGGCGCGGTGATCGCCTCCGTGGCGGCGGCCGTCACCAGCGTGCGCTCCGCGCGCCGGCACACCGTGCGTGCGACGTGCGCCTGCGCGGCGGCACGCGTGCCGCCGGGGAGGATGAATTCCTTGAGGGGGGCGAGATCCGCATTGAACTGCTCCACGGCGGCCTCCAGCCGCTCGACGTGCGCAGCGGTCATCGCCTCGTAGCCGGGGATCGACAGCTCGCCCCCCAGGTCGAAGAGGTCATGCTGCACGGCGGTGAGGCATTCCGCGATCGGCGGGGGCAGCCCTTCGGCGAGGAGCACGCCCACGTGCGAGTTGAGCTCGTCCACGGCGCCGATGGCGGCGATGCGCGCGGAGTCCTTGGCCACGCGCGAGCCGTCGCCGAGGCCGGTGGTGCCGGCGTCGCCGGTGCGCGTGACGATCTTGCTGAGTCGGTGTCCCATGTGCCTATGGTGCCACGAACGGCAGGACCTTTGCCCTGGATCGAGGATCCCGGCCGGTCCATTTGCTACGATTCGCGGCCACTCGAACCGGCGCCGACCGCGCCGGAATGCACGTCCGTGAGGAGCGGAACCGCATGAATCCCTACGCGCACGACCTCGACCGCAACGCGGCCAACTACGCGCCGCTGACCCCCGTCTCGTTCCTTGCCCGGACGGCCGCGATCTGGCCGCAACGGCTCGCGGTAGTCCACGGCGCCCGGCGCCAGACGTGGGAGGAGACGTATGCGCGCAGCCGCCGCCTCGCCTCCGCGCTGTCGCAATGGGGCATCGGCAAGGGCGACACCGTGGCCGCGATGCTCGCCAACACGCCCGAGATGATCGAGGCGCACTTCGGCGTACCGATGGCGGGGGCGGTGCTCAACACGCTCAACACACGCCTCGACGCCGAGGCGCTCGCCTTCATGCTCGAGCACGGCGAGGCGAAGGTCATCCTCACCGATACCGAATACGCGCCGGTGATCGAGGCCGCGCTCGCGCGCATGGCCCGCCGGCCGCGCGTGGTCGACATCGCCGACAGCGAAGGCCCCGGCGGCAAGCGGCTCGGCGAGATCGACTACGAGGCGTTGCTCGCCGGCGGCGACCCCGCCTTCGACTGGCAACCGCCCGCCGACGAGTGGGATGCGATCACGCTCAACTACACCTCCGGCACCACCGGCAATCCCAAGGGCGTCGTCTACCACTACCGCGGCGCGTATCTCAACGCGCTGTCCAACATCGTCGACTGGGGCATGCCGCGGCACTCCGTCTACCTGTGGACGCTGCCGCTCTTCCACTGCAACGGCTGGTGCTTCCCGTGGACGATGGCCGCCAACGCGGGGACCAACGTGTGCCTGCGCAAGGTCGAGGCGAAGGCGATCTTCGACCTCATCCGTGAGCATCGCGTGACGCATTACTGCGGCGCGCCCATCGTGCATTCGATGCTCATCAACGCCCCCGACGACATGAGGCGCGGCATCGACCACCAGGTGAGCGCGCTCGTGGCCGCGGCCGCGCCGCCGGCGTCCGTGATCGAAGGCATGGAGCGCATGGGCTTCGACATCACGCACGTGTACGGCCTCACCGAGACCTACGGGCCCGCGGCCGTGTGCGCCAAGCAGGCCGAATGGGACGCGGTGGACATCGGCACCCGCACCGAGCGCAACGGGCGGCAGGGCGTGCGCTACACCGCGCAGGAGGGCCTCACGGTCAAGGATCCGGACACGATGCATGACGTGCCGTTCGACGGCGCGACGATGGGCGAGATCATGTTCCGCGGCAACATCGTGATGAAGGGCTACCTCAAGAATCCCGCGGCGTCGGCGGAGGCCTTCGCCGGCGGCTGGTTCCATTCGGGCGACCTCGCCGTGATGCAGCCCGACGGCTACGTCAAGATCAAGGATCGCAGCAAGGACGTGATCATCAGCGGCGGCGAGAACATCAGCTCGATCGAGGTCGAGGACGTGCTGTATCGCCATCCCGCGGTGGCGGCCGCGGCGGTCGTCGCACAGCCGGATGCCAGGTGGGGCGAGACGCCCTGCGCCTTCGTTGAGTTGCGTCCGGGGGCGAGTGCCACGGAGGCCGAGATCGTCGCCCACTGCCAGGCGCATCTCGCGCGCTTCAAGGTGCCGAAGAAGGTGGTGTTCGGCGAGGTGCCCAAGACGTCCACCGGCAAGATCCAGAAGTTCGTGCTGCGCGAGCGGGCGAAGTCGACGTCGGCGATCGGCTAGGTCGGGCGATGACCCGGATCGCCTCCACCACCGACCTCTCGCGACCGCTGACCGAGCCCGAGATCGACGAGCTCGCCGACCTGCTGGACGCCCTGCCCGAAGCGCGCGACGCCTTCGACGTGCCGATGCTGGAAGGCTATCTCGTCGGCGTGCTGCTGCAGCCGGACCTCGTGCTGCCGAGCGACTGGCTGCCGCCGATCTTCGGTGACCACGGCGACGACGAGCCGATGATCCCGGGGGACAGCGCGCAGGGCGCACGGGCAATCGAGCTCGTCACGCGTCACTACAACACCCTCGCCGCGCACCTCGCGGCGCGGGAGCCCTTCGACCCCATCGTCTGGACGATGGAGACCGAAGACGGCTCGCCGACGACGCGCGAGCAGGAACTGGCCTCGCTGTGGATGTGGGCGGTGGGCTTCCAGGGGGCGCTCTCGCGCTTTCCGGGACTCTTCGATCTCGCCGACAACGACCCCGGTCTCGACCTGGCGCTCGAGGAGGTGTTCCGCCACGTCCCGCTCGACCCCGACGTGGACGACGACGCGATGCGGGAGCTTCGCCGGGAGCGGGAGCACCTCGACCGCGAGGATCCGATCGAGGATGTCGACGACGCCCTCGATCGACTCGTCGACGCGGTGCTCGACATCGCCGAGATCACGCGGCCCCGCACGCCGGTCGTGCGAACGCAACCCAAGATCGGCCGCAACGATCCCTGCCCCTGCGGCAGCGGGCGCAAGTACAAGCAGTGTCATGGACGCGACGCAGGCTGAGCTCCCGCGCCACTGTGCGCGAGCTACGGTACGTCGGGCAGGTGTGACAAGTCCATCCCGCGGGCGTCCTTCACCCGCTCCATGACCGGATAGGTATGCGTCGCGCGGATGCCCGGCACCTGCGACAGCACCTCGCCCAGGAACCTGCGGTACGCGTTCATGTCGGGCACGGCCACCTTCACGAGATAGTCGAAGCCGCCTGCCACCATGTGGCACTCCTGCACCTGCGGGATCGCGAGCATGGCATCGCGGAATCCCGCGAATGATTCTTCCGAGGTCCTGTCGATCGCGATCTCGATGAACACGAGAAGCCCCAAGCCCAGCGCTTCGGGATCGAGGTCGGCGCGATAACCGCGGATGATGCCTGCGGCCTCGAGCGCCCGCACGCGCTCGGCGCACGGGGTGGGAGACAGGCCCACGGCCCTGGCGAGCGCGACGTTGGGCAGGCGGCCATCCTCCTGCAGTGCGGCGAGGATGGCGAGATCGATGTCGTCGAGCTTTTTCATGTCATGCGCTCCGCCGGCTCACGCCGGCTCGCCTTCCTCGAGCGAAAGCAACGAGGCATTGCCGCCCGAGGCCGTGGTATTCACGGTCTGCGTGCGCTCGGCCACGAGGCGCAGCGCGTCGTAGCTGCGGCGCAGGGGCTCGCCGCATCCGGTCCTGGCTTCGGTGGCGCTGCGCTCGCGCGTGAGCACGGACACGAGCGGTCCGTTGCGCTGCGCGAGCGCGATCCGGACCTGCGCGACGCGCGCCGGATCGGCCTCCACCATCACGGCCTCGACGTCGACGGCGAGCGGATCGGCGGCGACCTGCGCCGCGTCGCCGAGCGCGCGCTGCAGCGCTCGCGCCGCGGGCGTGTCGGGCAGCACGACGCGATTGCCGAGGTTGCGCGCGAGCGTGGCCTGCTCGCGCAGCGCGGCGTCGCTCTCGCCCAGGCACGCCACGGTGCCGCGCGGATGCAGCGACCACACGTTGGTCTCGCCGGTGGGGCCGGGGAGCACGAGCGGGGACAGCGGCAGCGGCGGCGCGTCGCGCGCGAGCCGGCGCAGGTACAGCGGCCCGCCCGCCTTGGGCCCCGTGCCGGACAGACCCTCGCCGCCGAAGGGCTGCACGCCCACCACGGCGCCGATGATGTTGCGATTCACGTAGACGTTGCCGGCGCGCACGCGCTCGCCGATGAAGTCGACCGTCTCGTCCACGCGGCTGTGGATGCCGTGCGTGAGGCCGTAGCCCGCGGCGTTGAGCGCAGCGACGAGCTCGCCCAACGCGCCCTCGCGATAGCGCACCACGTGCAGCACGGGGCCGAATACTTCGCGGGTGACCTGGCGCACGTCGTCGACCTCGATGATCGTGGGCGCCACGAACGTGCCCTTCGCGCATTCGGGCGTGAGGTCGCGGCGATGCACGGGGACGCCGCGCGCGCGCCAGTGCGCGACGTGCGCCTCGATGCGTGCCTTCGCGTCCTCGTCGATCACGGGACCGACATCGGTATCGAGCCGCCGCGGATCGCCCACGCGCAGCTGCGCGAGCGCGCCGTGCAGCATCGGCAGCACGCGATCGGCGACGTCGTCCTGCACGCACAGGATGCGCAGCGCGGAGCAGCGCTGGCCCGCGCTGTCGAAGGCGGAGGCGATGGCGTCGGCCACCACCTGCTCGGGCAGCGCGGAGCTGTCGGCGATGAGCGCATTGAGGCCGCCCGTCTCCGCCACGAGCACGGGGTCGTCGGTGCGCGGTGCGAGCGCGCGGGAGAGGATGCGCGCGACGTCGGTGGAGCCCGTGAAGAGCACGCCGGCGATGCGTGGATCCGCGACGAGCGCCGCGCCCACGGTTTCACCGTCGCCGGGAAGCAGTTGGAGTGCCGCCACCGGCACGCCATTGCGGTGGAAGTGCTCGACGGCCGCGGCGGCGAGCAGCGGCGTCTGCTCCGCCGGCTTGGCGAGCGCCGGATTGCCGGCGGCCAGTGCCGCGGCGATCTGCCCCGTGAAGATCGCGAGCGGGAAGTTCCACGGCGCGATGCACACCAGCGGTCCGCGCGGCGCGGCCTCGTGCAGCACGTCGCGCGCCTGCTGCGCGTAGTAGCGGCAGAAGTCCACCGCCTCGCGGACTTCCCCATGCGCATTGGCGAGCGACTTGCCGGCCTCGCGCACGGCGAGGTGCGCGAGCCGCTGCGCGTCGGCTTCGAGCGCATCGGCCGTGCGCTCGAGCATGTGCGCGCGCGTCGCGGCCGGCAGCGCCGACCACGCCGCGCCGGCGGCCAGCGCGTGCACCACGGCCTGCGCGGCGTCGTCCGCGGTGGCCTCGTCCACCGTGCCCACGAGGTCGTCGCGGTCGGCGGGATTGCGGATGTCGCGTCGCAGTCGCATGCCTTCGGCCAGCGATCCCGCGAGGATCGGCGTGACGTGCACCGGCGGCCCGGCGGATGCGAGCAGCGTCTGCGCGCGGCGCACCGTATCCTCGTCCGACAGGTCGAGCCCCGCCGAATTGCGGCGATCGGGATACAGCGCCGCCGGCAACGGGATGCGCGGATGCGGCGTGCCGCGCGTCTCGCGCGCCCGCGCCACGGGATCGGCCACGAGCGCGGAGATGGGCACCGACGGATCCACGATGCGGTTCACGAACGACGAGTTGGCGCCGTTCTCGAGCAACCGCCGCACGAGGTAGGCGAGGAGCGTCTCGTGCGAGCCCACCGGCGCGTAGATGCGGCAGGGCCGCGCGAGGCCGTCCCTCGCCACCACCTCGTCGTACACTGACTCACCCATGCCGTGCAGGCACTGGAACTCGTAGTCGCGCGCGCCGGCCACGCCGTGGATCGCCGCGATCGTGAAGGCGTTGTGGCTCGCGAACTGCGGATAGATCGCATCGGGGGCGTCGAGCATCGCCGCCGCGCACGCGAGGTAGGACACGTCGGTGTGCACCTTGCGCGTGAACACCGGATAGTCGAGGCCCTCGACCTGCGCGCGCTTGATCTCGCTGTCCCAATACGCGCCCTTCACGAGACGCACCATGAAGCGGCGGCGCTGCGCGCGGGCGAGGCCCACGAGCCAGTCGATCACGGCCCGCGCGCGCTTCTGGTAGGCCTGCACCACGAAGCCCATGCCCGGCCAGTCGGCCAGCGAAGGCTCCGCGGCGAGTCGCGCGAAGAGGTCGAGCGAAAGCTCGAGGCGGTCGGCCTCTTCCGCATCGATGTTCATGCCGATGCCGTAGCCGCGGGCGAGCTGCGCGAGATGCACCACGCGCGGCAGCAATTCCGCCAGCACGCGCTCGCGCTGCAGGCGCACGTAGCGGGGATGGAGCGCGGAGAGCTTGATGGAGATGCCGTCCTCGACCTCGACGCCGCCGTGGCCCGCGTGCTTGCCGATGGCGTGGACGGCACCCTCGTAGGCCGCGAGATAGCGCCGCGCATCCACCTCGGTCAGGGCGGCCTCGCCCAGCATGTCGAAGGAGAAGCGGTAGCCCCGCGCGCGCCGCTCCGTCGAGTTGGCGAGTGCCTCGTCGATCGTCCGGCCGAGCACGAACTGCTGGCCGAGCATGCGCATGGCGAGGTCCACGCCCTTGCGGATCAGCGGCTCGCCGCCCTTGCGCAGGAGCGAGGAGAGGGCGGATTCGAGCGTGCCTTCGCGGCGCGAGTCGACGAGCTTGCCCGTCACGAGCAACCCCCACGCTGCCGCATTCACGAAGAGCGAGGGGCTGCGGCCCACGTGGGTACGCCAGTCGCCCTGGGCCAGCTTGTCGCGGATGAGCTTGTCGCGCGTGGCGGCGTCGGGAATGCGCAGGAGCGCTTCGGCGAGGCACATGAGGGCGATGCCCTCGCGCGAGTCCAGCGAGAACTCGAGCATCAGCGCATCCACGCCTCCGGCCTTGTGGCGCGCCTCGCGTACGCCGAGGGCCAGGCGCGCGGCAAGCGCCTGCGCGGTGGCGAGCGTGGCCGGGGGCAGGGTGGCTTCCCTCAGGAGAGGAGCGACCACGGCCGGCTCGGGCGCTCGGTAGAGCACACCGATCTGGGTCCGATCGGGGTCGGGTGCAGGTAATATATCCACTGAAATGGCAGTATGGAAGTGAATATAACTACAATACTTCAATCATACGGCATGATGAGGTTCAACGAAGTGGGCTCATGGATCCCGCGAGTGGCCTAGAATCACCTCATGACCGCGCCGCTCGACACCGCTGCCTTGCCCTTCCTCCGCACGCACACCGTGGCGGGCGTGCATACGATCACGCTGGCACGGGGCGATCGCTTCAATCCGTTGTCCACCGGCATGCTCGCCGCCCTCGATGCGGCGCTCGACGCCGTCGCCGCCGACATGGCCGTGCGCGTGGTCGTGCTCGCCGCCGAGGGCCGGGCGTTCTGTGCCGGGCACGACCTCGTGGAGATGCGTGCGCACATCGACGCTGCGTGGCAACGCGCCCTCTTCGATACCTGCACGCGCGTGATGCTGAAGCTCACGCGCATCCCGCAGCCCGTGATCGCCCGCGTCCATGGCGTGGCCGCGGCAGCGGGCTGCCAGCTCGTGTCGATGTGCGACCTCGCGGTGGCGGCGGATCACGTCAAGTTCGGCCTCTCCGGCATCAATGCCGGCATCTTCTGCTCGACCCCGGCCGTGGGAGTGGCGCGCAACGTCCCCCGCAAGCGGGCACTCGAGATGCTCTTCACGGGGGATCTCATCGACGCCGGTACCGCCGAGCGTTGGGGGCTCGTCAACCGCGTGGTGCCCGCTGCCGACCTCGATGCTGCCGTGGAATCGCTCGCCGGTGCCATCGCGCGCAAGAGCCCGGCGGCCGTGGCCATTGGCAAGCGCGCGTTCTACGCGCAGGTGGAGGAGGGGCTGGAGGGCGCGTATGCGACCGCGGGCGAGGCCATGACCTGCAACATGCTCGATCCCGACGCCGCCGAAGGCATCGATGCCTTTCTCGGCAAGCGTCCTCCCGCGTGGCGTACGCCATGACGCGGTCCGCAAGTTTGCGGCAGCGGTGTGCACAAATGCACAGTGAAGTACGCCCGGAAGGCATTGCACGGGGCAAACTCGCGCACGCATAATCGACGGATTCCAAAAGGAGGCGCTGCGCGGTCGTTCACGCGCAGGCGGGCATGGCGTCGGACATCATTCTCGAGACGAAGGGACTCACCAAGGAGTTCAAGGGCTTCGTCGCCGTGCGCGACGTGAGCCTCGCTGTCCGTCGCGGGACGATCCACGCCCTCATCGGCCCCAACGGCGCCGGCAAGACCACCTGCTTCAACCTCCTCACGCATTTCCTCGTGCCCACGCGCGGGCAGATCTTCTTCAACGGCCGCGAGATCACGGGCTCGCGTCCGGCCACCATCGCGCGGATGGGGCTCGTGCGCTCGTTCCAGATCTCGGCCGTGTTCCCCAACCTCACGGTGCTCGAGAACGTGCGCATCGCCTTGCAGCGCGCGCACGGGCATTCGTTCGACTTCTGGCGGTCGTCGTCGAGCCTGTCCAGGCTCGATGCGCGGGCGGGCGAGCTCATCGACTGGGTGGGCCTGTCCGAGTTCGTCACGCGCACCGCGGGTGAGTTGGCCTACGGCCGCAAGCGTGCGCTCGAGATCGCCACCACGCTCGCGCTGGAGCCGGAGATGATGCTGCTCGACGAGCCCACCGCCGGCATGGCGCACGAGGACGTCGAGCGGATCACGGCCCTCATCCGCCGCGTGGCCGCCAATCGCACCGTGCTGATGGTCGAGCACAATCTTTCCGTGGTGTCCACGCTGTCCGACCACATCACCGTGCTGGCGCGCGGGGAGATCCTGGCGCAGGGCGACTACGCCGCCGTCTCGCGTCATCCCGACGTCGTGCAGGCCTATCTGGGAGCGGGTCATGCCTAGCACCGCCATTCTCGAAACGCCTGCGCGGGCGGCCACCCACGGCGACGCGCTGCTCGAGGTCCGCGACCTGCAAGCGTGGTACGGCGAATCGCACGTCCTCCATGGCGTCGACTTCGAGGTCCGCCGCGGCGAGGTCGTGACGCTCCTCGGGCGCAACGGCGCCGGCAAGACGACGACGCTGCGCTCCATCATGGGCATGGTCCCGAAGCGCGAAGGCTCCATCGTGTTCGAGGGTACGCAGACCGTGCGCCTGTCGAGCAACCGCATCGCGCGGCGCGGCATCGGCTATTGCCCGGAGGAGCGCGGCATCTTTTCGAGCCTCAACGTGTACGAGAACCTGCTGCTGCCGCCGGTGGTGCAGCCGGGCGGCCTCACGGTCGAGCAGATCTACGAGCTCTTTCCCAACCTGCGCGAGCGGCGCACGAGCCAGGGGACCAAGCTCTCCGGCGGCGAGCAGCAGATGCTCGCGATCGGCCGCATCCTGCGCACCGGCGCGCGCCTGCTGCTCCTGGACGAGCCCACCGAGGGCCTCGCCCCCGTGATCGTGCAGCAGATCGGCCGCACCATCGCGCGCCTCAAGACCGAGGGGTTCACGATCCTCCTGGTCGAGCAGAACTTCCGGTTCGCCGCCACGGTGGCGGACCGGCACTACGTGATCGAGCACGGGCGTGTCGCCGACATGATCCTCAATACCGAGCTCGACGCGAACATGGACAAGCTGCACGAATATCTCGGCGTGTAGCGGTACCGCAGTCGTTCATTTCTTCGAAGGAGGGCAGTTCGCATGAATGCATTCAAACGTACCCTCGTCGGCGCCGCCGTCGCCGCCGCGCTCGCCATTCCCGCCGCGCACGCGCAGGTGTCGGACAATGTCATCAAGATCGGCGTGCTGTCCGACATGTCGAGCCTGTACACCGACCTCGCCGGCGCCGGCTCGGTCGTCGCCGCGAAGATGGCGGTCGCGGACTCGGGCATCGAGAAGCGCGGCTACAAGGTCGAGTTCGTCTCCGCCGACCACCAGAACAAGCCCGACGTGGGCTCGGCCATCGCGCGCCAGTGGTACGACGTCGACAAGGTGGACGTGATCGTCGACGTGCCCAACTCCGGCGTGGCACTGGCCGTGAACCAGATCACCAAGGACAAGAACAAGGTCTTCCTGGTCTCCGGCGCTGCCTCGTCCGACCTCACCGGCAAGGCGTGCACGCCCAATACGGTGCACTGGACGTACGACACGTGGATGCTCGCCAACGGCACCGGCGGCGCGATCGTCAAGACCGGCGGCGATTCATGGTTCTTCCTGACCGCCGACTATGCGTTCGGCCATGCGCTCGAGCGCGACACCGAGGCCGTGGTGCTCAAGAACGGCGGCAAGGTCCTGGGCAAGGTGCGCGCGCCGCTCAATACGCAGGACTTCAGCTCGTTCCTGCTGCAGGCGCAAGCCTCCAAGGCCAAGATCGTGGGCCTTGCCAATGCCGGTGGCGACACCACGAACTCGATCAAGCAGGCGGCCGAGTTCGGCATCGTCAAGGGCGGCCAGAACCTTGCGGGCCTTCTCGTGTTCCTCACCGACATCCATGCGCTGGGCCTGCCGACGGCGCAGGGCCTGATCGTGACCAACACCTTCTACTGGGACCAGAACGAGCAAACCCGCGCGTTCGCCAAGCGCTTTGCGCCGCAGGACAAGGGAATTCACCCGACGATGGTGCATGCCGGCGTCTATTCGGCGGTGCTGCATTACCTGAAGGCGGTCGAGGCGCTGAAGAGCGACGCCGACGGCGCCAAGGTCGTGGCCAAGATGAAGGAGCTGCCCACCGACGATCCGCTCTTCGGCAAGGGCACGGTCCGCCAGGACGGCCGCAAGATCCATCCCGCCTACCTCGTGGAGGTGAAGAAGCCGTCGGAATCGAAGGGACCGTGGGACTACTACAAGATCCGCGCGACGATCCCGGCGGACCAGGCCTTCCGCCCCCTGAAGGACGGCGAGTGCCCGCTGGTCAAGTAGCCAATGGCAGGAAGCATGTCCGTCGCCCCCCGCCGGGTGGATGTCCGCCAGCAGTGGCGGCGACGGATGTGCGATGGGTCGAGCGGCACACCTGCCGCTCCAACCCATCACGAGCCCGGTACATGACATCGTGACCGAGATCTTCGGCATCCCGACGCAGGCGCTCTTCGGCCAGCTCCTGATCGGCCTGATCAACGGCGCGTTCTACGCGATGTTGAGCCTGGGGCTTGCCGTGATCTTCGGCCTCCTCAACATCATCAATTTCACGCACGGCGCGCAGTACATGATGGGCGCGTTCCTCGCGTGGTTCCTGCTGGAGAAGGCGGGGGTCGGCTACTGGTGGTCGCTGCTCATCGCGCCCATCCTGGTGGGCATCACCGGCGTCGTCATCGAGCGGACGATGCTGTCGCGGCTGTACAAGCTCGACCATCTCTACGGGCTGCTGCTCACCTTCGGGCTCGCCCTCATCATCCAGGGCGTGTTCACCAATGCCTACGGCAGCTCGGGCCAGCCCTATCGCCTGCCCGAGGAATTCGCGGGCGCCTTCAACCTGGGCTTCATGTTCCTGCCCAAGTACCGCGCCTGGGTCATCGTGCTCTCGCTCATCGTGTGCCTGTCGACCTGGTTCGTGATCGAGCGCACCAAGCTCGGCGCCTACCTGCGCGCGGCCACGGAGAATCCGTCGCTGGTGCAGGCCTTCGGCATCAACGTGCCGCGCATGATCACGCTGACCTACGGCTTCGGCGTGG
>CAZUGY010000018.1:0-30956 GCA_964620265.1 uncultured Alcaligenaceae bacterium
CCTCGCCCTGCGCGAGCTCGCGCGGCTCGGTGTGACGTGGTTCGAGTGTCCGCTGGAAGAAGATGCGCAGAACATGCCGGCGTTGCGCTCCCTGCGCCGCACCGCCAACGGCCTGGGCGTGCGCACCGCGGGGCTCGAGGAGCTCACGCACCCGGACGCCTTCCGCCCGTGGCTGGCGGCGGGGTGCTACGACGTGGTGATGCCCGACGTGAAGTACGCGGGCGGCATCGGCGGCGTGCTGCAGGTAGGCGAGCTCGCGGCCGCGCACGGCGCGACCTGCGCGCCGCACAATCCGAGCGGTCCCATCTGCCATGCGGCAAGCCTCGCGGCGTGCGCGATGGGCGCGCACATGGAGCTGCTCGAGCACCAGTTCGACGAGACACCGGCGTTCCACGCGCTGGTCGGCGATGCGCTGCCCCGTCCCCGCGACGGCCTGTGCAGCGTGCCGGATGGACCCGGGCTGGGCGTTCGCCTCCAGCCCGAGAAATGGCCGGAGTAAGGATATCCGCTCGCCCCGCCGGTGATGCGTCTCGCCGTTGCCGCGCTGCGCGGCCCCGCCCCTACAGCTTGTACGCCGCCTTCGCGAAGTCGTGCGCGAGCCCGGGAATGAGCTCGAAGGCCTCGTCCTCCTGCATGCGGTGCTCGCGCACGAGCGTGGCGAGGAAGCGGCAGTCGATGCGGCGCGCCACGTCGTGGCGCGCGGGGATCGACATGAAGGCGCGCGTGTCGTCGTTGAAGCCCACCGTGTTGTAGAAGCCTGCCGTCTCGGTGACCTGCTCGCGGAAGCGCAGCATGCCTTCGGGCGAATCGTGGAACCACCACGAGGGGCCGAGCTTCAGCACCGGATAGTGGCCGGCGAGCGGCGCGAGCTCGCGCGCATACGACGTCTCGTCGAGCGTGAAGAGGATGATCGTGAGGCCGGTCTCGTTGCCCACCACGTCGAGCATGGGCTTGAGCGCACGCACGTAGTCCGTGCGCATCGGGATGTCGGCGCCCTTGTCGCGGCCGAAGCGCGCGAGGACCTGCGGATTGTGATTGCGGAAGCTGCCCGGATGGATCTGCATCACGAGACCATCTTCCAGGCTCATGCGCGCCATCTCGGTCAGGACCTGGCCGCGGAAGGCCTCGGCCTCGTCCGCGGTGATCGTGCCGGCGAGCGCGCGATCGAGCAGGCGCTGCGCTTGCGCGGCCGACAGGTTCGACGTCTGCGCCGTGGGATGGCCGTGGTCGGTGGAGGTGGCGCCCATCGCCTTGAAGAAGGCGCGGCGGTTGCGGTGCGCGGCGAGGTAGCCGCTCCAGGTGGCCGTGTTCTCCCCGGCAAGGCGACCGAACTCGGCGACGTTGCCGGCGAAGCCGTCGAACTCGGGATCGGCCACCGGATCGGGGCGATACGCGGTGACCACCCGTCCCTTCCAGCCCGACTCGTGGATCTTGCGATGGTGCGCGAGCGGATCGAGCGGCGATTCGGTGGTCGCGATCACCTCGATGTTGAAGCGCTCGAAGAGCGCGCGCGGCCGGAACTCGGGGCGCGCGAGGCACTCGTTGATTCGGTCGAAGTGGCGATCCGCCGACTCGGAGGTCAGGCGCTCGTCGATCCCGAACACGGTATGGAACGCGTGATCGAGCCACATGCGCGTGGGCGTGCCGCGGAACAGGTGGTAGTGCGCCGCGAACGTGCGCCAGATCCTGCGCGTGTCGGTCTCGACGGGACGCGCGTCCTTCGCCTCCGGGCGCACGGGGATGCCGAGATCCTCGAGCCGCAGGCCCTGGCTGTAGAGCATGCGGAAGACGTAGTGGTCGGGGGTGATGAAGAGCGCCGAGGCATTGGCGAAGGCCGGGTCATCGGCGAACCACTGCGGATCGGTGTGGCCGTGCGGGCTCACGATCGGCAGGTCCTTGACCGTGGCGTAGAGCGCGCGGGCGAGGTCGCGGGTGGCCGGGTCGGCCGGGAAGAGGCGGTCGGGATGGAGGTTCAGCGGGATCGACATATCGAAGGTGGATTCGTGGGTGCGCAGTGAAGACCGGGACAGGTTACGGGCGCGGCGCTAGCCCGGCGCGTGCCGCGCCAGATGCGCCTGCAGTGTACGCGCGGCGCCGTCGCGGAACAGCGCCACGACCTGGCCGCGCACGGCGTCGCGGAAAGCGCGGTGGCCCGCGAGGTCGCCGAACACGGATGCGATGTCGACGAAGCCATCGGCGACGGCCGCCGGATTGCCCGCGGCACGCGCCACGATCGCGGCATAGGTGGCGGCCAGCGGATCCTGCACCTCGATGCGCCCCCCTCGCTCGTCGCTGCCGCTCGCATAGCGGATCCAGCCCGCCACGGCGAGGGGCAGGTGCACGAGCGGCGCGCCCGCCGCGAGGCGATCGCGCACGGTGCCGAGCAGGCGCTGCGGGAGCTTCTGCGAGCCGTCCATCGCGATCTGCCGCGTGCGGTGCGGAAGCGCCGCATTGCGGAAGCGCGTCATGAGCTCGTGGCAGTAGGCCGCGAGGTCGGTGCCGGCGGGAGTGGCGAGCGTGGGCACGATCTCCTCCTCCATCTGCCGCTGCACGAAAGGGGCGAGCACGGGGTCGGAGGAGGCCTGCCACACGAAGTCGTGGCCCATGAGGAAGCCGAGGTAGGCGAGCGTCGAGTGGCTGCCGTTGAGCAGGCGCAGCTTCATGAGCTCGAACGGCGCCACGTCGCGCACGAATTGCGCGCCCGCGCGCTCCCACGCGGGACGCGCGGCGGCAAAGCGATCCTCGATCACCCACTGGCCGAAGGGTTCCGCGGTCACCGGCGCGGCATCGGACATGCCGAGCTGGCGCGCGGCCTCCGCGCTGTCGGCGTCGGTGGTGGCCGGCACGATGCGGTCGACCATGGTGGCGGGAAAGGCCACGTGCTCCGCGATCCAGGCCGCCAGCGCCGGATCGCGCCGTTGCGCATACGCCTGCACGAGGCCTTCGACCAGGCGCCCGTTGTGCGGCAGGTTGTCGCAGCACACGAAGGTCAGCGGTCCCGCGCCCGCGGCGCGGCGCGCGGCGAGCCCCGCCACCACGATGCCCACCGCCGACACCGGCATGGCGGGATGCGCGAGGTCATGGGCGATGTCGGCATGCGCGAAATCGAGCGCGCCGGTGGCCGGGTCGTGGCAATAGCCTTTCTCGGTGACCGTCGACGAGACGATCGCGATGCGCGGATCGGCGAAGCGCGCGACGAGAGCCGCCCGTGCGCTGCCCGCGAAGAGCGTCTCGCGCACGGAGCCGATCACGCGCGCCGTCACGCCGTCGGTCGTGCGCGTGAGCAGCGTGTACAGGCCGTCCTGCGCGGCGAGGGGCTCGATGGCGCGCGGCGTCTTGAGCGACACGCCGCAGATGCCCCAGCGCGGATCGGTGGCGAGCACGTCGTCGGTGTACACCGCCTGGTGCGCGCGGTGGAAGGCGCCGAGGCCGAGGTGGAGAATGCCCACCGCCACGCCGGGCACCGCGTAGCGTGGGCGCGCCACGCCGGCGGGGACGCGATCGAGGGTGGCCAGGCGAAGTCGTTCCATGGGGAGCCTCCATGCCGTGGCACCCGTCCGCGCCGCGGACGGGTGCGCGGACGAGTCGCTAGGTGTAGCCGAAGAGCCGCGGCAGCCAGAGCGAGAAGCCGGGCACGTAGGTCACCGCCATCAGCGCCGCCGTCAGCGCGCCGTAGAACGGCAGGATCGTGCGCATCACCTGCCCCACCGAGATGCCCCCGATCGCGCACCCCACGAACTGCGTCGTGCCCACCGGCGGCGTGTTGAGACCGAGCGCGCAGTTCACGAGCATCACGATGCCGAACTGCACCGGGTCCATGCCGTATTGCGCGGCGATCGGCAGGAAGATCGGCGTGCAGATCAGGATCGTGCTCGCCATGTCCATGAACGTGCCGAGCACGAAGAGGATGAAGTTGATCATCAGGAAGATGACCCACGGCTGCGACGAGATCGACGCCATCCAGTGGCCCGTGAGGTCCGCCACCTGGTAGAGGCCGATGAGGTACTGGAAGGTGGCCGACACGCCGATGAGCAGCAGCACCACGCCCGTGGTCTTGACCGCGCGCGCCGAGGCCTTGAGGAAGTTCTCGCGCGACATGGTGCGATAGAGCACGACGGTGACGAACATCGCGTAGATCACCGCGATCGCCGCCGACTCGGTGGCCGTGAACACGCCCGAGAGGATCCCCGTGATGATGATCACGGCCACGAAGAGGCCCGGTATCGCGGCAGCCGCGGAGACCAGCACGGCATTCCAGCCGGGAAACACGCCGGCGGGATAGCCGCGCCTCACCGCCACGAGATAGGCCGCCACCAGCATGCACAACGCGAGCACGATGGTCGGCACGATGCCCGCGAGAATCAGCGCGCCGATCGACACCTTCCCGCCGGCCGCCAGCGAGTAGATGATCATGTTGTGCGACGTCGGCGTGAGCGCGCCCACGAGCGACGCGTGCGTGGTCACGTTCACCGCGTAGTCGGCGTCGTAGCCTTCCTTCTTCATCATGGGGATCATCACCGACCCCATCGCCGAGACGTCGGCGACCGGCGAGCCCGAGATCCCCCCGAAGAGCGTGCAGGCCACGACGTTGGACATGCCGAGGCCGCCGCGCACGTGGCCGACCAGGTTCTTGGCGAAGGTGACGATCTTGGCTGCGATGCCCCCATAGAGCATGAGCTCGCCCGCGAAGATGAAGAACGGGATCGCGAGGAACGAGAACACGTTCATGCCGCTCATCATCCGCTGGAAGATGACCATGAACGGCAGGCCCTCGTAGAGGATCGTGCAAACCGCCGAGAGGCCGATCGCGAACGCGACCGGCATCCCGATCACGAGGAAGAACAGGAACGTGACGCAGAGGATGGTCAGAGCCATGCCGGTTCCACTTCCTTGTGCGTGAGGTTGGCCACGATGTGCTCGATCGAGAACAGCGTGATGAGCGCGCCCGAGATCATGAGCGGCGCGTAGTGCCAGGCCTCGGAGATCCCGAGGGTGGGGATCTTGTAGTCGATGACCCCCGACGCGAGGCCGAAGCCGCCGGCTACCATGAGCGCGCCGAAGATGCCCACGAGCACGTGGATGACGAGCTCGAGCCGCAGGCGCCAGCGCTCGGACACGAGCACCAGCAGCGACTCCATGCCGATGTGTCCCGCATCGCGCACGCCCACGGCGGCGCCGAGCAGCGCGACGTAGAGCACGAGCACGAGCGTGAGGCTCTCGGCCCAGGTCGGCGTGTCGTTCAGCACGTAGCGGCCGAAGACCTGGTAGACCACGCACGCGACGATGGCGTACAGGCCGGCGACAGCGAGGAACATGCTGTACTTGGCGAGGAAGGCGTTTATGCGGGTGAGCATCGCGCAGGAGGAAAAGGGGCGGGAGCGGCGGCGCTCCCGTCGGTGGAAGGGGGCGCGGCCGTGATGGCCGCGCGCTGGAAGGACGGCGCCCGCGGCGCCGTCCACGTGCTGCCGGTCAGTTCGTCGCCTGGACCTGGCTCACCATCGCCTTCAGCTTCGGGTCGGTGATGAACTTGTCGTACACGGGCTTCATCGCATCCTGGAACGACTTCTTGTCCACTTCGATGACCTGCGCGCCGGCCTTCTCCACCACCGCGCGCGACGCCGCTTCCTTCTCGTCCCACAGCTTGCGCATGTAGGGCACCGACGCCTTGGCGGCTTCGCGCCACATCGCCTGGTCGGCCGGCGTGAGCGTGTCCCAGATCTTCTTGGACATGAGCAGCATCTCCGGCGCCATCGAGTGCTCGGTGATCGAGTAGTTCTTGGCGACCTCGAAGTGACGCGACGTGTCGTAGGACGGCCAGTTGTTCTCGGCGCCGTCGACCAAGCCCGTCTTGAGCGCGGTGTAGACCTCCCCGTAGGGCATGGGCGTGGCGTTGGCGCCCATGGCCTGCAGAAGCGCGACCCACAGGTCCGACTGCTGCACGCGGATCTTCATGCCCTTGACGTCGGCGATCGACTTGATCGGCCTCTTCGTGGTGTAGAGCGAGCGCGAGCCCGAATCGTAGAACGCGAGGCCCACGTAGCCCTGCTTCTCGCAGGCCTTGAGGATCTCCGCGCCCACGGGACCGTCGAGGACCTTGCGCATGTGGTCCTTGGACCGGAACAGGAACGGCATGGTCGGGACCATCGTCTCGGGGCAGATGTTGTTCATCGGCGCCACGTTGATGCGCACGAGGTCGAGCGCGCCGATCTTGACCTGCTCGATGGTGTCCTTCTCCCCGCCGAGCTGGTTGCCGGTGTAGACCTTGATCGTGTCGCGGCCGTTGGTCTTCTGCTTGATGTAGTCGCTCATGAACTTCACGGCCATCACCGTCGGGTAGTCCTCGGGATGGACGTCGGCCGAGCGGTATTCCTTGGCGGCCAGCGGCATGCAAACGGCGGCCGCGGCAAGCGCGGCGGCGATGCGGGTGTACTTCATCTTCATGGGACTCCTCCTTCGTTTTACGTTGCGGACTGCGTTGGGATGCTGCGCTTGCGGGCGGGTGCGGTGGGACGCGCCCCGTCCTTCATGGTCTCCGGGACGATCATGTCCCAGTTGCGCGCGAACTCACGCTCGACGCGCGCCAGGTGCCGATGCATCGCCGCGCGCGCGCCGTCCGCGTCGCGTGCCTCGATGGCATCGATGATGGCCGCGTGGTCGACGAGCGTCGCCGCGCGGATCTTCTTGGTATGGAAATACTTCTCGATGCGCGACCACAGCTTGCCGCGCCGCTGGTTCCACAGGCCCTCGACCACGAGGGCCAGCGACCCGTTGCCGGTGATGGCCGCGATGCGCACGTGGAACTCGCGGTCGGCGGCGTCGCGGCGCGGGAAATCCTCGGACTTCTCGCCCATGCGCACGACCGTGGCGCGCAACGCGGCAACGTCGGCCTTGCGGGCAGTACGTGCGGCCATGGCGGCGATCTCGCCCTCGATCAGGCGGCGCGCGGCCAGGAGCTCGAACGGGCTGGGGCCACCGTCGACGAGGCCCGCGATCTGCGCGGCGCCGGGCTCGGCCACGAAGATGCCCGCGCCCACGCGCACCTCCACCCGGCCGGCGATCTCGAGCGAGATCACCGCCTCGCGCACCGACGTGCGCGAGACACCGAGCAGCGTGGCGAGCTCGCGCTCGGCAGGCAGCCGGGATCCGGCAGGGAATTCTCCGTTGTCGATGAGCATTGCGATCTGGCCGGCGATCTGCCGGTACAGGCGCAACGGTTCGACCGTATGCAGGGGCACGAAATCGATCTCCTCCGGCGCGGCAGGTCTTGGCCTGGATCGCGCCCGTGCGGGGCCCTCTCGACGGACCGCGCCGCGGGGCGGTTCGCCGCGCGTGGCGAACTCTACGGGGCGACCGCGAAATGGTCAAGTGGTCCAGCCACCGGACCAAACCTCCCGCCTAGCGCGGCGCGTCCGCCACGTAGCGCCCCGACCGTCCCCCGGACTTCTCGAGCAGGCGCACGCCCTCGATGCGCATGCCGCGGTCGACGGCCTTGCACATGTCGTATACGGTGAGCAGGCCCGCGGATACCGCGGTGAGCGCCTCCATCTCCACGCCCGTGCGCGCAATCGTCTCCACCGTGGCCTCGATGGTCACCGCGCCGGCCGCCTCGTCGGCCGCGAGCTCCACGGCCACGTGCGTGATCGGCAGCGGATGGCACAGCGGGATCAGGTCGGCGGCGCGCTTGCTGGCGGCGATCGCCGCCACGCGCGCGACGAGCAGCACGTCCCCCTTCGTGGCACGGCCGTCGCGGATCATGGCCAGCGTGGCCGGCGCCATCACGATGCGGCCTGCCGCGCGGGCCACCCGGTGCGTGACGTCCTTGCCGCCCACGTCCACCATGCGGGCGCGGCCGGCCTCGTCGAAGTGGGTAAAATGCGACTCGCCCTGCTTCGCCGCCGGTTTCGCGGCGCGCGTTCCGCCGGCCTTCGCCGCCGGCTTCGCTGCCGATCGGCCCGTGTCAGAGCGTGCCAAGGGGATCCTTCCGGGGGTGAACTCTTTGCCTGCGGCGGGCATCTTAGCATCGTCAGTCACACGGTCTTTGCGCCTTCACGTGCCCTGTCGCCTTCACGTGCCCCGTCATCGCCTCCCGCCCCGTCGCCCCGCGCCGCCCCTGCAGCGGGCCATCGCCGCGAGCCTCGCGCTCTGCCTCGCCGCGGCGCCGCTCGCGCAGGCGCCGGCCCCAGCCGCGCCCGGCGCCGGCCAGGCCCCGGCCGCACCTGCGCCCGCGACGGGCGCCGCGAGCGGTTCCGCAGGCGGGGCCGGGGCGGACGTCCCCTCGCTGTGGACGCTCCAGCCCGCGGAGCGCGACGTCCCCATCCCCTATGCGACCCCCTCGGCGCTGCGCGGCACGAGCCTCACCGCCTATTCCGCGCCGTCGCTCCCCGACCTCGGCGATTCGTCGCAGGTGAACTTCACCCCCGCGCAGGAGCGCAAGGTCGGCGAGGCGATCATCCGCCAGATCCGCGCGCAGGGCGGCTACATGCAGGACCCCGAGGTCAACGACTACCTGAACGAGCTCGGCTACCGCCTGATGGTGGCCGCCGGCGATGCGAAGCAGGACTTCGAGTTCTTCGCGGTTCCCGACGCCGGCATCAATGCCTTCGCGCTGCCGGGGGGCTACATCGGCGTCAACACCGGGCTGATCCTGCTCGCCCAGAGCGAGTCGGAGCTCGCGAGCGTGCTCGCGCACGAGATGTCGCACGTCACGCAGCGCCACATGGCGCGCATGGTCGACAACCAGAAGAACGACCTCCTGTACTCGCTCGCCGGCCTCGCCCTCGCGGTGCTCGCATCGCAGGCGGGCGGCGCCTCCAAGGGTGACGGCGTGTCGGCGGCGATCGCCGGCGCGCAGGCGCTCGGCATCCAGCAAAAGCTCGACTTCACGCGCGAGAACGAATACGAGGCCGACCGCATCGGCTTCCAGCGCCTCGCCGCCGCGGGCTTCGACCCGGGCAGCGCCGCCACGTTCATGGAGCGGCTGCAGCGGTCCATGCGCTTTGCCGACGGCGGCAACACGCCGTCGTACCTGCGCACGCACCCCATCACCTACGAGCGCATCGCGGAGGCGCAGGCGCGCGCGCAGGGCCTGCCCTATCGCCAGGTGCCCACCTCGCTCGAGTTCCATCTCGTGCGCGCGCTCCTCAAGAGCTACCAGGGCGATGCGCGCGAGCAGGTCGCGAACTTCGAGGCCGCCCTGCGCGAGAAGAAATACAACAGCGAGATCGCCGAACGCTACGGCCTCGTCGCGTCGCTGCTGCGCGCCGAGAACATCGCACGCGCCAAGGTCGAGCTCGGCAAGCTCGAGCAGATCGCGCCGCCCAATCCGATGATCGATGCGATGGCCGGCAACGTGCTCATGGGCGCCAAGGAGTATGACGCCGCGGCGGAACGCTTCAAGGCCGCGCTGGCGCGCTATCCCAACAAGAAGCAGCTGGTGTACGACTATCCCGAGGCGCTCATCAAGGGCGGCAAGCCTGCGCAGGCGTCGGCCTTTGCCGAGGCGCAGCTCATGCGCTTCCCGGGCGACGGCCCGCTGCACCGCATCGCCGCGCGCGCCTACGCCGAGCAGAACATGCGCCTGAAGCAGCACGAGCACCAGGGCGAGTACTACGCCTGGGGCGGCGCGCTGTCGCTCGCGATCGGGCAGCTGGAGCTCGCGGCCAAGGCCGGCGACGGCAACTTCTACCAGGTGTCGGTCGTCGAGACGCGCCTGCGGCAGCTGCGCGCGGAGCAGGCGGAGATGCAGAAGAGCGCGTTCGGGCGCTCCGGACTTGCCGGTTCTGACAGGTAGCGCAGCCCCCGCTCCACTCGCATAGTCGGTGCGCGATCCCAGCCGCACCGGAGGCTCCCGTGAAGCTCCTCGTCGTCGACGACCATCCGCTGATCGTGCACGCGCTGCGCGAGGTGCTGCCCGAGCTTGCGGGCGACATCGATCTCGTCACGGCCGGCAATCGCGACGAGGCGCTCGCGCAGGTGGCGCGCCATGCCGATTGCTCGCTCGTGCTCCTCGACCTCGCCGTCCCCGGCGCGCACGGCCTCGACCTGCTCGCGGAGCTGCGTCGCGCGCGGCCGCGGCTGCCCATCGTGATCCTGTCGGCCACGCACGATCGCGCGACCGTCGGCGGGGCGCTCGCGGCGGGAGCGCGCGGCTTCATCGCCAAGACCGCCGATCCACGCGCGATGCTCGATGCCGTGCGCACGGTGCTCGCCGGCGGCACACACGTCACGCGCAGTTTCGCGCCGACGCGTCCGCGCGAGATCGATGGCGTCCCCATCGACGTGCTGGGTCTCACGCAGCGGCAGAGCGAGGTGATGCGCCTGCTCGCGCAGGGCAAACCCAACAAGATGATCTGCCGCGATTTGAAGCTCTCCGAGGGGACGGTGAAGGTGCACGTCTCGGCCATCCTGAAAGCCTTGAACGTCCATTCGAGATCGCAGGTCGTGGCCGAGCTCGCCAAGCGCGGCATCGGCGTCGACTTCCCCGACTCGCGGCTCGCCTGACCGTACGTCGCTCGCGCGCGAGACGAGCGTGGCCACCCCTGCCCCGCTTTCGCCTGCGGCACTGGCGCGCGTGCGCGCCGACCAGGTTGCCGAGCTCTACGGCAACTGGCATCGCACCTCGCTGTCGATGCTGCTCGGCGCGGCCATCCTCTGCCTCGTGCTGTGGGATCACGCATCTCCGGCGTGGATGGCGTGCTGGCTCGGGCTCATCGCGGCGAACCAGGCCTGGCGGGGCGTGCTCACGCACGCCTGGCGGCGCGCCCGTCCCGGTCTCCACGCCACCCGGCGCTGGGGACGCTACTGGACCGTGGGATCGACGATCGGCGGCGCGCTGTGGGGCCTGGCGTCGCTCATGATGTTCCCACCGTCGCAGCCGCACCAGGCACTGCTCATCGTGTGCCTCTTCGGCGTGGTGCTCGGCGGGCTCAATCTCACGGCGGTGTATCGCCCCGCGTTCTACGGCTTCGTGCTGCCCGCCCTCGTGCCGCTCATCGTGCGCGTCGCGCTCGAGGGCGACCGCGTGCACGGCTACATCGCCTTCGTGATGGCGGTGGTGCTCGGCTTCATCCTGGCCTTCGGCCACCAGCTGAACACGCTCCTCACCCGCTCGCTCGCCATGCGCTACGAGAATCTCGACCTCATCGAGGAGCTGAAGGCCAGGTCACGGTCCGCGCACGAGGCGCAGGACGCCGCCGAGCGCGCCAACCGGAGCAAGAGCCAGCTCCTGGCCGCCGCGAGCCACGACCTGCGCCAGCCGCTGCACGCGCTCGGCCTGTACATCGCAGCCCTCGCCGCACGGGCGACGGACGTGCCGTGGCGCTCCCTCGTGACGAGCATCCAGCGCGGGCTGGGGGCGCTGGAGGCGCAGTTCGAGCAGCTCCTCGACCTGTCGCGGCTCGAGTCCGGCACGCTCACGCCGCGTAGCGCGCGCGTAGCCGTGACGCCGCTTCTGTCCCGGGTCGCGCAGGAGCTGCGCCCGCAGGCGCAGGCCAAGGCGCTCGACCTGCGCGTGGTGCCCACGCGGCTTGCCGTGCGCAGCGATGCGGCGCTCCTCGAGCGCGTGGTGCGCAATCTCGTGGCCAATGCCATCCGCTACACCGAGCGCGGCGGCATCCTCATCGGCGCGCGCTCGTGCGGCGACGACATCGCGATCGACGTGGTCGACACGGGCATCGGCATCCCGGCCGCGCTGCAGGCACGGATCTTCGAGGAGTTCTACCAGGTGCGCGCCTCCCGCAGCAGCGACGCCCACGGCGGCCTCGGGCTGGGGCTGGCGATCGTGCGCCGTCTCGCCACGTTGCTCGATCACCGCATCGAGCTCGTCTCCGTGCCGCGGCGCGGATCGCGCTTCCGGGTGCGCGCGCCGCGCGCGCATGCGGTCGCGTGGCCGCGCGCCGGACTGGTGGCCGGATGCGTGGGCGAGCGTGCCAACGTCACCTCGACCCTCCGCGGCGCACTCGTGGCCGTGGTCGACGACGATCCCTCCGCCGTGGACGCGATGGGCGCCCTGTTCGAGACCTGGGGCGCGCAGGTCGCGGGCGGGACCGACGTGGCGGACCTGATCGACGCGCTGGGCCGCGAGGAACGCTATCCGGACCTCGTGGTGGCCGACCTGCGGCTCGCGCACGGCGCGAGCGGGATCGCCGCCGTGGGGCGGCTGCGCGACGAGCTCGGCATCGTGCTGCCCGCGCTGCTGGTGTCGGGCGACACGAGCCCCGCGGCGGAGCGGGATGCGCGCATGGCGGGGATCATGCTGCTCGGCAAGCCCGTGGTGCCGGCGGTGCTGCACGCGGCGGCGGCATCGCTGCTCGCGCACGCCTAGGACACGCAAGGCCCTCGGGCGCGCGCGGCGCGCGCGGCGCGCGACGGTGTCACGGCAGTGCCGGGGAAACGCCCCCGCCGCCCACGCGCATCCCGGGCAATGAAAAGCCGCCGGCCAAGAAAGCGCCGGCGGCTTCCGCTACAACCCTTTCCACGCCATCAGTTCGTGGTCGCCCCGCCCTTGAAGCGCTCGTGCATACGCGCGCGGAAGGCTTCCATCCGCGCCACGCGCTTGGCGAGCGCGTCACGCACGACGGTCTTCTGCGCGGGCGAGAACGTGGCGTAGAGCGAGAGCCACTGGTCGCGCACCTGCCTGCGTCCGGCCGCTGCATTGCCCTGCGCCTGGTCGGAGAGCGCCGCGACGGACGCGAGGTCGGGCTCCGCCTTGGCGAGCTCGGCCACGAGCGCCGTGTGCACCTGCTCCATGCCGGCGCGGTCGGCCGCACGCGTGGCCTTGGCGTTGGCCACCACGCTGTCCCACAGGGACTGTTGCGACGTATTGAGGTTCAGTTGGTTGCGGACCGAGGCGATGGTCCGCTCGATCGATCCCGGGCCACCGTGGCCGGGTCCGGGTCCGGGCCCGTGGCCGGGCTGGGCCAGCGCGACGTGCGCGCCTGTCGCGAGGAGACCGATCGCAAGAGCGCCGGTGATGCGTGCCAGTGAGGACTTCATGGTGCTTCCTTTCAGAACGAGGGTGGGATGCCGCTTTCCGCCCCGTCGGCGCAACCCGAACTTGCGGTGCCGGGACTCGAACGTTCGAAGGCGATTGTGGGCGATCGGTTCGGGCCTGCACCAGCGCGATTGCAACCGGACGTTGCCCGGGCCCAACACCGTTACAATTCCTTACAGCGCGCGTATCCACGCAGCGCACCAGTCGGATTCAATTGGGCCCATGACGCAAAAGCCCGGTCCCGTGAAGATTCTCGTCGTCGACGACGACCTCCGCCTGCGCGACCTCCTCACGCGCTACCTGGGCGAGCAGGGCTTCCAGGTCGTGGCACTCCCCGACGCGCGCGACCTCGACCGCAAGCTGCAGCGGGATCCGCCGCACCTCGTGGTGCTCGACCTCATGCTGCCGGGCGAGGACGGCCTCTCGGTGTGCCGCCGCCTGCGCGGCGCGGGCGAGAACGTCCCCATCATCATGCTCACCGCCAAGGGCGAGGACATCGACCGCATCGTGGGGCTCGAGATGGGCGCCGACGACTATCTCGGGAAGCCGTTCAATCCGCGCGAGCTCGTGGCGCGCATCCATGCGGTGCTGCGCCGCCACGGCGACCGCGCGGTGCCCGGCGCACCCGCGGGCGAAGGCGTGGTCCCCTTCGGCCGCCACATGCTCGATCTCGCCGCGCGTACGCTGGCCCAGGATGGCAGGATCGCGCAACTCACCACCGGCGAGTTCTCGCTGCTGCGCGTGTTCGCGCAGCACCCGCGGCAGCCGCTCGCGCGCGAGAAGCTCATGATGCTCGCGCGCGGCCGCGACCACGAGGTGTTCGATCGCGCGATCGACGTGCAGGTATCGCGCCTGCGCAAGCTCGTCGAGGTCGATCCGGCCAATCCGCGCTACATCCAGACGGTCTGGGGATTCGGCTACGTGTACATGCCCGATGCGTCCGAGCCGGGAGCCGCGCCCGCGGACAGCGTCCCGGCCCGTGAGCCGCCGGCCGCCGGGCCCGCGTGAGGGGCGAACACATTCCGGAGCGCGCCAGCGCGAAGTGCCGCGCATGAGCCTGCCGCCGCGCTCGCTCTTCGGCCGCCTCGTCCTGCTGCTCGTGGTCGCCGTGGCGCTGGCGGTACTCGCGAGCATCCTGCTCTTCCGCGGCGAGCGCGCCGCGCTCGTCAACCGCCAGATCTCCGAGACGCGCCTCGTGCAGTTGCAGGCGATGCGCGCGGCGCTCGCCGGGACCGACGATCCCGAGCGCAGCGAGACGCTCGAGGAGCTCTCGAGCGAATACGGCGTGGAGATCTATCCCGAGTCGGCGCGGCCGCCGCAGGAAACGCCGCCCGGTGGGCCGCTCATGGAGGACCTGGCGCAACGCCTGCGCGAGCGCCTGGGTCCCGGCACCGAGGTGCGCTTCGCGCCGCGTCGCGGGCTGCTCTTCGTGCGCGTGGACGCGGCAGGGACGGGCTACTGGCTCGGCGTGCCGGTGCCGCGGCCCGCCGACGGAGGTCCCACGCGCGCGCTCGTGTGGACGCTCGTGGTGCTGGGCCTGCTGCTCGTCGTGGCCTTCGTCTTCGCCCGCTATCTCGCGCGGCCGCTGCGCGATCTCTCCGCGGCCGTCGCGCGCGTGGGACGCGGCGAGCTGCCGCCGCCGCTGCCGGAGACGGGTCCGTCCGAGATCGCATCGGTCAATCGCGGCTTCAATGCCATGACCGCCAACCTGCGGCGCATCGACGAGGACCGCGCGCTGCTCCTGGCCGGCGTGTCGCACGACCTGCGCACGCCGCTCGCGCGCCTGCGCTTGGGCGTGGAGATGAGCGCCCCCGACGACGCGCTGCGCGCCGGCATGGTCGCGGACATCGACGAGATGGATCGCATCATCGGCCAGTTCCTCGACTTCGCGCGCGGCGAGGATGCGTCGCCGCGCACGCAGGCGAGCCTCGATGCGATCGTCGCCGCGGTCGTGGCGCGCCACGCCGCCGCCGGCAGGGACGTGTCCTGCGTCTGCGGCCAGGTGCCGGCGCTGCCGCTCGCGGCCACCGCGATCTCGCGCGCCGTGGCCAATCTCGTCGACAACGCGCTGGCCTACGGCGCTCCGCCGGTCGAGGTCACGACCTCGGTGCACGAAGGACAGGCGTGGGTGGAGGTGCTGGATCGCGGCCCCGGCATCCCCGAAGCCGATGCACCGCGGCTGAAGCAGCCCTTCACGCGCGCGACCGATTCGCGGGCACGCGCCGACGGCGCCGCGGGGGCGGGCCTCGGACTCGCGATCGTCGAGCGCGTGGCACGCAGCCACGGCGGCGCGCTCGACCTGCTGCCGCGGCCGGGTGGGGGCACGATCGCGCGGCTTCGCCTGCCGCTCGCGCCGGCGGGATAGCTCGCGCGCACAGGCACGGGAAGAGCGACGCGCGGTGGCTTCACGCGCGTCGTGGCGGCTTATCGGCGGTTTATCGGCGCCCTATTGCTGCGGCGCGCCTTCCACCGGCACCACCAGCACCACCGCCTGCGCGGCGATCCCCTCCTCGCGCCCGGTGAAGCCCAGGCGCTCGGTCGTGGTGGCCTTGATCGACACGCGATCGAGCGCGCAGCGCAGGTCGGAGGCGACATTGCGCCGCATGTCCTCGATGTACGGCGCGACCTTCGGCGCCTGCGCGACGATCGTGGCATCCACGTTGCCGATCGCATGACCGCTCGCCGCCACGAGGTCCATCACGCGACGCAACAGCACGCGGCTGTCGGCACCGGCATACGCGGCATCCGAGTCGGGGAAGTGCTTGCCGATGTCGCCCAGCGCGAGCGCGCCCAGCAGCGCATCGGCGATCGCGTGCAGCAGGACGTCGGCGTCGGAGTGGCCGAGCAGTCCCTTCGCGTACGGGATGGCCACGCCGCCGAGCACGAGGGCGCGCCCCGCGACCAGCGCGTGCACGTCGAATCCGGTGCCGATGCGCGGCGTCATGGCGCGTCGCCTTCCGCGGCCTGCGCGGCCAGGACGGCGGCGGCGAGTGCGAGGTCCTCGGCATAGGTGATCTTGAGGTTGGCCGGGCTGCCACGCACGAGCCGCGGCGTGAGCCCCAGCCGCTCGACCGCCTGCGCCTCGTCGGTGGCATCGAGCGCGTCCGGTCGTGCCAGTGCGCGCCGGAGCACGCCGCAGCGGAACATCTGCGGTGTTTGCGCCTGCCACAGGCCGGCGCGCGGGACCGTCTCCATCGCCCGCGCGAGATCGACGTCGCCATCGGAGCGCTTGAGCGTATCGGCCACCGGCACGGCGAGCAGGCCGCCGACGGGATCGTCGGCAAGGTGCAACGTCAGGCGCGTGAGCGCGTCCACCGGCACGCACGGGCGCGCCGCATCGTGCACGGCGATCCAGTCGTCGTCGGCGCAATCGCCGGCGATCTGCGCCAGCGCATTGGCCACGGTGGCGGCGCGCGTGGGACCGCCGCAGCGGAGCACGCCCACGTCGGCAGGGCGTCCCGCGAGCCGCTCGTATTCGACGTCGTCGGCCGCGAGCGCCACGTGCATCGCATGCGGCGCGAGGCCTTCGCGCAGGCGCCCGAGCGTGCGCAGCAGGACGGGCACGCCCGCGAGCAGCGCGTACTGCTTGGGGGCCCGCGCGCCGAAGCGCGTGCCACCGCCCGCGCCGGGAACGATCACCACGATGCGGCTCACGTGCCCACCTTCGCGCTGCTCCGGCATGCGCCCTGGGGACGACCCGGCGGACTCACGCAGGCTCCGCCGCGTCGGTCACGAGCGGCACGAGCGCCGCGCGGATGCGCGCGGGGATATCCACGGGCGTGCTCGTCGCACGCTCCACCCACACGTGCACGAAGCGACCCGTGGCCGCGGGCGCCTCGTGGTCGCGCGTGAAGAGCGCGATCTCGTAGGTCACCGAGCTCCTGCCGAGACGGCGCACGCGGATGCCGGCGTCGATCGTCTCGGGGAAGGACAGCGAGCGATGGAAGCGGCACGACGTCTCGACCACGAAGGCGACCTGCGCGGCGTCGTGGATGTCGAGCCCGCCGGCGCGGATGAGATGCTCGTTCACCACCGTGTCGAAGTACGAGTAGTACGTCACGTTGTTGACGTGGCCGTAGATGTCGTTGTCCATCCAGCGCGTGGGGATGGCGAGCAGGTGCGGATAGCCGGCGCGCGTGTCGGGTGCCGGATCCGGCGCGGCCGCACCACTCACTGCGTCGCCTCCGACGTGAACATGCGCTCGTCGAGGAGCTCGACCCAGTGGCGCACGGGCGTGCGCGTCCCGGACTCGAGATGCGTCATGCAGCCGATGTTCGCGCTCACGATGACGTCGGGCCGCATGGCCTCGAGCGCGCGCAGCTTGTTGACCTTGAGCTGGCCGGCGAGCACGGGTTGCAACACGGAGTACGTCCCCGCCGAGCCGCAGCACAGGTGCGTGTCGGCCACCGGCAGCAGCGAGTGGCCGATGGCCAGCAGGATCTCCTCCACCTGGCCGCGGATGCGCTGCCCATGCTGCAGCGTGCACGGGGGATGGAAGGCGATGCGCTGCGGACCGCGGTCCATCGCGATCATGGGCGCCACCTTCTTCCACTCGGCCGCGACGATCTCGATGGGATCGCGCGCGAGTGCGGCGATCTTCGCGGCCTTGGTGGCGTAGGCGGCGTCGTGCGCGAGGAAGTGCCCGTAATCCTTCACCATCACGCCGCAGCCGCTCGCCGTGACCACGATCGCCTCGAGCCCGCGCTGCACGTGCGGCCACCAGGCATCGATGTTGCGGCGGACGATGCCACGCGCCTCGTCCTCGGCCACGAGGTGATGCGACAGCGCGCCGCAGCAGCCCCCGCCCGGCACGCGCAACGGCGAGATGCCGATCCGGTCGAGCACGCGCGCCATCGACGCATCGATGCCGGGCTTCAGCGTGGGCTGCACGCAGCCCTCCATCACGATCATCTTGCGGGCATGGCGCGGCTGCGGCCAGGGTCCGGCGGACGTGCGGACCGGGACGTGATCGGCGAGGTCGCGCGGAAGCAGCCGCCGCGCGAGGCGCCCCATCGCCACCGCGCTGCCGAAGAGCGTGCGGTTGAGCAGCCCCTTGCGCAAGGCGATGCGCTGCGCGCGGTCCATGCCGCTGCGTCCCACCTTGGCCTCGACGATGTCGCGCCCGATGTCGAGCAGGCGACCGTAGCGCACGCCGGAGGGGCAGGTCGTCTCGCAGCTGCGGCAGGTGAGGCAGCGGTCGAGATGCAGTTGCGTCTTCGCGGTGACCGGGCCGCCTTCGAGCACTTCCTTGATGAGGTAGATCCGGCCCCGGGGGCCGTCGAGCTCGTCGCCCAGGAGCTGGTACGTGGGGCACGTCGCCGTGCAGAAGCCGCAATGCACGCAGGTGCGCAGGATCGCGTCGGCTTCCTTGCCTTGCGCGGTGTCCCTGAACTCGGCGGAGAGCTCGGTCTTCATCAGAAGGCGGCCACGAGCCGGCCGCGGTTGAGGATGCCCTTGGGGTCGAACACAGCCTTGAGCTTCGCATGCACGGACGCGAGTGTAGCGGGCAGCGGGTGGAACACGTCGCCCGCGCGCTCGCCGCCACGGAATTGCGTGGCGTGGCCGCCCTGCGCCGCCGCCCAGGCGCGGAGCTTCGCGGGCTCGACCTTGGCCCCCGCCGCGATCCAGCGCAGCGCCCCGCCCCATTCGACGAGCTGCTCGCCTCCGAGGTCGGTGTACGGCGCCGTGCAGCGCACCGACAGCCGCCAGAGCGTGCGCTCCCCCACGGCGGCAAAGAACGGATGCGTGTGCTCGCGCACGGACGTCCAGAAGGCCTCCGCTTCCGCGACGGCTTCGCCGCCGAGCTTGCGCGAAGCCGCCTCCACGGCCGGCTGCGCGCCCGACAGGCGCACCCGCAACTGGCCGTCGTGATAGGCGGTGGCCGACAGCGGCAGCGGCTGCCCGCCCCATTCGTTGACGCGGCGTATCGCGTCGTCGGCCGACGAGGCGAACGCGATCGTGGCCTCGCTGCGCGGCAGCGGCAGGCACTTGAGCGACACCTCGGTGATGACCCCGAGCGTGCCGAGCGCGCCCGCCATGAGACGCGAGACGTCGAAGCCCGCGACGTTCTTCATCACCTTGCCGCCGAAAGCCAGCGCTTCCCCCGTGCCGTCGATGATCTTCACGCCGAGCATCAGGTCGCGTACCGCCCCGGCATAGGCGCGACGCGGCCCCGACAACCCCGCCGCGACGGCGCCGCCGAGCGTCGCATCACGACCGAAGTGCGGCGGCTCGAAGGCGAGCATCTGGCCGCGCGCGCGCATCGCGCTCTCGATGGCCGCCAGCGACGTTCCCGCACGGGCCGTGAGCACGAGCTCGGTGGGCTCGTAGTCGATGATGCCGGCGTAGACGCGCGTATCGAGGATCTCGCCGTCGAGGATGCCGCCGTAGAAGTCCTTGGTGCCACCGCCGCGGATGCGCAGCGGCGTGCCGGCCTGCGCGGCGCTGCGGATGCGCGCGCACAGCGCTTCGAGCGCGGGATCGAGAGCAGTGGCGGCAGTCAAGGCGTTGCGCCCACGCTAGGTCCTCGGCGCGATCCGGTCCCGGTACAGGATGCGCGGCTCGTCGACCTCGATGATCTCCTTCTCCGCCAGCGCATCGCGCTCCCATTCCTTGACGAAAGGATGGACGAGCAGTGCGGCGAGGTAGTGGCCCGCTTCACCCTTGGGCGCCACGCCGTAGGTCTGGAAGCGGAACGCCACCGGCGCATAGAACGCATCGGCGAGCGTGAACGGGCCCAGCAGGTAGGGGCCACCCTTGCCGAAGCGACGGCGTGTCTCCTTCCAGATCTCTTCCACGCGCGCGATGTTGGCCGTGAGCGCCTCCGACCAGGGCCGCACGTCCATGCGCTCGCGGATGCACATCGTCATCTCGCTACGCAGCGTGGAGAAGCCGGAGTGCATCTCCGCGACGACGCAGCGCGCCCACGCGCGCGCAACGGGATCCTCCGGCCACATGCCGGGATGCCGCTCGGCCAGGTACTCGCCGATGGCGAGCGTGTCCCAGACCTGGACGTCGCCGTCGTGCAGCGCCGGCACCAGCGCGGTCGGCGAAAACGACTTGTTGTCGGGGTTGTACGTCCCGCGCAGCTGGATCACCACTTCGCGGAACGGCGCGCCCGCGAGCTTGCAGGCGAGCCAGCCGCGCAGCGACCACGACGAGTAGTTGCGGTTGCCGATGTAGAGGGTGTAGGGCATGGGAGGGGTCACCAGTGGGGAACGGTCTTGCCCGGATTCATGATGTCGAGCGGATCGAGCGCGCGCTTGATCGTCTGCATGAGCTCGACCGCCTCGCCGTGCTCGGCCACCAGCGCCTCGAGCTTGTGCATGCCCACGCCGTGCTCGCCGGTGCAGGTGCCGCCCATCGCGATCGCGCGCATCGACACGCTCTTCGCGATCGCGTCGGCCCTGGCGCGCTCCGCCTGGCTCGCCGGATCGAAGAGCACGAGCACGTGGAAGTTGCCGTCGCCCACGTGGCCCACGATCGGCGCGATCACGCCTTCGCGGTCGAGCTCCGCGCGCGTCTCGAGCAGGCAATCGGCCAGCCGCGAGATCGGCACGCAGGCATCGGTGGAGAACGCCTGCCGGCCCGGCGACAGCGCGAGCGCGGCGTAATAGGCATTGTGCCGCGCCTTCCACAGGCGCGAGCGATCCTCCGCCTGGGTGGCCCACTGGAAGGCACTGCCCCCGTGCTCGTTCGCAATCTGCTCCATGAGCTCCGCCTGCTCTTTCACGCCGGCTTCGGTCCCGTGGAATTCGAAGAGCAGCGTCGGCTTCGCCTCGAAGCCCTCGAGCTTCGAATACGCGATGCACGCCTGCATCTGCAAGGCATCGAGGAGCTCGATGCGCGCGACGGGGATGCTCATCTGCATCGCCGTGATCACGGTGTTCACGGCCGCCGCGAGATCGGGGAACTGGCACACGGCCGCCGAGATGGCCTCGGGGATGCCGTACAGGCGCACCTGGATCTCGGTGATGATGCCGAGCGTGCCTTCCGCCCCCACGAAAAGACGCGTGAGGTCGTAGCCCGCCGACGACTTGCGCGCGCGCCCGCCGGTGCGCACGATGCGGCCGTCGGGAGTCACCACGGTGAGGCCCAGCACGTTCTCGCGCATGGTGCCGTAGCGCACGGCGTTGGTCCCCGAGGCACGTGTTGCCGCCATGCCGCCGAGCGTGGCGTTCGCACCCGGATCGATCGGGAAGAAGAGCCCCGTGCCCTTCAGCTCCGCATTGAGCTGCTCGCGCGTCACGCCCGCCTGCACCCGGCAGTCGAGGTCCGCCGCATTGATGTCGAGTACCTTGTTCATCTCGGAGAGGTCGACGCACACGCCGCCGAAGAGCGCCGCGACGTGCCCCTCGAGCGAGGTCCCCACGCCGAAGGCGATCACCGGCATGCGCGCGGCGTGGCACAGGCGCACGATGCCGGCCACCTCCTCGTTGCTGTGCGGATAGACCACGACGTCGGGCAGCGCCGGATCGGCCAGGCCCTCCCCGTGCGAGTGTTGCGCGCGGATCGCCTCGCTCACCTTGGCGCGATCGCCGAAGTCGCGGACGAGCGCCGCGACCACGTCGGCGATGCCCTCGGGGGTCGCGCGGGAAGCATGGATGGCCTGGGTCATCGGAGATTTCCTGTCAGAAGCGTGGCAGGTCCGGATGCGGGACCTTGCCATGGTGAACGTGCATGCGGCCCAGCTCCGCGCAGCGGTGCAGCGTGGGCACGGCCTTGCCGGGATTCAGGAGCCGCAGGTCGTCGAAGGCGTCCTTGATCGCGTGGAAGCGCGCGAGCTCGGCCGTGCCGAACTGCACGCACATCGTGGCGAGCTTTTCCACGCCCACGCCGTGCTCGCCGGTCACCGTACCGCCGACCTCGATGCACAGCTCGAGAATGCGATCGCCGAACTCGATCGTGCGCTCCGTCTCGCCGGGTTTGTTGGCATCGAAGAGGATGAGCGGATGCAGGTTGCCGTCGCCCGCGTGGAAGACATTGGCGCACGGCAGGCCGTACTCCTCCGACCACCGGGCGATGGCGCGCAGCACGCGCGGCAGCGCCTTGCGCGGGATCGTGCCGTCGATGCAATAGTAGTCGGGCGAGATGCGGCCCACCGCGGGAAACGCCGCCTTGCGCCCCGACCACAGGAGGAGCCGCTGCGCCTCGTCGCGCGACACGCGGATGCCGGTGGCGCCCGACTCGGTCAGCACGCGGCGGATGTCGGCCATCTCGGCGGCGACCTCGTCGGGCGTGCCGTCGGACTCGACGAGCAGCACCGCGGCCGCGTCCAGCGGATAGTCGGCGTGCACGAACTGCTCCACCGCACGCGTGGCCGGCTGGTCCATCATCTCGAGGCCCGCGGGGATGATCCCGGCGCCGATGATGGCCCCCACCGCGGCACCCGCCTTCTCGATATCGTCGAAGGCGGCGAGCGCCACCTGCGCGAGCTGCGGCTTGGGCGTCAGCTTGACCGTGACCTCGGTGATCACGGCGAGCAGGCCCTCGCTGCCGATGACGAGCGCCAGGAGGTCGTAGCCCGCGCTGTCGAGCGCATCGCCGCCGAACTCGACCACCTCGCCCGTGATCAGCACGCCGCGCACGCGGCGCACGTTGTGCACGGTGAGGCCGTACTTGAGGCAATGCACGCCACCCGCATTCTCCGCGACGTTGCCGCCGATCGAGCAGGCGATCTGCGACGACGGATCGGGCGCGTAGTACAGGCCATGGACCGCGGCGGCCTCGGAGATCGCGAGGTTGCGCACCCCCGGCTGCACGATCGCCGTGCGCGACAACGGGTCCACGGCGAGGATGCGCTTGAACTTGGCGAGCGACAGCACCACGCCTTCGGGATTCGGCAGCGCGCCACCGGAGAGGCTGGTGCCGGCGCCGCGCGCCACCACCGGCACCTTCGCCGCGTGGCACGCCTGCAGGATCTGCACGACCTGCGCCTCGTTCTCGGGCAGGAGCACCGCGGCGGGCTGCGCGCGATAGAGCGTCAAGCCGTCGCACTCGTAGGGCTTGACGTCCTCCCGCGTGGTCAGCAGCGCGGCCGGAGGCAGGATGGCCGCGAGCTGTGCGTGCACATTGGCGTCAAGCATGGGCGGCCGGTGAAAAGGCGACGGTCGAAAGGCGGCGGAAACGAGGAAAGGCCGCGAACGAGGTGATTATTTCACAACGGCGGCGTGCGCCGGCAACGCGGCGCCGCACATAGCGCCGCCTGTGCCCCTCCGGACCATTCCTCGCGGGAATCGCGGCCCCGCCTCCGGCCTCGTTCCTCGTCGGACCGGGACTCGCCCTATACAGCGGGGAGGTCCTTCTCTAGAATCGCCGTTCCGGCGCCGAACAACATCCCAACAACGCGCCCGTTCCCCAAGGAGGAGCCTCATGCGTCTGCCGCGTCTTGCGTGCCCTGTCGTCGCCGCAATTGTCCTGTCCGCCCTGCCCTTCGCCTCCGCGACGGCGCAGGAAACCCTGAAGATGAGCCTCGCGATCGCCCAGAACTCGCATTACGGCGTCGCGGCGGACGTATTCGCCCAGGAAATCGAGAAGCGGACCAATGGCCGCTACAAGATCCAGAATTTCTACTCCGGCGCGCTCGGCGCGGAGCGCGAAGCCATCGAGGGCGTGCAGCTCGGCACCATCGACCTCACCATCACTTCTTCCGGACCGATCCCGAACTTCGTTCCGGAGACGGCGATCCTCGACATCCCGTTCCTCTTCAAGGACTACGCGCACGCCCGCGCGACGCTCGACGGCCCGATCGGCCAGGAGCTGCTGACCAAGTTTCCGGCCAAGAACATCCAGGCGCTGGCATGGGGCGAGAACGGCTTCCGCCACATGACCAACAGCAAGCGTCCGGTGAACACCCCCGACGACCTGAAGGGCCTCAAGATGCGCACGATGGAAAACCCCGTGCACATGCAGGCCTACAAGGCCTTCGGCATCATCCCCACCCCCATGGCCTTCACCGAAGTCTTCACGGCGCTGCAGCAGGGCACGGTCGACGGACAGGAGAATCCGCTGTCGGTGATCTCGGCCGCGAAGTTCGACCAGGTGCAGAAATACATGACGCTCACGGGGCACGTCTATTCGCCGGCGCTCATCCTCATGAACAAGGGCAAGTGGGACAAGCTCTCGGCCGCGGACAAGCAGGCCTTCGCCGAGGCCACGAAGGAGGCCGTCAAGGCCAACCGCGCCCGCATCGACGAGGACGAGCGCAAGGCCGTGGCCGACCTCCAGTCCAAGGGCATGATCGTGGTCGTCAACGTGGACAAGAGCAAGTTCCAGAACACGCTCACGCCGACGTTCGCCGAGTTCGGCAAGAAGTTCGGACAGGCCAACATCGACAAGATCCGCAACTACAAGTAATCGCGCTCGAAAGCCCTTCTCGACGAGCCCCGGTCAGCGCCGGGGCTTTTCGTTATCCGTTCGCTCCGCCCCTCCTTTGGCGAATTCCATGCGCAAAACGTTCCTGGCGATCGAGCGCCGCACCACGGCCGTGGCGCTCACCTTCGCGTGCCTGATGCTCGTGGCGGCCGCGTGCCTCGGGCTCTACCAGATCCTGTCGCGCTTCGTGTTCCAGCAGCCGGCCGAGTGGTCCGAGGTGCTCATCCGCTTCACGCTGATCTGGATGGTGTTCCTCGGGGCGCCCGTGGCCTTCCGCCAGGGCGCGATGGTGTGCGTGGATCTCGCGCACCGCATGGCGGGGCCCACCGGCAAGCGCGTGCTCGATCTCGTCTCCGCGGTGTGCGCGCTCGTGCTGCTGGGCGTGATGATCTGGTTCGGCAGCCACTACTCGTGGCTGGGGCGCTTCCAGACGATCAGCGGGCTCGAGTCCTTCTCCATGACCTGGGCGTATCTCGCCATCCCCGTGGGCGCGGTGTTCTCCGTGGTGGCGGTCGTCGGCTGCCTCCTCGATCCGCGGCGCCAGGACCTCGAAACGCAGCAGTAGGAAACCGCCATGCCCACCACGATGCTCGTCACCATGATCCTGGCGTTCGCGCTCTCGATTTCCGTCGCGGTCGCGATCGGGATCGCGAGCCTCGTGGGCGCCTGGCAGGCCAACCTGAGCTTCATCGCGGTGGTGAAGGAGATGTTCTCGGCGATCAACAAGTTCCCGCTCGCCGCGATCCCCTTCTTCATCCTCGCCGGCAATCTCATGGAGTCGGGCGGGATCTCGGCACGTCTCGTGGAGTTCGCCAAGTCGATCGTGGGCGGCGTCCAGGGCGGGCTCGGCGCCACCTGCGTGCTCACCTGCATGATCTTCGCGGCGGTGTCCGGATCGAGTGTGGCCACCACCTTCGCGATCGGCGCGATCCTGATCCCCGCGCTCATCAAGCACGGCTACCCAACGAGCTACGCCGCCGCGCTGCAGGCGACCTCGGCCGAGCTCGGCGTGATCATCCCGCCGTCGATTCCGATGATCCTCTACGGCGTGTCGGCCGAGGTCTCGATCGGCGAGCTCTTCATTTCCGGGTTCGGCCCGGGCCTGCTCATCGGCGGGGCGCTCATGGCCTTCGTGATCCTCTACGCCCGCTGGAAGGGCTACGGCAAGGGCGATCACGATGGCCGCCTGCCCTTCCTCGTGGCCACGCGGCGCGCGGGATTCGCCCTGCTGATGCCCGTGGTCATCCTGGGCGGCATCTACGGTGGTGTGTTCACGCCGACCGAAGCGTCGGTCGTGGCGGTGTTCTACGCCCTCATCGTGGGCGTGCTCATCTACCGCGAGACGAAGGTGAGCGACCTCCCCGCGGTGCTGAAGAAGAGCGTGATCTCGTCGGCGGTGATCCTGTTCATCATCGCCAATGCGGGACTGTTCAGCTACCTCATCACGCGCGCCGGCGTGCCGACGCTGATCGGCGCCTACCTCGTGGACGTGCTGCAATCGCCGGCGCTGTTCCTGCTCGGCGTGAATGCCGCGCTGTTCATCATCGGCATGTTCATCGAGACCTCGGCCTCGATCATCGTGCTCGCGCCGATCCTGGCGCCCGTGGCCACGCACTTCGGCATCGACCCCGTGCACTTCGGGGTCATCATGGTCGTGAACCTGGCGCTCGGCATGATCACGCCGCCCTTCGGCGTGAACCTCTTCGCCGCGTGCACGGTGGCCCGGATATCGCTCGACCAGATCGTGGTGCGGCTCGTCCCCTTCGTGCTCGTGGTGCTCGCCTGCCTGATGGTGATCACCTACGTGCCGGTGCTCTCCATCGGGCTGCGCGACCTCGTGTACAAGTAGGGCCGCCGCGGGGACGCGGCGCGGCGCCTACACGCAGCGTCCGCCGTCGACCTCGAGGCACGCCCCGGTGATGAACGACGCTTCGTCCGAGGCGAAGAACACGGCCGCAGTCGCGATGTCCGAAGGTTGCGACAGGCGTCCGATGGGGATCGACGCCACGAACTGCGCGCGCCTGGCCGGCGTGTCCTCGCCCATGAAGTCGGCGAGCATGGCCGTCTCGCCCGCCACGGGATTGATCACGTTGACGCGGATATTGTCCTTGGCGAGCTCCGCCGCCATCGAGCGCGACGTGACGATCGCCGCCCCCTTGCTGCCGTTGTACCAGGTCAGCCCCGGACGCGGACGCACGCCCGCGGTGGAGGCGATCGTGATGAACACGCCGTCGTGCTTCGCGCGCATGTGCGGCACGGCGTGCTTCGCCGTGAGGTAGAGGCTCTTCACGTTGACCTGGTAGATGCGGTCGAACTGCGCCTCGCTGACTTCGAGCATCGGCTGGTTGCGATGCGTCGTGCCGGCGTTGTTGACCACGATGTCGAGGCCGCCGAACGTGTCGAGGGCGAACTGCACGAGACGCTCCACATCGGCGTCCCGTGTCACATCGCCGACGCAGAAGCGCGCCTGGCCACCGGCGCCGGCGATCTCGCTCGCCACGCGCTCGCCATTTTCCACCGAGATGTCGTTGACGACCACGCGCGCGCCCTCTTCCGCATACCGCTGCGCGATGCCCTTGCCGAACCCCGATCCCGCTCCGGTGACGATCGCCACCTTGCCTGCCAGTCTTGCCACGCTCTTCCTCCTGTTGCTTCCTGTCGTGAACGAACGATGACGCTCGGCCGGCCCAAGAAGGCCACCGGCGTCACCCGTGCTGCAGCACCACCGTCTTCACCGTGGTGAAGCCGTACAGCGCCTCGAAGCCCTTCTCGCGGCCATGCCCCGAGTGCTTCACGCCGCCGAAGGGAAGCTCCACGCCACCGCCCGCGCCGTAGTTGTTGATGAAGACCTGGCCGCTCGCGATGGCGCGCGCCATGCGCAGCTGCCGCGCCCCGTCGCGCGTCCACACGCCGGCCACGAGGCCGAAGTCGGTGGAATTGGCCAGGCGCACGGCATCGGCCTCGTCGGTGAAGGGCATCGCGGCCAGCACGGGGCCGAAGACCTCGTCGCAGGCGAGGCGATGATCGAGCGGCACGTCGCGCAACAGCGTGGGTGCCACGTAGTAACCACCCTTGGGCGCATCCGCGGCCACGCTGCCGCGCGCCACCGTGGCGATGCCGTCGCGCCTGGCATGCGCGAGGAATTCCTCCACGCGGGCCATCTGCGTGTCGCGGATGAGCGGTCCGCAATCGAGGTCGGCGAGCGCCGGCCCCGTGCGCAGGGCCGCGAACCGCTCGCCCAGCCGCCGCAGCACTTCCTCGTAGCGCGACGCCTGCACCAGCAGGCGGCTGCCCGCGCTGCACGTCTGCCCGGCGTTCTGCACGATCGCATTCACGAGCGCGGGCAGCGCGGCATCGAGGTCGGCATCCTCGAACACCACCTGCGGCGACTTGCCGCCGAGCTCGAGCGTGACGGGGCAATGGCGCTTCGCCGCTTCCGCCGCCACCCACGTGCCCGTCGCCGGCGAGCCGGTGAACGAGATGTGCGCGATGCCCGGATGCTCCACGAGTGCCGCGCCCGCCTCGCGGCCGAGCCCCGTGACGATGTTGATCGCGCCCGCCGGCAGTCCGGCTTCCGCGGCGAGTTGCGCGAGCAGCAGCAGCGAGAGGCACGCATCCTCCGCCGGCTTCACCACGCAGGCATTGCCGGTGGCGAGCGCACCCCCCACCGAGCGTCCGAAGATCTGCAGCGGATAGTTCCACGGGATGATGTGGCCGGTGACGCCATGCGGCTCGCGCCAGGTGAGCACCGTATAGCCCTCGGGATAGGGGATCGTGGTGCCATGCAGCTTGTCGCAGGCGCCGCTGTAGAACTCGAAGTAGCGCGCGCAGGCGGTGACGTCGGCGCGCGCCTGCTTCAGCGGCTTGCCGCAGTCGCGCGCCTCGGCCAGTGCCAACTCCTCGGCATTGGCGCGGATCACGTTGCAGATGGCCAGGAGCGCGCGCCCGCGTTCCGCCGGCGAGAGCTTGCCCCACGCGCCGGCGTGCGCGGCTGCCGCCGCCGTCACGGCACGATCGATGTCGGCCGCGGTGCCGCGCGCGATGGCCGTGAACGGCTCGCCATCGGACGGGTCGATCACCGGCAGCTCGCCACCTTCGGCGGCACGCTCCCAGCGGTTGGCAATGAAGTTCGATGCCGGCGTGCGGATCGCCGGCCAGTGCGGTTGCGGTGCGTTCATTTGCGTCCGGGCGTGAATTTCCAGGCGAGCGTCTGCTCGTCCACGCGCGGCGCATAGGTGATGCCGTCGCGCGTGCCCCAGATGCTCACCTGGAAGTGGAGGGGAATGAGGCCGGTATCGCCGATGGCGAGCTCGCTCGCGCGCTGCAGGTACGCCTCGCGCTTCACGTCGTCGACCGTCTGCAATGCGTCCTCGGTGAGGGCATCGACCTTGGTATTGGAATAGCGGCCGCGATTCGCGGTGCCGAAGCCCTTGTCCTTGTTGAACGTCATCAGCAAGGCCTTGAGCGACGACGACGATTCGCCGGTGCCCGTGCTCCAGCCCGCGAGCAGCACGCTGAACTTCAAGTCGGTGGCCTGCGGAAAGAACGTGGCCGACGGCATCGCCACGACCTTGGTGGGAATGCCGGCACGCGTCCACATCTGCGCGATGGCCTGCGCGATCTTGGCGTCGTTCACGTAGCGATTGTTGGTGGCGTGCAGCGTGACCTCGAAGCCGTCGGGATAGCCCGCCTCGGCGAGGAGCTTCTTCGCACCTTCCGGATCGAAGGCCTCGACCTTCAAGTTCTTCGTCGCGCCGAAGAGGAAGTCGGGCACGAGCTGGCCGGCGGGGATGGCCTCGTTTTCCATCACCCGCTCCACGATCGCGGGACGGTTGATCATCTTCGACAGCGCCTTGCGCACGCGCGGATCCTTGAGCGGATTGGCCGCGAGCGGCTTGCCGTCCCTGGCGGTGACGGTCGGGGTCACCGCGCGGTCGCTGTCCATGTGCACGTACATGAGGCGATCGGAGGTCTGGCGGAAGAGCCCCACCTTCCTGTCGGACTTGAGCCGCGCGACATCGGCCGTGGGCACCGCCTCGATCACCTGCACGTCACCCGCCAACAGCGCCGCGACACGCGCCGCATCCTGCGTGACGATCCGCAGCGTCACCTTCTCCCAGGGCGTCTTGCCGCCCCACCACGCATCGTTGCGCACGAGCTCGATCCGGTCGCCCTTGGTGAACTTCACGACCTTGTAAGGCCCGGTACCGATGGCGGCCTTGCCGGAGTTGAAGTCCTCGGTCGAGGCAGCGGCGAACTGCTTGCTGATGATCGCCACCTGTGACATGTCCGACGGCATCAGCGGATACGGCGTGGCGGTCCGAAAGCGCACCGTGTACGGATCGACCACGTCGATCTTGGTGATCTGCTTGGTGTACGCGGTGAAGGGCGACGGGCTGTTCGGCACCTTGGGCACGCGGGCGATCGAGGCGACGACGTCCTCGGCGGTGAAGTCGCTGCCGTCGTGGAACTTGACACCCTTGCGCAGCTTGAATTCCCACGTCACGGGGTCGATCGCCTTCCACTCGGTGGCGAGCGAGGGCTGCGCCTGCGACTTCTCGTTGCGCTCCACGAGATAGCCGAACACGTGCGAGGCGACGTTGTTGTTGGGCGTGAGGTTGTGATAGTGCGGATCGAGCGCGGTCACGTCGGTGCCGAGGGCGATCGTGAGATTCGCCGCAAGCAGTGCCCCGACGGCGAGCGGGCCGGCGGCAAGCGCCGCGGCGAGTGTCGCAAGGAAGCGACGGCAAAGGCTCATGGGGGCGATCTCCGGGGGAGGAAAGGCGGGCGACCCAAGAATAGCGCAGGCGGCATTTGTAACAAAGCGAAACGAGGGCAACCGGTGGGTCAACGGACAGTCTTACCTCACGTTGAAGGCAGGGAAGCCCGAACCATTGGTCATACCGGGCGCAAACGGCAAGGAGATCGCACCATGAACCTGAAGCGCAAAGCCACCATCACCGCCGTCGTCGCCGCGTCGCTTGTCGGTGCGGCCGCGTTGTTCCCGCAGGCGGTTGCCGCCAGCAACGTCGGCTGGAGCGTATCCGTCGGCGGTCCGGGCTTCGCCGTCAGCGCCGGTGCGCCGGCCTACGGTGGCGTCGCCTACGGTGCGGTCGCCACGCCCTATCGTCCCTACTACCGCCCGTACCATCGCCCCGCTCCCGTGGTCTACCGGCCCTACGTCGCGCCGCGCTACGTGCCTGCGTACGTCGCGCCGCCCGTGTACGCGCCGCGTCGCGTGGTCTACGCAGCACCGGTCGTGGTGGCACCGACACCGTACTACGGCGCATCGCAGCCGTACTACAACGCGCCGTATCCGGTGACGTACTCCACACCGTATCCGAACACCTACGCCACTCCCTACTAGGCGGACACCCACGGCGCTTCGGCGCCGTCGTCGCATCAGGGACGCCGCATGGCCGGCGAGTGCCGCGGTTTCCTACGGCGACGGGCGGCATTCTCCGACAACCGGCATCGAAATTGTCGCGTTGTTCGAATGCGCTGCAGGTGCGACGCTTCGCACCAGCGCCAATCTCAGTCGCTTCAGACAGGAGGCATCGATGCCGAACAAATTCAAGCTGCTTGCCGCCTG
>CAZUGY010000018.1:31056-40001 GCA_964620265.1 uncultured Alcaligenaceae bacterium
GCTGCGAGAACGTGGCGCGCGGCCAGCCTGCCTACTGGGACGTGACCTACAACTTCCGCGGCACGTACCACCGGGTGCAACTCACGCAGCCGCCGGGTCCGACGATCCTCGTCAACGGACGCGGCGAGCCACGCGTGTAACGCGCGGGCCGCATCGCAGCCCCGCACCAAAGCCCGAAAGCGCGCGAGACGACTCTCACCGGAGCCGCCTCGCGCGGTGCTATCCTCCCCGTTTGTGCCGAGCGAAGGTTCGCCATGAACGCTCCCGCCACCCCTCGTGCCGTCAGCGACGCCGCGGTCTCCCGCGCCGAGGATCTCGTCTCGCTCGACCTCATCCGCACGCTCGTGGCCTTCGACACCACGAGCCGCGACTCCAACCTCGCCCTCATCGACTGGGTGCGGGAGTACCTTGCCGGACACGGCGTCACGTCGACCCTGACGTTCGACGACGACCGGCGCAAGGCCAACCTCTTCGCCACCGTTCCGGCGCGCGACGGCAACGCGACCGAGGGCGGCATCGTGCTGTCTGGCCACACCGACGTCGTGCCGGTCGAAGGGCAGCCGTGGACCTCCGATCCGTTCGCCGTCACGATCCGCGACGGGCGCCTCTACGGCCGCGGCGTCACCGACATGAAGAGCTTTTCGGCAGTGGGCCTCACGTTCCTGCCGCAGTTCCTCGCGCAGCCGCTGCGCAAGCCCCTCCACTTCGCGCTCTCGTACGACGAGGAAGTGGGCTGCATCGGCGTGCGGCGCCTGATCGCCGACATCGTCGCGCGCGGCATCCGGCCCGCGGGCTGCATCGTGGGCGAGCCCACGGGCATGGAGCTCGTGGTGGCGCACAAGGGAAAGAAGTCGTGGCGCTGCCGCGTGCGCGGCTTCGAGGCGCATTCCTCGCTCACGCCGCTCGGCGTGAACGCGGTGCAGATCGCGTGCGAGATCGTGGCGTACATCGCGCAGCGGGCGCGCGACTTCCGCGACGACGGCCGCCACGACGATGCCTACGACGTCCCCTACACCACCGCGCACGTGGGCACGATCCGCGGCGGCACCGCGCTCAACATCGTGCCGCGCGACTGCGCCTTCGATTTCGAGATCCGCCACCTGCCCTTCGACGATCCCGATGCCTTCATCGCCGACGTTCGCGCCTTTGCGGCGCGCTTCCTGCCGCAGATGCATGCGGTGGATGCGGCGACGTATATCGAGTTCGACCATCTCTCCACGCTGCCCGGCTTCGATACGCACGACGGCAGCGAGATCACGCGTCTCGGCCACGCGTGCAACGTCCACGGCGGCTGCGGCAAGGTATCGTTCGGCACCGAAGCCTCCCTCTTCCACAATGCGAACATCCCCACCGTCATCTGCGGCCCCGGCCACATCGCGCAGGCGCACCAGCCCGACGAATGGTGCGCGGTGGAGCAGGTCGCGCGCTGCGAGGACTTCATGCGCCGCCTGGTGAGCCACCTCGCCGCATGACCGTCGTCGCGCGGAGGGTGCCGCCGATCGAGGTCGCGTTCCCCGACATCGCCCGCTGGCGTGCGGGCAATACCGGCATCCCGTACGTGTGGCGCTTCGAGTCGGGACAGGCCGGCGCCGACGTCACGATCCAGGCGCTGACGCACGGCAACGAGGTGTGCGGTGCGATCTGCGCCGACTGGCTGCTGGCACTGGACGTGCGTCCCCTGCGTGGCACGCTCACGATCGTGTTCGCCAACGTCGATGCCTATGCGCGCTTCGATCCCGCGGATCCCTTCGCGTCGCGCTGCGTGGACGAGGATTTCAACCGCCTGTGGACACCGGAGGTGCTCGACGGCCCGCGCCGGTCGAGCGATCTCGCGCGTGCCCGCGAGCTGCGGCCCGTCTACGACCGCACCGCGCATCTTCTCGATCTGCACTCGATGACCGATCCCTGCCCGCCGCTGGCGCTGGCCGGGCGCTGGCCCAAGGGCGTGGCCCTGGCGCAGGCCATCGGCGTGCCGGAGCACATCGTGGTGGACGCCGGTCACGCCGCCGGCAAGCGCCTGCGCGACTATGCCGCGTTCGACGCGCCCGCCGATCCGCGCAGTGCGCTCCTCATCGAGTGCGGCCAGCATTGGGAACGCGCCGCTCCCGCGGTGGCGATGCAAACGGCGCTGCGCTTCCTGCGCCACTTCGGCATGCTCGATCCGGGGCTTGCCCGCGAGCACGTCGACGCGGCTCCACTGCGGGCGCAGCGCGTGATCGAGATCACCGACGTGGTCACCATCGAGACCTCGGAGTTCACGTTCGTGCAGCCGGTATCGGGCCTCGACGTGATCGCGCGCGGCGGCACGCTGCTCGCGCACGACGGCCCGCGGGAGGTTCGCACGCCCTACGACGAGGCGGTGCTCGTCATGCCCACGCGACGGCCGCGGACCGGAGAGACCGCAGTGCGCATCGGGCGCTTCGTGTAGCCGGTACCGCGTCCGCGCGGCGCCGGCCCTTTTCCTCTAACGCCGTACTACCACTGGTTCTGCTGGCGGTTGCCGCGGATGTTGCCGGCGACACCGCCCGCCACGCCGCCGATGGCAGCGCCCGTCCAGGCATTACCCCCCGAAATCGCCGCGATGCCCGCGCCCGAGGCGGCGCCGATGCCAGCACCGCTCATCGTCCCCTGCTGCGCGGGCGTCATGTTGGTGCAGCCCACCAGCGCGACGAGTGCGGCCCCTGCAAGCAACCACTTTGCGTTCTTCATGTCGTCCCCTTCCTCATCCGGCCTTGGCAAGGCCGGGCACCACGATCTCGAACCAGATCGTGTCGACGACCGGGCGCTTCAGCATCTGCGGGTTCTTCGCGTAGTACGCGTCCAGCTGCGTACGCACGCCATCGAGCGTCTGTCCGCGCAGGCCCTTGGTCATCCGCGGGGTGATGCTCTGCGCATCGGTGGGCGGGTTCGCACTCTCGTAGGCGGCCTGGACCTGGAAGGCATTGGCCAGCCCCACGAGGTACGCCTTCTTCACGTCGACGCTCGACGTCGCCCAATGCTCGCCGGTGACCACCGGAATCTCCTGTGCCTGCGCGTGGGTGGCACCCAGGGCCGCGGCCATCGCCACTGCCGCGAGGAGCCCGCGCCATTTCGATTTCATCATCGCTATCCTCTTGTGACTCGATCGTGAACGTGCCGGCGCACATTGGCGCCGCATCGTCGTGCCGCGGTGCGACGCGCACTGCCTGCAACGCGTCGTGCGCGCGAGACGATGCGAAACCATAGTCCGCCGAGGCGTACAGCGAAATACGCCGAAGGTTTACGACCATCGAAAGCCCTTGGCGCGCCCAGGCTACTCCACCCGCGGGCCGAGCCAGTAGCGCGCGCGGTCGTCGCGGGCGCCCCTGGCCACAAGGGGCCGCCGCGCATCGAAATCGAAGACGATCGCCCCCAGGACATCGGTGCGCACCACGCGCGCACCGCGTCCGGTGTAGCGCGCCATCACGTCGACCTTCGGATGGCCGAAGCGATTGCGATAGCCGCTCGCCATCACCGCGAAGGCGGGCCGCACCGCGCGCACGAACGGCAGCGTGGACGACGTGCGCGAGCCGTGATGCGGCACGACCAGCACGTCAGCGTGCAACCAGCCCGGGACCTTGCGCAGGAGCCGCGCCTCGCTGATCGCCTCGATGTCACCCGCGAGCAGCACGCTGCCCGCGGGCGCGTCCACGCGCAGCACGCACGAGCGATCGTTGGTCCTGGCCTTCGGATCGTCGTATTCGTCCGCCGTGGGGTGCAGCATCGTGAAGCGCACGCCGTCCCAGGTCCACTCCTGTCCGGCGATGCACGGCAGCGTATCGTGCGCGGCCGCGGCGTGCAGCGCGACGGGATGGTCGGCGGGGAGCGAGGAAACGAGCGATCCGAACGGGATCGCGCGCATGAGCGACAGCGCCCCGCCCGAGTGATCGAGGTCCTGGTGGCTCACCACGATCGCATCGGCACGCGGCAGCCCCGTGGCACGCATGAACGGCGCCACGATGCGTCCCCCGGCATCCGCCACGTCGTTGAAGCCCGGCCCCGTGTCGTAGACGAGCACGCGACGATGCGTCTGCACGACCGCCGCGAGGCCCTGCCCCACGTCGAGCACGGTGAGGCGGAAGGCGCCCTCCTCCGGCGGCGGCGGCCGCACGATGGCCATGGGCAGGAGCCATGCGAGGGCGAGCCAGCGTCCCGGAATGCCGCGCGGTGCGAGAAGCCAGAGCACCCCGGCCATCGCCACCATCACGCACCACGTGGGCGGCACGTGCTGCTGCCAGGTGGCCTCCGGCCACTGCGCGAGCCACTCGAGATAGCCCATGAGCGGCGCGAGCACGGCATGCGCCACCTGCGGCAGCCACGCGAACGGGACCGCGATGGCAAGCAGCGCCAGCGGCACCACGGCGAGCGTCACCACGGGAATGGCGACCGCATTGGCCAGCGGCGCCACGAGCGACGTCTGGCCGAAGAGCATGAGCGTGAGCGGCGTGAGGCCCACCGTGACGATCCACTGCGCGTGCGCGCCCTCGCGCGTGGCGGCCATGGCCTTGCCCCATGCATGGTCGGCGGGCTCGCCCGCGAGACGGCCGGCGGACGCATACAGCAGGAGCGCCACCGCGCCGTACGAGAGCCAGAACCCCGGCGTGAGCGGCGCCCACGGATCCCACACGAGCACGCCCACCAGCGCCCACAGCCACACGATGCCCGCGGTGCCCGGCCGGCCGAGCCACAGCCCGCCGCCCGCGATGGCGAGCATGGCGAACGTGCGCACCGCCGGGATCTCCGCGCCCGCGAGCAGCGTGTACGCCGCGGCGCACGCCATCCCGAATCCCACCGCGACCTTGCGCGCCGGGATGCGCGACGTGAGCCACACGCTGCGCCGCGCGATGCCGAAGGCCAGCGCACCCGCGAGCGAGGCGAAGACGGTGACGTGCAAGCCGGAGATCGACACCAGGTGCCCCACGCCGGTGCGATTGAACACGGTCCATTGCGTATCGGGGACGGCGCGCTGGTCGCCGATGGCGAGCGCCACGATCACGCCGGCGTACTTCGCGTCGCGCAGGTCCCGCAACAGGCGTGCGCGAACGGACTCGCGGGCGCGCTGCACGACGTCGCGGGCACGCCCGGCAAACGCGTCGACGCGCACATTGCCGTCGTGGCGCACCACGTAGCCCGTGGCGCGCAGGTTGTGCTGGAGGAGCCAGGCCTCGAGGTCGAAGCCGCCCGGATTCACGTTGCCGTGGGGACGCTTCAGCCGCACGCGCAGCGTCCATCGCTCGCCCGCGTGCAGTGGCGGCACGGTGGCTTCGTCGTCATCGCCCATGCCCTCGAACCAGGCGAGCGAGATGCGCGCCGGCACCTGCGCCGCGGCAGGCTCCACGCGCTCCACGGCGAAGGCGAAGCGCACGCCCCGCTCGTTCGTGGCCGGCAGGTCGTCGATCACACCGGTGACGGCGAGCGTGGCGAGCTCCCATTGCGGATCGAGCGCGTCGGCGAGGCGGGCCTCGGCGCGCCACGAGGCGTAGGCGACGCCGAGCGCCACGGCAACAAGCGCGGCCGCGACGGTGGCCTTCGCCCCGCGCAGGCGCCACGACGCCACCAGGCCCCCCGCGGCGAGCAGCGCGAGCACTCCCGCCCAAGGCAGCAGCACCGGGCTCGCCTGCAGCATGCACACGCCCGCGGCGAAGGCTGCGAGCACGAGTCCCAGCCTCGAGCGCATCGCGACGTGGCCCGTTCGGGTTGCGAGGCCTCGAGACTACGCTGCCGCCTCCGTGCGCGGCTATCGGCCCCTTGGCCGAGCGCTGGTGGAACGCGAAGCTACGTCTTGGGCCAGAGGATCATCTGCGTGCAGCGGAACATGGCGATCTTGCGGCCGTCGGCCTTGCGCGTGACATCGGCATCCCACACCTGCGTGGCATTGCCCAGATGCACCGGCCGCGCCATCGCCACGATCGTGCCCTCGCGCGCGGTGCTCACGAAGTTGGCCTTGAGCTCGATGGTGGTGAAGTTCTCGGCACCCGCGGGCAGATGCGCGATGCAGCCGAAGCCCGCCGCGGTGTCGGCGAGCGCCACCACGGTGGCGGCGTGCAGGTAACCGTTGGGCGCGAGCACCTCGGGACGGATGTCGAGCTCGGCGTGCAGCAGGCCTTCCTCGAGCCCGACCACGCGAAAGCCCACGAGGCCGGGGAGACGGCCGTCGCCGCGATGCTGGAGATGGTCGAGGGTGATGTCGGTGCGCAGGGACATGGCGGGCAAGCGGGAGAGGGGACGATCAAGTGTAGGCGAGGAAGCGTCCGCAGAAAATCACGCCGATCCACAGCAGGAGCGAGATCGCCGCGGCGATGCGCACCCGCGACGGTGGCGTGTCGACGTCCCACTGCGCCGCGTGGCGCATCGCACCGGCGTGCAGCAGCCCGGCGTTGATGCCCGCCAGGAGGATCAGCCCCATCTTCAGCATGAACACCGGATTGGTGAGGAAGTCCGTGGCGTGCGCCGTGAACATCAGGATGCCGGTGAGGCCGACCATCGCGAAGGCCGCCAGCGTCCACGGCAGCGTGTGCCGCGCGAGGCGGGCCACCGACAATCCGCGCGACAGGCCGAGCAGGCGCAGGTCGAGCATCGCGATCGAGCCCACCACGATCGCGATGCCCACGATGTGCACGGCCTCCACGGTGGGGTAGGCCCATAGCGCCTCCCGCATCCAGCGGGCGACGCCGGACATCTCGATCGCGCCGGCGGGTGTCATGGCTCGAGAGAAGGCACGCGTTGCGCCGCGCGCTCAGCGCAATTCGACCGTCTTGCCGCCGACGGTGATGCGCTCGGCGCGCATCTCCTCGGGGTGGTTCCTGTTCGCATAGCCCTCGACGGTCACCGTGGTGCCGGGCTTCAGCATGTCGCGCACGAGCCCGCGCGCATCCATGCGCGACGGCGGTGCGAGCACGGCGATCCACGTCTTGTCCGCCGTCTTGAGCCGGATGTGCCCGTGCGGATGCTCGTAGCCCGCCGCCTCGATCGAGCCGGTGAGCGTGAGGAGCTTCGTCTGGTCGTATTCGCTCCAGCCGTGGTGGGCGAGCGCCGTCGCGGGAAACGCGATGAGCATCGCGACGAGCGCCGCGAAGCGGGCGAAATGTGGCATCGCTGCGCGTGCGGCGTTGGCGCGCGGGGTGAGGATGCGTGGAGCGGGTGTCATGGATGGCCTCGCGTGCGGTGGGATGCCATGGCGCGCAGTTCTACCTGAGCTTGCGCCTGCGCTTCCCGCTCACAATAACCCAAGTGTGGCGAGCTCGTCGCGTAGCTCCGGCGCGGAGCGGAAGTGCAGGCCGTGCATGCCGAGCGACGTGGCCGCCTGCGCATTCTTCGGATTGTCGTCGATGAAGACGGTCTCCTCCGCGCGCAGGCCATGGCGGTCGAGCAGCACGCGGAAGATGCGCGGATCGGGCTTGATCACCTTCTCCTGCCCGGAGACGACGATGCCCTCGAACCAGTCCATGAAGCCGAAGCGCCGCCGCTGGGAGGGAAAGGTCTCGTGCGACCAGTTGGTGAGCGCATACAGCGGCACGCCGCGGGCGCGCAGGTCGGCCGCCACCGCCACCGTGTCGTGCAGCGCATCGGGGATCATCTCGCCGAAGCGGTCGCGCCATGCGAGGATCTGCGGCAGCTTGTCCTCGTGCTCGGGCATCAGCGCCGCCACCGCCTCGTCGAAGTCGCGCCCCGCGTCCTGCGCGAGGTTCCAGTCGCCGTGGCACACGTGCGTGAGGAAGTGCTCCATCGCCGCGTCGTCGCCCACGAAGACCTTGCGGTAGAGGTGGCGCGGATTCCAGTCGAGCAGCACGCCGCCCAGGTCGAAGACCACCACACGCGGCCGGGCGTGGCGCACGGGAGCATTCACGGCGCACCCTCCGCCAGCGCGCGCAGGTCGGCGGCAAAGGCATCGACCGCGGACGCCGGCGTATCCCAGCTGCACATGAGCCGGATGCCCGTGTCGCCCACGAATTCGAAGAACTGCCAGCCGCGCCCGCGCAGCCCCGCGATCGCGGCGAGCGGGACATCGATGAAGACGCCATTGGCCTCCACCGGTGCGAGCAAGCGCGTGCCCGGAATGCCCGCGAGCGCGTCGCGCAGGCGGCGCGCCATCGCATTGGCGTGGGATGCGTGCCGCAGCCACGCGCCGCCTTCGAGCACACCGAGCCACGGCGCCGCGAGAAAGCGCATCTTCGACGCGAGCTGTCCCGCCTGCATGCGCCGGCGCCCGAATTCCTCGCCGAGCGCGCGATCGAAGAACACGATCGCCTCGCCGAACGGCAGGCCGTTCTTGGTGCCGCCGAACGAAAGCGCATCCACGCCCGCGCGCCACGTGATGTCGGCCGGCGCGCAGCCGAGCGACGCGATCGCATTGGCCAGCCGCGCGCCGTCCATGTGAACCGTCAATCCACGCTCGTGCACGGCCGCGCAGAGCGCGCCGATCTCGTCGCGCGTATAGACGGTGCCGAGCTCGGTGGCCTGCGTGAGCGAGACCGCACGCGGCCGGGCAGAATGCACGTCGTGCGGCGTGCCGCAGAGCGCCGCGACGGCCTCCGGCGTCAGCTTGCCGAGTGGAGTGTCCGCCGTGAGGAGCTTCGCACCGCCGCTGAAGAAGTGCGGTGCGCCGCACTCGTCGACGTTGATGTGCGCATTGGCGTGGCAGACGATCGCATCGGTGTTGCGCACGAGCGCCGCCAGGCCCACCGAGTTGGCCGCGGTGCCGTTGAAGACGAGGAAGACCTCGCAGTCGGTGTCGAAGACGTCGCGCATGGCGCGCGTGGCCGCGGCCGTCCAGTCGTCGGCACCGTAGGCCGGCGCGTGGCCGGCATTGGCGCGCGCGAGTGCATCGAAGGCCTCGGGGCAGATGCCCGACCAGTTGTCGCTCGCGAACTGGGGCGAGAGGCCCTGCGGCCTCACCGGCTTACCCTTCGCGCTGGCGCGCTTCGGGG
>CAZUGY010000018.1:40101-41538 GCA_964620265.1 uncultured Alcaligenaceae bacterium
CGTGACCTTGCCGTCGGCCACCGAGCCCAGCACGATCGCCGCGGACTTCAGCTTGTCCTTGAGCTTGTCCATCGTCTCGCGCAGGGCCCTGGCATCCGCACCTTCGAGTGACACCGCGAGCACCTTGGCGCCCTTGATGTCGACGGCACTGCCCGCGAGGTCGTCGCCCGCGCTCGCTGCCGCCTTGGCCTTGAGGCGCGCGAGCTCCTTCTCGGTGGCGCGCGCGCTGTCGAGGAGCTGCTGGATGCGCGCCTCGACTTCGGCGACCGGCGCCTTGATCGCGTGCGCGGCGGCATTGAGCTGCGCCTCCTGCGCCTGCACGTAGGCGAGCGCGCCACGGCCCGTGGTGGCTTCCACGCGACGGATGCCTGCCGCCACGCCGCTCTCGCCCGTGATCTTGAAGAAGCCGATGTCGCCCGTGCGCGCCACGTGCGTGCCGCCGCAGAGCTCGCGCGACGTGCCGATGTCGAGCACGCGCACGTCGTCGCCGTACTTCTCACCGAAGAGCATCATCGCGCCCAGGCCCCTGGCCTCGTCGATGGGCATCACCCGCGCGCTGGTCGGATGGTTGTCGAGGATCTCGAGGTTCACGAGCTCCTCCACGCGGCGGATCTCGTCGTCGGTCAACGGCGCGTTGTGCGCGAAGTCGAAGCGCGTCTTCTCGGCATCGACGAGCGAGCCCTTCTGCTGCACGTGACCGCCCAGCACCTCGCGCAGCGCCTTGTGCATCAGATGCGTGGCCGAGTGATTGCGCATCGTGCGCCCGCGCGCATCGTGGTCCACTTGCGCTGCGACAATGTCGCCCACCTCGAGCTCGCCGTTCTTCATCTCGCCCGCGTGGCCGAAGACGTCGGGCTGCACCTTCTGCGTATCCTCCACCGTGAACAGCGTGAGGCACACGCCGCTCCTGGAGAGCTCGCCGCGGTCGCCCACCTGGCCGCCCGACTCGGCATAGAACGGCGTGCGATCGAGCACCACGATGCCGCGGTCGCCGGTCACGAGCGAATCGACCTTCGCGCCATCCTTGTACAACGCCACCACGCGGCCCTCCTCGCCCAGCGTGTCGTAGCCGCGGAAGGTGGTCTTGGGGCCGTCGTACTCCACGGTGGCACCCATCTTGAACGACGACGCCGCACGTGCACGCTCGCGTTGCGCGTCCATCGCGGCGTCGAATGCCGCTTCGTCCACCGTCATCTCGCGGCCGCGCGCAATGTCGGCGGTGAGGTCGAGCGGAAAGCCGAAGGTGTCGTAGAGCGTGAAGGCGGTGGCGCCGTCGAGCACCTTGCCGCCCGATTTTGCAAGCGTGTCGAGCGCGCCGCCCAGGATCTTCATCCCGTTCTCGAGCGTCTCGCCGAAGCGCTCTTCCTCGGCCTTCAGCACCTCGGCCACGCGCGCCTTGTCCTTCGTGAGCTCGGGATAGGCGCTGCCCATCTCGCG
>CAZUGY010000019.1:0-40328 GCA_964620265.1 uncultured Alcaligenaceae bacterium
GCAAGGGCGTGCACGTGGTCACGGTCAACGACTACCTCGCCAAGCGCGACGCCGACTGGATGGGCCGCATCTACCGCTTCCTTGGCCTGTCCGTCGGCGTGAACATGTCGCAGATGAGCCACGACGAGAAGCAGCTCGCCTACGCCGCCGACATCACCTACGGCACCAACAACGAATACGGCTTCGACTACCTGCGCGACAACATGGTGTTCGCGCCGTCCGAGCGCGTGCAGCGCGGGCTGAACTACGCGATCGTCGACGAGGTCGACTCGATCCTCATCGACGAGGCGCGCACGCCGCTCATCATCTCCGGCCAGGCGGACGACAACGTCGAGCTCTACTACCGCCTGAACGAGCTCGCGCCCAAGCTCGTCCGGCAGGAGGAGGAGAAGGGTCCCGGCGACTACTGGGTCGACGAGAAGGCGCACCAGGTCCTCATGTCGGAGGAAGGCCACGAGCATGCCGAAGGCATCCTCGGCCAGGCCGGCCTCATTCCGGTGGGCTCCGGCCTGTACGACACGCAGAACATCTCGCTCATGCACCACCTCATGGCCGCGCTGCGCGCCCATGCGCTGTATCACCGCGACCAGCACTACGTGGTGCAGAACGGCGAGGTCGTGATCGTCGACGAGTTCACCGGCCGCTTGATGTCCGGCCGCCGCTGGTCCGACGGCCTGCACCAGGCGGTGGAGGCGAAGGAAGGCGTGCCGATCCAGAAGGAGAACCAGACGCTCGCGTCGATCACCTTCCAGAATTACTTCCGCATGTACGGCAAGCTCTCCGGCATGACGGGTACCGCCGATACCGAGGCCTTCGAGTTCCAGCAGATCTACAGCCTCGAGACCGTCGTGATCCCCACGCACCAGCCGATGGTGCGCAAGGACGAGAACGACCTCGTGTTCCGCACCTTCCAGGAGAAGGTGGACGCGATCATCGCCGACATCAAGGATTGCCACGAGCGCGGGCAACCGGTGCTGGTAGGCACGACCTCCATCGAGAACTCCGAGCTCCTGGCGCAATACCTCGCGAAGGAAAAGCTCCCGCACGAGGTGCTCAACGCCAAGCAGCACGCGCGCGAGGCCGAGATCGTGGCGCAGGCGGGCAAGGCGAAGTCGATCACCATCGCCACCAACATGGCGGGCCGCGGCACCGACATCGTGCTGGGCGGCATGCTCGAGCCCTTGATCCTCAAGATCCGCGACGACGAGTCGCTCCTGCCCACGGAGAAAGAGCGCGAGATCGACAAGCTGCGCGCCGAGTGGAAGGTGCGCCACGACGCCGTGCTGGCCTCCGGCGGCCTGCACATCATCGGCACCGAGCGGCACGAATCGCGGCGCATCGACAACCAGCTGCGCGGCCGCGCCGGCCGCCAGGGCGATCCGGGCTCGTCGCGCTTCTATCTCTCGCTCGAGGACCCGCTGCTGCGCATCTTCGGCGGCGAGCGCCTCGGCGTGATCATGACGAAGCTCAAGATGCCCGACGGCGAGCCCATCGAGCATCCGATCGTCAACCGCTCCATCGCCAAGGCGCAGAACCGCGTGGAGCAGCGCAACTTCGACATCCGCAAGCAACTGCTCGAATACGACGACGTCAGCAACGACCAGCGCCGCGTGATCTACCAGCAGCGCAACGAGCTCCTCGAAAGCAACGACGTCTCCGAGACCGTCGATAACATGATCCGCGGGCAGATCGAGGATGTCGTCAAGCTGCACGTCCCGCCCGAGTCGGTGGAAGAGCAGTGGGACATTCCCGGCCTCACCACCACGCTGGCGGCCGACTACCAGATCGCCGCCCCCATCGACGACTGGATGAAGAACGACGCCGACCTCACCGAGGAGACCGTGCGCGAGCGCGTCGTGGGCCTCGCCCGCGATGCGTGGAAGGGCCGCGAGCAGCGCCATGGCGCCGAGCTCGTGCGCCAGCTCGAGCGCAGCTTCATGCTCCAGTTCGTCGACCATCACTGGCGCGACCATCTGTCGCAGCTCGACCACCTGCGCCAGGGCATCCACCTGCGCGGTTATGCGCAGAAGAATCCCAAGCAGGAATACAAGCGCGAGGCCTTCGAGCTCTTCTCCGACATGCTCGACCGCATCAAGCAGGACTTCGTCAAGCTGATACTCACCGTGCAGGTGCGCGACGAGCAGGACGTGCAGCAGGTCGAGGAACAGGAGAAGGAAGCCGTGGTGAACGTGCGCTACCAGCACACGGGCTACGACGAGGCTTTGGCCGGCGCCGCCGACGACGGTGACGTCGCCGTGGCACCCCCGCCGCCCTTCACGCGCGCCGGTGAGAAGGTCGGCCGCAACGACCCCTGTCCCTGTGGCTCCGGGAAGAAGTACAAGCATTGCCACGGGAAACTGTGACCACGTCTGCAAATGGCGGGTCGTGCGTTCGGTGGATGAAGTAGCGGCTGCGTTGCGCCATTTGCAGCCGGTTTGAGGTCAGGCGGCCGCCTTGGGGCGGCCCGGCGGCGGCCGCCGGAAACGGCTACGCAAGAACGAGTGTCGTGCGGGCATGGTGGCTTCGGTGTGCTCGCGAAGTCCTGAGCGTAACCTCGCCGAACGCTAAGATGGCGTCCTCGCTCGCGACATCCCCACCAGGAGTCACCGCCCGTGCCCGTCCGCTACACGCCTCCCACGCAGGACTCGCTGCTGCCCGTTCCCGGATTCACGCTCGGCGCCACCGCGGCGAAGATCAAGACGTGGGACCGCAACGACGTCCTCCTCGTGCTGTGCGATCCCGGCACCGTCGCCGCCGGCGTGTTCACGCAGAATCGCTTCGCCGCCGCGCCCGTGCTCCTGTGTCGCGAGCATCTCGCCGCGCAGGCGCGCACGGGCGCGTCCATGCGCGCGCTCGTCGTCAACGCGGGCAATGCCAACGCCGGTACCGGCGAGTCCGGCATCGCCGATGCGCACGCCGAATGCGTTGCCGTCGCGCGGCTGCTGGACTGTGCGCCCGAGGAAGTGCTGCCGTATTCGACCGGCGTGATCATGGAGCCGCTGCCTCTCCAGCGCATCGTCGACGGGCTGCCCGCGGCCAAAGCGGCCGCGCGCGCCGATGGCTGGTTCGAGGCCGCGAAGGCGATCATGACCACCGACACCGTGCCCAAGGGTGCCTCGCGGCAGGTCACGATCGACGGCGTGCCCGTCATCGTCACCGGCATCGCCAAGGGGGCCGGCATGATCCATCCCGACATGGCCACGATGCTCGCCTTCATGGCCACCGACGCGCCCATCGCCCCCGCCGTGCTCGCTCAGCTCACGAAGGAAATCGCGGACGTGTCCTTCAACGGCGCCACGGTGGATGGCGACACCTCGACCAACGACAGCTTCGTGCTCGCCGCGAGCGGCCGCGCTGCCATCGCGCCGATCACGAGTCCTGCGGACCCGCGCCTTCCTGCCGTGCGCCAGGCCGTGGAAGAATGCGCGATCCAGCTCGCGCAGGCGATCGTGCGCGACGGCGAGGGTGCGACCAAGTTCATCGCCATCCGGGTGGAAGGCGGCGCGAGCGTCGAGGAATGCCGCACGGTGGCCTTCGGCATCGCGCACTCGCCGCTGGTGAAGACCGCCTTCTTCGCCTCCGATCCCAATCTCGGCCGCATCGTGTGCGCGATCGGCAACACCGCGGCACCGGGCACGGACGTCGGCAGGATCTCGTTCTGGCTCGACGACGTGCTCGTCGTCGATCGTGGCGGCCGCTCGCCTGCATATCGCGAGGAAGACGGCCAGCGCGTGATGCAGCAGGAGGAGATCACGATCCGCGTGGACCTCGGTCGCGGCAAGTCCGCGGCCACCGTGTGGACCTGCGATTTCTCGCACGACTACGTCTCGATCAACGCCGACTACCGCTCCTGACTTCGTCAGGCGCTTCCCCGATGCCCAAGGAAAGCACTACCGATCTCGTCTCCCTCATTGCGCGCGCCGAAGCCGTGCTCGCCCGCGTGGAGGCGATGCTGCCGGCTCCGCAACCCGATCCCGACTGGAAGAGGATCACGGCGGCGCGCTGGCGCAAGCGCGGCGGCCGTGGCTACCTGCAGGGGATCGAGCATCCGCACGCGATCCGCGCCTCCGAGCTCGTGGCCATCGACGACCAGCGCCAGCGCATCGATGCCAACACGCGCCAGTTCGTGGCGGGCCTGCCCGCCAACAACGTGCTGCTGACGGGATCGCGCGGCACCGGCAAGTCGTCACTCGTGAAGGCGATGCTCGCGAAGTATGCGGGGAAGGGCCTTCGCCTCATCGAAGTCGACAAGGACGACCTCGTGGATCTCCCCGACATCGCCGATCGCGTGGCGAGCGTGCCGCAGCGCTTCGTCATCTTCTGCGACGACCTCTCGTTCGACGCCGGCGAGCCGGGCTACAAGGCCTTGAAGGTGATGCTCGACGGCTCGGTGGCCGGCGGCTCGCCCAACGTGCTCGTCTACGCCACCTCCAATCGCCGTCATCTCCTGCCCGAGTACTTCATCGAGAACCTCGAGACGAAGCACGTCGGTGACGAGGTGCATCCGGGCGAGTCGGTGGAGGAGAAGATCTCGCTGTCCGAACGCTTTGGCCTGTGGATCTCGTTCTATCCGTTCTCGCAGGACGACTACCTCGCAGCCGTGGATGCGTGGCTCGCGCACTTCGGCATCGGCGCCACCGCCAGTGCAAAGGAGCGCGAGGTGCGCACGCGCGAAGCGCTGCAATGGGCGCTCGGCCGTGGCTCGCGCAGCGGCCGTGCCGCGTGGCAATTCGCGAAGAACTTCGCGGGCGCGCAGGCATTGAAGACGCGCCGCGCCGGATGAGCGACGGCGCGTCGGCGCGCAAGGTCGTGCGCGTCGCGGCCGCCGTGCTGCTGCGTCCCGACGGACAGGTGCTGCTGGCGCAGCGCCCACCGGGCAAGCCCTACGAAGGCTACTGGGAGTTCCCGGGCGGCAAGCTCGAGCCGGGCGAGTCCGCGCGCGCCGCGCTCGATCGCGAGCTGCACGAGGAGCTCGGCATCGTGGTGCGCGATGCCGCGCCGTGGTTCGTGCAGGAGTTCGTCTATCCGCACGCGCACGTCGAGCTCGCCTTCTTTCGTGTGTACGCGTGGGAGGGAGAGCTCACGGGACATGACGGGCAGGCCTTCGCCTGGCAAACGCCGGGGCGCTACGACGTGGGTCCGCTGCTGCCGGCCAATACGCGCATCCTGGCGGCCCTCGAGCTGCCCCCCGTCTATGGCATCACGAATGCCGAGGACAGCGACGAGGCGCGCTTCCTCGTGCAGGCGGAGCGCGCCTTCGGTGGTGGCCTGCGCCTCGTGCAACTGCGCGACAAGACGTGGCCGCTCGCGCGGCGCATGGCGCTCGCGCGGGAGCTCGTGCCGCTCGCGCACCGGCACGGCGCGCGCGTGCTGTGGAACGGCAGCGTCGACGAGGCGCGAGTGGCGAGTTGCGATGGCGTGCACTGGACGGCGGCCACGCTGCGCGCCGCCACGGCACGGCCGCAGGAGATGCTCTGCGCGGCCTCCTGTCACGATGCCGGCGAGCTCTCGCATGCGGGCGCGCTGGCCCTCGACTTCGCCGTGCTGGGGCCGGTGGCGCCCACGCCCACGCATCCCGAGGCGGCTCCCCTTGGCTGGGATGGCCTTGCGGCGGTGGTCGCAGGTGTTCGCTTGCCCGTTTACGCGCTGGGGGGGCTCGGTGCGGCCGATCTTGCGGCCGCCATCGACCGTGGTGCCCACGGGGTCGCACTACGCCGTGCCGCATGGAGCGAGCCTCCTCCGTGACGGATCGTCGGCACGTGGGACAGCCCGGTCCTATCCCGCGCCCGCTGCCGCCCCCACCACCCACGCCTCGAACGCCAGCAATCGCGCCGAAGGCGGCCGATCGGGCGGATACGCGAGGTAATACGCGCCGGGCATGCGCAGCGGGAGATCGACCGGCGTGACGAGCCGTCCACTGCGCAGGTCGTCCTCCACCAGCGCGCGCTGCGCGATCATCACGCCGAGCTCGTCGATCGCGGCCTGGTAGGCGAGCGCGGCATTCTCGAACTTGAGGCCGCTGTTGCCGTCGATGTGCGGCACGCCGGCGGCGCGCAGCCACGCGGGCCAGTCGTCGGGGCGGTTGAGCGAGCACAGCAGCACGTGCCGCGCGAGGTCGCCGGGCACCTCGAGCGGCGGACCGCGCTCGAGCAGCCGCGGGCTGCAGACGGGCAACAGCACTTCTCCCACGAGGCGACGGAAGCCGGTCGCGGGCACCGGCTCGCGCTCGGAGTGGATGCAGGCGTCGATGTCCTCGCGATCGAAGTCCGCGCGCTCGTGCGACGTGGTGATCTGCACGTCGATCGTCGGATGCAGCGCGTGGAATGCGGCGAGCCGCGGCACGAGCCAGCGGATCGCGAACGTGGGCGGCAGCTTCAAGCGCAGCAGGTTGTCGGCGGGACTTTGCTGCAACTGCCGCGTCGCATGATCGATCTGGTCGAGCGAGCTGCGCAGCGCGCGCAGATAGGTGGTGCCCGCGGCCGTGAGGCGGATGCCGTGCTGCGTGCGCTCCACGAGCTTGATGCCGAGCCACTCCTCGAGCCCGCGCACGTGCCGGCTCACGGCACCTTGCGTGACCGACAGTTCGCGTGCGGCTCGGGTCACGCTGCCGTTGCGGCCCGTCGCCTCGAAGGCGCGCACGGCGTTCAGGGGAGGGAGGCGGCGCAACATTTTCCGATATGAGTTTTGGTCAATCCCACTATGACGTAATTGTACTTGCTGATCAAAGGAGGCGCGCGCATGCTCGCCGCGCAACTGCCAACAAGCGCGCTCCACCACGAAGCGCCCGGGCGACTCCGAAGCGCAATCCATGGGACCCACGACCCTCTTCGAAAAGATCTGGCGACGCCACGTCGTGCACGAGCGCGACGATGGCCGCACGCTGCTCTACGTCGACCGGCACCTGATCCAGGACGGCTCCGCGCCCGCGTTCGCCATGCTGCGCCAGCGCGGTCTCGTGCCGCGAGTCCCGGAGCGCGGCTTCGCCACGCCTGATCACTACGTTCCCACCACGAGCCGCGACTTGAAGGACGTGCGCGATCCCGAAGCCGCCCGCATGGCGCAGGCCCTGGCGGACGACACGGCAAAGGGACGTATCCGCTTCTTCGGCATCGACGATCCGCGCCAGGGCATCATCCACGTGATCGGACCGGAGCAGGGACTGTCGCAGCCCGGCATGCTCATCGTGTGCGGCGACAGCCACACGTCCACGCATGGCGCGCTCGGTGCGCTGGCCTTCGGCATCGGCGCCTCCGAAGTCGCCCACGTGCTCGCCACGCAGGCGCTGTGGCAGCAGCGCCCGCAGACGCTGCGCATCACGGTGGAGGGTACGCTCGGCGCGAGCGTCACGGCCAAGGACGTGATCCTTGCCATCATCGCGAGGATCGGCGCTGCCGGTGCCGCGGGACACGCGATCGAATACGCCGGCCCCACGGTGCGCGCGCTATCGATGGAAGGGCGCTTCACGCTCTGCAACATGTCCATCGAAGCGGGCGCGCGGGCCGGCATGATCGCGCCCGACGACACCACTTTCGCCTACCTCGAGGGCCGTCCGTTCGCACCATCCGGCCCCGCGTGGGAACGCGCGCTGCGCGACTGGCGCGCGCTGCGCACCGACGACGGCGCCGCGTTTGACCGCGAGGTCACGCTCGACGCATCGCGCCTCGAGCCGATGGTCACGTGGGGCAACAGCCCCGAGGATGCGCTACCCATCACCGGGCGCGTGCCCGATCCGCGCGACGCCGCCGACGGCGAGCGGCGCGACGCGATGGCGCGCTCGCTCGCGTACATGGGACTCACCCCCGGCATGCCGCTGTCGCAGGTCGCGGTGGATCGCGTGTTCATCGGATCGTGCACGAACTCGCGCATGGAGGACCTGCGCGCCGCCGCCGCGGTGGTGGCGGGTCGCCGGGTCGCGTCCGGGGTGGAGGCGTGGGTGGTGCCGGGCTCGGGGCAGGTGAAGGCGCAGGCCGAGGCCGAGGGCCTCGATCGCATCTTCACGGCGGCGGGATTGCAGTGGCGCTTCGCGGGCTGCTCGATGTGCCTCGCCACCAACGGCGACCGCGTCGCGCCGGGGGAGCGGTGCGCCTCGACCTCGAACCGCAACTTCGTCGGACGCCAGGGGCCGGGATCGCGCACGCATCTCATGAGTCCGGCGATGGCCGCGGCCGCCGCCGTCACCGGCCGGCTCACCGACGTGCGCACGCTGGTCTGACGCCATGGAACGCTTCACCCGCCTCGATGCCGTCGCCTTGCCCGTGCCGCGGCCGAACGTGGACACCGACCAGATCGTGCCGGCGCGGTATCTGCAAAAGCCGCGCACCGACGACTTCGGCGCGTATCTGTTCCGCGACCTGCGCTTCCTGCCCGACGGCGGCGAGAAGCCCGAATTCCTGCTCAACACGCCGGCGTATCGCGGCGCGCGCATCGTCGTGGCGGAGCGCAACTTCGGCTGCGGCTCGTCGCGCGAGCACGCGGTGTGGGCGCTGCACGACTACGGCTTCCGCGCCGTGATCGCGCCGTCGTTCGGCGACATCTTCGCCTCCAATGCGCTCAAGAACGGCCTGCTGCCGATCGTGCTCGCGGCGCCGGTGGTGAACGGCCTGCTCGACGAGCTCGCGCAAGCGCCCGGCAGGCATCTCGTCGTGGACCTCGAGGCGCAGGAAGTACGAACGCCTTCGGGTGCGATACATCCGTTCGATGTCGATCCTTTCTCCAAGCACTGCCTGCTCGAGGGCCTGGACGAGATCAGTTACACGTTGTCGCTGCTGCCCGCGATCGAGGCCTACGAGGCCCGGATCGCGCGCGCGGCTTCCCTGGAGGAATCTTGATGAAGATCGCCGTGCTCGGCGGAGATGGCATCGGCCCCGAGGTGACCGCGCAGGCGGTCAAGGTATTGCGCGCGGCCGTGGGCAATCGCGATCCGCTCGAACTGGTGGAGGCGACGATCGGCGGCGATGCGCTCGAACGGCACGGCGATCCGCTCCCGGAGGCGACACTCGATGCCTGCCGCAAGGCCGACGCCATCCTCTTCGGTGCCTGCGGCGTCCCGGGGGACGAGGCCATCCCCTACGACAAGCGGCCCGGCGCCGCGCTCCTGCGCCTGCGCAAGCATCTCGATCTGTTCGCCAACTTCCGGCCGGCGTTCCTCTTCCCCGAGCTCGTGGCGGCCTCCACCTTGAAGCCCGAAGTCGTGTCCGGTCTCGATCTCGTCATCCTGCGCGAGCTGACGGGCGATGCCTACTTCGGCGAGCCGCGCGGCTTCGGCATCAACGCCCGCGGCGAGCGCGAAGGCTTCAACACCATCCGCTACGCCGAGCCCGAGGTGGAGCGCATCGCGCACGTGGCCTTCCGCACCGCGCGCACGCGTCGCCGCAAGGTCTGCTCCGTCGACAAGGCCAACGTGCTCGAGGTGATGCAGCTCTGGCGCGACGTGGTCACGCGCGTGGGGCGGGAGTATCCCGACGTCGAACTCTCGCACCAGTTCGTGGATGCCGCCGCGATGCAGCTCATGCGCGCGCCGAAGCAGTTCGACGTCATGGTCACCGGCAACATGTTCGGCGACATCCTCTCCGATGCCGCGGCGATGCTCACGGGCTCGATCGGCATGCTGCCGTCGGCCTCGCTCGACGGCAGCGGCCGCGGACTGTACGAGCCCGTGCATGGCACCGCGCCCGACATCGCCGGCAAGGACCTCGCCAATCCGCTCGCGGCGATCCTGTCCGCCGCCATGATGCTGCGCCTGTCGTTCGAGCGACCCGATCTCGCCGACGCGATCGAGCAGGCGGTGCGCCGCGCGCTGGCCGAGGGCCATCGCACGGGGGACCTCGCGCGCCCGGGCGAGCGCAGCATCGGCACGCGTGCCATGGGCGATGCCGTGGTCGAGGCCCTGGCGCGCGAACGCTGACACGTCCGCGCTCACGCCAACGCCCATCCGGAGCCCACGTGCATCCCCAGGTCATCGACTGCCACGGCCACTACACGACGAGCCCGCCGCAGCTCGCGACGTTTCGCCAGCGCCAGGTCGCGGCCGCGCGCGATAACGCGAAGACGCCGCCCAAGGGATCGCTGGGCATCAGCGACGACGAGATCCGCGAGAGCGTGGAAGGCGCGCAGATCCGCCTCCAGCACGAGCGCGGCACCGACCTCACGCTCTTCTCGCCGCGGGCGGCCGGGATGGGCCATCACGTGGGTGATGCCAGCACCAGCCGCTACTGGTCCGAGCATTGCAACGAGCTCATCCATCGGGTCTGCACGCTCTATCCGCAGCGGTTCGTGGGTGTGTGCCAGCTTCCGCAGAGTCCCGGCGTGTCGCCTGCCACCTGCATTCCCGAGCTCGAGCGTTGCGTGAGCGAGCTCGGCTTCGTCGGCTGCAATCTCAATCCCGATCCCACGGGCGGCTACTGGACCGACCTGCCGATCACCGATCGCGCCTTCTATCCCCTCTACGAGCGCATGGTGGAGCTCGACGTGCCCGCCATGCTGCACACGAGCCATTCGTGCAATCCGCACTTCCACACTGCCGGCGCGCATTACATCAACGGCGACACGACGGTGTTCATGCAGCTCATCCAGTCGGACCTGTTCCGCGACTTTCCCACGCTGAAGGTCGTGATCCCGCACGGCGGCGGTGCCGTCCCCTACCACTGGGGACGCTACCGCGGTATCGCGCAGGACCTCGGCCGTCCGCCGCTGCGCGACCTCCTGCTGCACAACGTGTTCTTCGACACCTGCGTCTATCACCAGGCCGGCATGGAGCTCCTGCTCAAGGTGATCCCGGCCGACAACATCCTCTTCGCTTCCGAGATCGTGGGCGCGGTGCAGGGCATCGATCCGGAGACGGGCTTCGCCTACGACGACACCAAGCGCTACATCGACGGCATCGACTGGCTCTCGCGCGAGCACCGCGACGCCATCCTGCACGGGAATGCGGCGCGGGTATATCCGCGACTTGCGCAGACGCTCGCAACGCCCTTCGCGCACGCAGCCGTGGAGCGGGTGTCATGACATCACCCCCCACTTCCACGCAACGGAGGCAGCAGCCGTGATCGGATTCCGCATTCTCGAGCGCACGCGCAAGGTCGACGAGCACGTCGTGGCGCAGTTTCGCGACATCCCGGTGGCCAACGTGAGCGACTCGATGTCGCGGCTGACCGCCGGCGGCCCGCGCCTGCGTCCCATGCACGGCGGCGGCGCGATGGCGGGGCCGGCATTCACCGTCAAGACACGCCCCGGCGACAACCTCATGGTGCACAAGGCGCTCGATCTCGCGCAACCGGACGACGTGATCGTCGTCGATGCGGGCGGCGATCTCACCAACGCCATCATCGGCGAGATCATGTCCACGTATGCCAAGGCGCGCGGCATCGCCGGCATCGTGATCAACGGCGCGATCCGCGATGCCGATGCGATCCGTGCAGGCACCTTCCCGGTCTTTGCCGCGGGCGTCACGCACCGCGGTCCGTACAAGGATGGGCCGGGCGAGATCAACGTGCCGGTGGCGATCGACGGCATGGTCATCGAGCCCGGCGACCTCGTACTCGGTGACGGCGACGGCATCCTGTGCGTGCCGTTCGCGTCGACTGCCGCGGTCCACGCGCTCGCGAGCGAGAAGGTCAAGGTCGAGGCGCGCGAGCTCGCCGCGGCGCGCAATGCAGCGCTCGAGCGGAGCTGGGTCGATGCGCGGCTGCGCCAGCTGGGATTGAAGGAAGCGGGCTAGCGGCGACGCCGCTGTCCCGGAAGCGGAGAAGAGCCGGCAACGGCCCCGACGGGTGATCCACGTGGTGAATCGAAGGAGGAGCAAGACATGAAGCACATTGGAGCAATGGCGAGGCTCGCATGCCTCGGGTTGGCGTTGTTGTCCGTGGCAGGCTTCGCGCAGGCGCAGGCGCCGTATCCCACCAAGCCGATCCGGCTGATCGTCCCCTGGCCGCCGGGCGGTGGGGTGGATACCGCGGCGCGCATCATCGCGCAGCCGCTGGCGGAGCGGCTCGGGCAGCCGATCATCGTCGAGAACAAGCCGGGAGTCGCGGGCAACCTGGGCACCGCCCTCTTCACCCGGGAGGCACCCGACGGCTATACGATCCTCATGGGCTCGCTGTCGCCCAATGCGGTCAATCCGCACCTGTACTCGAAGCTCGGCTTCGATCCGGTGAAGGACTTCGAGTTCGTGGCGCTCGCGTACATCGTGCCGAGCTTCCTCGTGGTCCCCACGAATTCGCCCGCGAACTCGCCGAAGGACCTCGTCGCGATGGCCAAGGCGAATCCCGGCAAGCTCAACTTCGGTTCGGGCGGCGTCGGATCGTCGCAGCATCTGTTCGGCGTGATGTTCAACACCGCGACGGGTATCGACACGGTGCACGTGTCGTACAAGGGAACCGCGCCCGCCGAAGCCGCGCTCGTGGCCGGCGAGATCGACTACATGGTCGATCCGCCCACCGCGCTGCCCTTCGTGACGAGCGGACGCCTGAAGGCGCTCGCGGTGGCCGCGCCCAAGCGCAGTGCCGCGCTGCCGAACGTCCCCACGCTCGACGAGCTCGGCATCCCCAACGTGCACACGTCCACGTTCTACGGCTTCATGGCGCCCGCCGGGACACCCAAGGCGATCGTCGATCGCCTCAACCGCGAGATCAATGCGGTGCTGGCCGCGCCCGACATGCAGGCGCGGATCGCCAAGAATGCGGCGGAGACCTACAACTGGTCGCCCGACGAGTATCGCAAGTTCGTGCTCGGCGAGATCGATCGCTATCGCGAAGTCGTGAAGCAGTCGGGGGCGAAGCAGGTCGATTGATGCGCGGCGTGCGCGCGCGCCAGTCTGGCTAGTCGTCGCGGGGCGCTGCGGGCGCATCGTCTTCCGCGCCCGGATCCGGCGGCTCCGCACCGGGAATGCGGAACCGCTCGGCCGCCCAGTCGCCGAGGTCGATGAGCTTGCAGCGCTGCGAGCAGAACGGCCGCCAGCGCGAGGCGGGCGTCCACGGCACGGGCGTGCCGCAGCGGGGACAGGAGACGATGCGCGCGGTGGTCATGGCCTTCGGCCGTTAGCGTAGCGCGAGATCCACCCGCGATACAGGCCCGGCCGGCGCCTGGGACGGCGGGTTGCGTCCCGGCGCCGCGCCGCCGCGCGACGCTGCCTCCGTTCCGAGGTGGGGCGCCGTGATGAAGATGCGCTCGCCCGCCACCGATCGCGCCTGCAGCGCGTCCTTGACCGCCTGCGCGCGGGCATTGGCGAGGAGCCGCAGCGCATCGTCGTCGACCTCGGCGTGGGCGAGGATCATCGCCTCCATCTGCGCGGGGGGCACCTCCTCCAGCATCCCGAAGGCATTGCGCGGACGCTCCGCGATCGACGACCCGCGATACGCCCGGGTGAGCCACCGCGTGCGCTCGTCGGCGTCGACCGTCACCTCGTCGAGCGAGGCGGGCGCCTTGCCGGTCGCGGCGAGCGCCTTCATCTTCTCGCGCCGGATCGTGTCCTCCACGGCCTTGCGGCGCAGGGCCTCGCGGTCCGCCGCGGGATCGGCGCGTCCGCTGACATCGAGGCGCAGCGCGGGACGGTCGGCCAATGCCTTGCCGAGCGTGTCGAGGCGCGCCTTCACGTCGTCGCCGGGCATGCTGGCGCCTGGCGTGAAGACGATCACCGACAGCTCCTCGCCATGTCCGAAGGCCGCCGACAGGAGCGCGAAGGGTGCGGTCACCGCCTTGGTGAGGAGGTTCACGATCACCTGCACGATGAGCCCGCCGACCGAGAACTCCGGATCGTCGAGCGATCCGGAGATGGGCAACTGGATGTCGATCACGCCGCGCGAATTCTTGAGCAGCGCCACGGCGAGGAGCACCGGCAGCTTGGTGGCGGTGGGACTGTCCACGCGCTGCGGATTGAAGGTGAGCTGGTCGAGCACGAGACGGTTCTGCGCGGTCAGGCGGCGATCCTCCACCTTGTAATGCACGTCGAAGGCGAGCTTGCCCCTCTCGATGCCGTAGCCGGCGTACTTGATCGCGTAGGGCGACATCGGCGGCAGGTCCACGTCGCGGGCCTTGCCCGTGAGGTCGAGCGAAAGCGAGGGCGCGAAGGGCTGGATGCGGCCGGCGATCTCCACCGGCGCCGAATGATCGACGCGCGCGGCGATGGCCACGTCGCCCACGTCGGTCGTCGACATCCGCGAGATGCTGCCGGTGACTTCGGTCAGGTTGGCGGAGTAGTTCGGCGTGATGAAGAAGTCCGAGAAGTTGACGTTGCCGTTGGCGAGCTCGATGCGTCCCAGCGTGACCGGCAGCGCCTCGGGCGGCGCCGCGGTATCCGGCGCGGGCTTCGCGTCGGGGGCGGGAGCCGGCGCGGCGCCGGGCGTGAGAAGGCGCGTGAGATTGAGCGTGCCATCCTGGTACACGATGACGCGCGCGTAATAGTCGGCGGCATCGATGCGATCGATGGAGAGGCGGAACGGCGCGCTCGCCAGGTCCACGTTGTCGAGCGCGAGACGCTTCCAGCGCGCGAGGTCGGAGGCGGTGGGCTTGTCGAGCGCCGCGAAATCGGTGACGGTGACGTCGCCCTTCCACGTCGCGCGCGCGGGTCCGTCCTCCACGAGATCGAGCGTGACGCGCCCCTTCGCCGCGAGCGCGCCGCCGGTGAGCGACACGTTGACCTGCGCTTCGACATAGGGCCGCACCGACACGAGGTCGAGGCCGGACACGTCGACCGCGCCGGCGAGCGCGAACGGATTGGTGCCGACGGTGCCGTCGTACGCGACGCGCGCACGCTGGCCGAGCCGCGCGCGCAACGCGACGGTCGTCTTCGCACCGCGGGCATTGGAATAGCCGCGCGCGGTGATGTCCATGCCGCGCGCCGTGAGCTTGAGCGGGCGCCGCTGCATGCGGTCCTCCACGTCGAGGCTTGCGCGCTGCACGGCGAGGCGGTCCACGAGGAGCGTCCACGTCTGCGCATCCGCATCCGTGCCGGTGGTGGCGGCCGTCCTGACGATGCGCGTGACGTCGATCGTGCCGTTGCGCTCGCGCGCCACCAGCGCCACGGGATTGCGCATTTCGAGGCTCGCGATCTCGATGCGCCGCGCGGCGATGTCGGCGCCGATCCCCGTGGCGGACACGGCAGGCAGGCGCAGGAAGGGCTGGCGGCTGCCGGGATACGCGAGTGCCAGCTCCGCGATCGTCGCGGCGCCGTCGGTGACGGTCAGCTTCCCGTCGGCCGTGAGCGCGAACGCGCCCTGGAAGTCGAGCGATCCCTTCTGCACCTCGGCGGCGAGCGCATCCTTGTAGTAGGGAAAGAGGAGTCCGAGCGAGAACTTCGTGAGCGCGAAGCTGCCGGTGGCCGCGGGGGCCAGGAGATCGGCCTCGACCTCGGCCTCGAAGGTCGCGATGCGATCGGCGGACACGAACGCGACGGAGGCCTTCGCCTTCTCCCCGGCCACGTTGGTGACGTTGCTGGCCGCGACGACGATGTCCGCGAGCTCGGTACGGAAGGCGGTGGCCTCGTCGGTGAGCGTCGTGCGTCCGTCGCTGATCGCGAGCTCGCCGATGCGCACCGCCCAGGGCGCGGCCGCCGTCGCGCGCGCCGGGCTCGCGGTGTCGAACAGCGGCTGCGCGAGCTCGAGCGTGCCATCCTGCGCGCGCACGACGTCCGCCGACGGCGCATCGATCGTGACCTTCGCGAGGCGTGCATCCCGCGCGAAGACGTCGATGCGGTCGAGCGTCACGCCGATGCGCTTCGCGCCCAGCAGCGCCCGCCCGTCGCGCCGCTTCACCGCCACGTCGTCCAGATGCGCCTCGCCGCGGATCTCGAGCCGGCGCTGGTCGGCGGGACCGTCCACGAAGGCGATGGTGAGGCGCGTGGTCGCCACCGCCTGCGCGAGGTCGAGCCGCGGGCGCACAGGGAGATACGCGACGTATTGCGGCAACGCGACGCCGTCGAGGTTCACCTCGAGCGTCGCCTCGCGCTGTTCCGCGAACGGCGTGGCGCTTCCGGACACGCCGAAGTGCGAGCCGTTCACGCTGCCTTCGAGGTGCGGGGTGACGCGGATGTCGGTCTGGTAGGGCAGCGAGGAGAGGAAGGGGATGCCGACGGCGATCCCGTCGACGCGATGCTGGCGCGCGGTGGCCGCGTCGTCGAAGGCCACGCTGCCGTCCACGATCTCGATGTTGTTGAGCGAGAACGCGGGTCGCGGTCCCTCGGAGGGTGCCTGCGCGCGCTCGATGAGGTCATCGATGTCGTAGCCGCCGTCCTTGCCGCGCGCAAGCGCCAGCCGCGGCTGCACGATACGCAGCGCATCGAGCACCGGCGCGCGATGCCACAGCGACGCGGACGACACGTCCGCGGTCAGCTCCTCGATCGCGAGGAGCGGCGCGGGTGCCGTCGTGCTGCCCACGGTGAGGTTGCGCAGCACGAAGCGCAGCGAGAACGGATTGAACTCCACCTTCTCGACACTCACCGGCCGCGCGAGCGCCGCGGAGAGGCGAGTCTCGATCTGGTGCCGTGCGATCCACGGGACGGCGAGCCAGGCGAGTGCGATCAGGAGGACGACGATGCCGAACGCGATCGCCCCCCTGCGCAGCCAGCGTCGCGCAGCGTCGGACATCGGTGCGGAGGTGGAAGTACCGGCTGCGGGTGGGGCCATCGGTCTTGGAAGCCTGCCGCGATCCCCGGTCGGCAGCCACGCATGCGTCGAACGGCAATCTTAGCACCGGCCACGCCGTGGCCTGCGTTACCGTCCGACCCCGCTACAGGTTGCAGAACATCAGCTCGAACTCGACATCGTGGTCATAGACGGTACCGCGGTCCATGCCCGACACACCGATGAAGCGGATGTTGAGCGCGTACTTGTTGGCGCTGATCTCCGGCACGCACGCGTGATTTCGGCCGAGGGTGAGGCGCAGGAGCTGCGCCACCTTGGTGGTGGTGAGCATGAGCTGGAACGCGCCGCGATGTGCCACGTGCCGGCTCGCGCGGCCGTTGTCACGCAACAGGCGCAGGATGATCGCCGCCCCGGCGCGGATCGCCGCGAACGGCTCGATCCATCCGCGCAGGTCGTTGCGCCGCGCCGTCGCATCCTGGTGCAGCCACCAGTGATACGCCGGCAGGTCGAACTCGCACACGCCACCGGGAATCGCGCTGCGCTGCTTGATCGCCATGAGCCACTCGTTGTCGCGCAGATGGGCGCCCACCTTGCCGGTCTGCCCGAGCAGCTGCGCATTGACGCCGTCGATGTGGTCGAGGAGCTCCTCGAGCGTGGCCTGGTCGATCTGCGGGTTCTGGCGCAGCGGCCCCAGCATCTGCCGCTGCCGCTCGAGCTCCTGCAGCAGGTCGGTCTTCAGGTCCGCGCGCGCGCCGACGTCGGCGATCTCGAAAAGCGCGAGCAGCGCGGCGTGGTGGTCGGGGGCCGCGTCCTGCGCGGCGAAGTGGTTGACGCGCGCGAAGAGATCCTCGAGGCGCATCAGCGTGCGCACTCGCTCGTTCAGGGGATGCTCGTAGCGGATCACCGTGGTTCGTCGCGCCGCTGGTGGATGGTGGGCGCCATTGTCCGGGGAACGGGCAGGCGGTTCAAGACCGCCATGCACGCGCGAGCGAAAGATACTGCTCGTGCAGCCGCGCGACCTGCGGGGCGATGGCCGCAGTCGGGCCGCCGTTGTCGAGGATGTCGTCGGCCTGCGCGAGGCGCGCGTGGCGCGGCAGCTGGGTGGCCATGATCGCGCGCACCTCCGACGCCGCGAGGCCGCTGCGGGCGACCACGCGACGCACCTGCTCGTCCTCCGGGCAGTCCACCACGAGCACGCGCTGCGCGAGGCTCTTGACATTGCCCCGCTCGAGCAGCAGCGGCACCACGAGGAGGCCGTAGGGGCCGGTGAAGGCGGCCACTTCGTCGTGGAGCCTGGCCGCGATCAGCGGGTGCAGGATCGCCTCGAGCCGGGCGCGGGCGAAGGCATCGTCGAACACGCGCAGGCGCATGGCCTTGCGGTCGAGCTCGCCATCGGGGGCCAGCACGTCGTCGCCGAAGGCGGCCACCACGGCCGCATGTCCCGGGGCATCGCGTGCGGTGACGGCATGCGCCGCGGCGTCGGCATCGGCGACCTCCACGCCGAGCGCGGCGAACGCCCGCGCGACCTCCGACTTGCCGCTGCCGATCCCGCCCGTGAGCCCGACGACGTAGCTCATCCCGCGGGGAAGTAGATCTTGACCAGCGTGGGCCCGAAGAAGAGGGCGATCATGCCGGCGATGGCGAGGTAGGGCCCGAAGGCCAGCGGCACGTTGTGATCGCGGCCCTTCATCACCACCAGCGAGATCCCGATGAAGGCACCCACGAGCGAGGAGCCGAGCACGATCATCGGCAGCATCTTCCAGCCGAGCCAGGCGCCGAGCGCGGCGAGCAGCTTGAAGTCGCCGTAACCCATGCCTTCCTTGCCGCGGATGATCTTGAAGAGCCAGTAGATGCTCCACAGCACGAGATAGCCGGCGATGGCGCCGATCACCGCCTCGCGCAGCGGGACGAAGAGGCCGTACAGGTTCGCCAGCAGCCCGCCCCACAGGAGCGGCAGGGTGATGTCGTCGGGCAGGAGCTGGGTGTCGAAGTCGATGAAGGTGAGCGCGAGGAGCGCCCAGAGGAAGGCGCAAGCCGCGAGCCCCTGCCACGTGGGTCCGAAGTGCCAGATGGCGAGCGCGGCGAGCGCGCCGCCGAGGATCTCCACGAGCGGATAGCGGGGGGCGATCGGCGCCTTGCAGGCCTTGCACTTGCCGCCCAGCACCAGCCACGACAGCACCGGGATGTTCTCCGCGGCGCCGATCATGTGCCCGCAGGCCGGGCACGCGGAACGGGGCACCACGAGGTTGTAGCGCGTGGCGGGGGCCGGTGTCTCGCCGCGAAGCTCGGCGCACTGGTCCTGCCAGCCGCGCTCGAGCATCTTCGGCAGCCGGTGGATCACCACGTTGAGGAAGGAGCCGACGCACAGCCCCACGACGGCCGCCACCACCGTGGCGGCCACGGGATCCTGGAGCAACTGCAGCATCAGCGTGCGCGCGTCCGGGCGTTCCTGGCGGACGCCGGCGAGCGCGCCGGCGCCGATCCCATCCCCACCACCCGCATGCCTAGATCACCGCGCCGAGCTTGAAGATCGGCAGGTACATCGCGACCACGAGGCCGCCGATGACCACGCCCAGGAAGACGATGATGATCGGCTCGAGCAGGCTCGACAGTGCCGCCACCGCGTCGTCGACCTCGCGCTCGAAATAGTCCGCGATCTTGCCCAGCATGTTGTCGAGCGAGCCCGACTCCTCGCCGATCTGCGTCATCTGCAGCACCATCGTCGGAAAGAGCTGGGTGTTGGCCATGGCATTGGTGAGGCTCGTCCCGGTGGACACCTCCGTCTGGATCTTGCGCGTGGCCGCCACGTACACCATGTTGCCCGAGGCCCCGCCCACCGCATCCAGCGATTCCACGAGCGGGACGCCGGCGGCAAACATCGTCTGCAGCGTGCGCGTCCAGCGGGCGATGGTGGCCTTCTCGAGGATGGCGCCGATCACCGGGAGCTTCAGCATCATGCGGTCGGTGGCATAGCGGAACGCGGCGGATCGCCTGCGTCCCGCGAAGAAGCCGAAGATCGAGGCCCCGATGATGATCGCCACCAGCCACCACCACACCACCACCCAGTCGGAGATGGCCATCACGATCAGCGTGGGCGCGGGCAGGTCGGCACCGAAGTTGGCGAAGACCTTCTTGAAGGCCGGGACCACCCAGACCATGATGATCCACGTCACCACGATCGCGACCGTGATCACGGAGATCGGGTAGAAGAGGGCCGACTTGATCTTGCTCTTGATGGCGAGGATCTTTTCCTTGTAGGTGGCAAGCCGCTCGAGGATCGCATCGATCGTGCCGGAGGCCTCGCCGGCGGCCACGAGGTTGCAATAGAGGGTATCGAAGTACTTCGGATACTCGCGGAAGGCCTGCGACATCGAGGAACCGGCCTCGATCTTGTTCTTGATGTCCATCATGAGCCGCGAGAAGCGCGCATTGCTGTGGCCGCGGGCGACGATCTCGAAGGATTGGAGCAGCGGGACGCCGGCGCGCAGCATCGTGGCGAGCTGGCGCGTGAAGAACGCGATGTCCTTGTCGGTGACCTTCTTGCCGCCGCGGAAGGTCTGCTTCTTGATCTTCGCGATGCGGATGCCCTGCCGGCGCAGGTTGGTGACGACCACCGTTTCCGACGCGGCCTTCGATTCGCCGCGCACCTGGCGGTTGCTGCGGTCGGTCCCCTCCCAGACGAAGGTGTACTCCTTGACGTCGCGGCGGGCGGTTGCAGTTGCAGTGGCCATGAGCTTCCCTTCCTGCTACTCGTTCGTGATCGCCTCGATTTCCTCGAGGGATGTCATGCCGGTCTTGACCTTGAGCAATCCCGACTGGCGCAGGTCGCGCACGCCTTCCTTCTGCGCCTGCTCGGCGATGTCGAGGGCATTGCCGTTGCGCATGATCACCTGGCGCATCTCGTCGGTGATCGGCATGACCTGGTACACGCCCACGCGCCCCTTGTAGCCGCTGCCCTTGCAGTGGTCGCAGCCCACGGGGCCGTAGGGCGTCCACGAGCCGTCGAGGTCTTCCTGCGTGAAGCCGGCCTGCAGCAGCGCCTCGGGCGGGATGTCCTCGGGCTTCTTGCATTGCGGGCACAGGCGCCGGCCCAGGCGCTGCGCGGTGATGAGGATCACCGAGGAGGCCACGTTGAACGGCGCCACGCCCATGTTGAGCATCCGCGTGAGCGTGGTGGGCGCGTCGTTGGTGTGCAGCGTGGACAGCACGAGGTGGCCCGTCTGCGCGGCCTTGATCGCGATGTCGGCCGTCTCGAGGTCGCGGATTTCGCCGACCATGATGATGTCCGGATCCTGCCGCAGGAAGGCCTTGAGCGCCGCGGAGAAGGTGAGGCCCGCCTTGTCGTTGATGTTGACCTGGTTCACGCCGGGGAGCTGGATTTCCGCGGGGTCCTCGGCGGTGGAGATGTTCACGCCGGGCTGGTTCAGGATGTTGAGGCAGGTATACAGCGACACGGTCTTGCCGCTGCCCGTGGGCCCGGTCACGAGGATCATGCCGTAGGGGCGCTTGATCGCGTGCATCAGCGCCTCCTGCTGCTCGGGCTCGTAGCCCAGCGCCTCGATGCCGAGCTTCACGCCCGACGAGTCGAGGATGCGCATCACGATCTTCTCGCCGTAGAGCGTGGGCATCGTCGATACGCGGAAGTCGATCGTCTTGACCTTGGACAGCACGAGCTTCATCCGGCCGTCCTGCGGGACGCGCTTTTCGGAGATGTCGAGCCTGCTGATGACCTTGATGCGCGAGGCGACCTTGTCCTTGATCGCGAGCGGCGGCTGCGTGATCTCGGCGAGGATCCCGTCCACGCGATAGCGCACGCGGTAGAAGCGCTCGTAGGGCTCGAAGTGGATGTCCGAGGCGCCGGCGTTGATGGCGTCGACCAGGAGCTTCTGGATGTACTTGACGACCGGCGCGTCCTCGACGTCGGTCTCGTCCTCGACCGAGGCGGAGTTGGGCGGATTGCCGTCCTCGAGGCCGATCTCGAGGTCGTCGAGCTTGGACATCTCCTTCAGGTTGGCGCCGCTCTGCTCGACGATGCGCGCGATCACCGTCGCGAGCTTGTCGTCCTCCACGACGATGGCCTCCGGCACGAGGTTCGTCTTGAAGCGCACCTCTTCGAGTGCCTGGAGGTTGGCCGGGTCGGAGATCGCGACGTAGAGCTTGTTGCTGCGCTTGTACAGCGGCAGCACGCGGCGCGTCTGCGCCATCTTGACGTCGATCAGGTCCTTCTGGATGTGGTCGGTGTCGAAGGCGGCGAGGTCGAGCAGCGGCGTGCCGAAGGCGCGCGAGGCGAACACCGCGAGCTGCTGCGCCGTCATCCGCTTGCCCGAGAGCACCTGCTCGACGAACGACACGCCGCCGGTCTGCGCCTGCGTCTGCAGCGTCTCCGCCTCGTATTCGGACATGAGCCCGCTCTGCGCGAGCGCGCGGGCTAGACCGCTGATGTTGCGGGTGGCGGCGTTGGTGGCCATCGATAGCGAAGCGGGTCTTGTAGGGTCAGGCGGTTCGAGGGTCGGGACACGGCGCGAGGCGGTGCCGGACCCGGGTCATGGCGGAGGGGCAAGCAAGGATCGCGCCGACCCGAGAAAACCGTGCTATTCCAAATGCATAAAACAGGGTCACAAACGATGATGCCCGCCCGAGGGGGGTTTGTAAAGGCAAGGGAGGCTCCGGCTGCAGTGCCGCGCCGGCGTCTGTTTCCTGCAAAGAACGCCGGGGATCCACCCCCGGAGCGGGCACGCCGGCATGCCCGCAGGCGACCCGCGAAGCCTCCCTAATGGACCGAGCACATGGCGACCGCCTGCGGGCCGTAGCCCTCGGCGACGTATCCCCTTGCCAGCATCTGGTTGCGCAGCGCGATGCTGGTGGTGTAGCGGTGGTTGCTGTCCGCGCGCTGATTCCACAGCCGATACACCGGCGTGTTGCCTTGCGGGCACGCGCCGGTGGTAACGTCGGGCAGGTCGATGTAGAAGACGTCGGGCGCTTCGTAGGCGAACGCGGAAAACCGGGCGTGGACGTTGGCACACTCCGTGGGAGACGCCGAGAAGAAGTGGGAATCGCCGTACTGCGGTGGAATGTAGAAGCGGCATACCGGACTGCTGCCCGCCGCCGGATATTTGTAGGCGTTGAACGATTGCCCCGTGCGCCGCCAGCCCGGGAGCTTGCCGGTGTCCAGCGCGCTGATCTCGAGCGGCTCCGCACTGACGAAGTAGTGGTCGAGCGCGGCATTGTAGAACTCGATCACCGAGGTGCTCTGGATGTTCAACTGGCGCACCGCTTCCTTGACCGCGTAGAACGCATTGACGATGCCCGCCCCGCAGGCGCCGGTGGTGCGGCAGACCGACGTCGGCGCGAAATAGGACGAGGTATCGGCCATGATCGACTTGATCTGCGCGGGCGTCAGGTAGGGATTGACCGAAAGCATCAACGAGGCGACTCCGGCCACGTGCGGCGTCGCCTGGCTGGTGCCCTGCATGGCAACGTAGGTTGCGTACTCGGGTCCCCTGGTGCCGGTGTTGGTCGTGGACCAGATACCCCAGCGGCTGCCGTAGCGCGACTGGTCACCGCCAGGCGCGGCGATGTCGACGTAGACGCTGTAGTTGCTGTAGCTCGCGAGGAATCCATACGGGTCGGTGGCGGCGACCGTGCTGACGCCATAGCATCCCGCGGGTGAGTAGCCGTCGATGTCCTCGCTATCGTTCCCCGCGGCGACGGCGATGAAGGCGCCGCGCGCCAGCACCGCGTCGATCGCGCCCTGATACTGCTCGTCGCACGCGCCCTTCCCGCCGAGGCTCATGTTGATCACGCGGGCGGGATTGGGATTGTCCGGCACCCCGGGCACGGGCAGGCCCGCAGCCCACTGCATGCCTTCGAGGATGTCGCTGTCCGTGCCGCCGCAGGACCCGAGCACCTTGATCGGGAGGATCTGCGCGTACCAGTTGATGCCGGCGATGCCGTTGGCGTTGTCGCTCTCGGCGGCGATGATGCCGGCCACGTGGGTTCCGTGCCACGAGCTGTCGCGGGCAGCTTTGCCCTTGCAATCGCCTGCGGATCGCCAGTTGCCTTCGTCGATGCCGTCGGGTCCGCGGCCCGTGCCGTCTTGCGGCGTATCGGGGTCCGCGATGAAGTTGTAGCCGTCGAGCAGGCGCTCGTACAGCTCGCCATGCGGGCGCACGCCCGTGTCGATGACGGCGATGATCGTGTCGTCGCCGACGGTGATGTCCCAGGCATTGGGCGCGTCGATGCCGTAATAGTCGGTGGTCAGCGGATTGGCGAGATTGGGCTGGCGTCCGTTCTGGTAATAGGTGTCATCAGGGTAGTAGGCCTGTGCCTTGGCGGGCCGGTTGGGTCGGGCGTACCGGATCCCCGGGGTCGCTTCGAGTCGCGCGGCGATCGCATCCGCGCGGTCGCTGGTGACGGCAGACAGCGTCTCGATGATCCAGGCGCCTCCTATGGTGGGGCGGACCACGTGCATCGGCACGCCGGCACCCGCGGTGAGCAACGCATCCCACTCCGGGCCAAGCCTTCCGTTGGCCGCCGCCAGCGCGTGGGTGGCAGGATCGTCGAAGGTGACGATGAACCGGCGGATGACCGGCTGCGTATCGGTATCCGTCGCAGCGGCCTTGATCCGGCTCCGCGAGGACTCGCGGCGGTCGAGCTCCGCGCGCAGGATGCCCTGCTGCATCCGCAAGGCCGCCACGATCCGCTTGCCCTCGACGACGGAAACCGGCGAGGCGAGCGTGAGGATCTGGTCACCGCCGCGCGTGGGCGTGCCGACCCCGAGCGGATGACCCACGGCCGCCGCGAGGCGCGCACGCAGCGCGTCATCGAGGACCTCGCCCGCCGCCGGTTGCAGCGCGGGCACCAGGCGCACGACCAGGCGCGACACCGACAGCTGGTGCGCCGGTGCCGCGTGCGCGAGCTGGCCGTCGGCGTCCATCGCGACCGGCGCGGCCGCGAGCAGCATGGGCCACCACGACACCAGCAGCGCGAGCCGCCGGATCTGCTTGCCCATTCGACCTGCCTGAAATGCTGTGCGGCTTTGCCCCACGATCCGCTCCCCAGACGATGCGACGAGGGAGACTAGCGCATCACGGGGGACGGCGACAAATCATCGTGACCCGGCGCCGGCTAGCGCCCGAGCACGATCTGCGCGACGAACTTGCTGCCGAGGTAGCCCAATACGAGCAGCGCGGTCCCGCCGACCACCACGAGCAAGGCGCGCCGTCCGCGCCAGCCGTAGCGCCAGCGGCCCCACAGCAGGACCGCGAAGGTGGCGAATCCCGCGAGCGACAGCACGTTCTTGTGGTTGAACGTGAGCGGCCGTCCGAAGAGCTGCTCGGAGAAGACGATGCCGCTCACGAGCGTCAGCGTGAGCAGCACGAAGCCGCTCGCCACCAGTTGGAAGAGGAGGGCTTCGAGGGTGAGCACCGGGAGGGCGCCGTCGCTGCGGGCGGGTGCGGCCCCACGGTGGACGCGCCGCTCGAGACCCAGCAGAAGCAGCGCCTGCAGGGCCGCCACCGCGAAGAACGCGTAGGCCACGAGGGCCACCGCGATGTGCAGGGTGGCCCAGGTCTCGCTGCCGTAGGGATAGCGGTGCGGCACGCTCACCGCGAGCGGCGCCAGCGCGCACACGGCGGCCACGGGGAGCACGATGGTGGCAACGCCGGGCAGCTTGCGCAGGAGCCCGGTGGCCACGGCCACGAGCGCCGTCAGCCAGGCCACGAGCGAGAGCGCCTGCGGGAAGGACAGGTCGAGCCCGGCGGCGGTGAAGGTCGCGCGGGCCAGCGTCAACGCATGCAGCGCGAGGGCGACCAGGGCCAACGCCAATCCGGCGCGCGGGTGGCCCGGGCGCGTGGCCGAGCCGTGCAGCCATGCCGCGAGGCCGTACAGGAGGGCGACGGCGACGTACAGTAAAATCAAGGGTCGAAGGAGAGGCGGCGGCCAAAGTTTCGTGCCGTCTCGCGCTGCGCGGTGCCGGCATTCCAGTGTACCCGATGCCCTTCGCCCCGATTTAGCGGAAATCACCCATGCTCGAGAACCTGACCGAACGCCTGTCGCGCGTCGTGAAGGAGCTGCGCGGCCAGGCGCGGCTCACCGAAGACAACATCCAGGACGCCCTGCGCGAGGTGCGCCTGGCGCTCCTCGACGCCGACGTCGCGCTGCCGGTGGTGCGCGAGTTCGTCGCCAACGTGCGCGAGAAGGCGCAGGGCGAGGAGGTGGTGGGCTCGCTCACCCCGGGCCAGGCGCTGATCGGCGTGGTCAATCGCGAGCTCACCGCGCTCATGGGCGGCGCGGCGCAGCCGCTGTCGTTCGCCACGCAGCCGCCGGCGGTGTTCCTGCTCGCCGGCCTGCAGGGTGCGGGCAAGACCACCACCGCCGGCAAGCTCGCGCGCCTTTTGTCCGCGGAGCAGAAGAAGAAGGTGCTGCTGGTGTCGGCGGACGTGTACCGTCCCGCGGCCATCGAGCAGCTGCGCTTGCTTGCGGAGCAGGTGGGCGTGGACTTCTTCCCGTCCACGGCCAGCGAGAAGCCCGTCGACATCGCGCGCAACGCGCTCGACTGGGCGCGCAAGCACTATCACGACGTGCTGATCGTCGACACCGCGGGACGCCTGGGCGTGGACGAGGCGATGATGCGCGAGATCGCCGACCTGCACGCGGCGGTGAAGCCGATCGAGACGCTCTTCGTCGTCGATGCGATGCAGGGCCAGGATGCGGTCAATACTGCGAAGGCGTTCCGGGAGGCGCTGCCGCTCACCGGCGTGATCCTCACCAAGCTCGACGGCGACGCCCGCGGCGGTGCGGCGCTGTCGGTGCGTCACGTGACCGGCGCGCCGATCAAGTTCGTGGGCGTCGCGGAGAAGATCAACGGCCTCGAGGTCTTCCACCCCGAGCGCATGGCCGCGCGCATCCTCGGCATGGGCGACGTGCTCTCGCTGATCGAGGAAGCGCAGAAGAACGTCGATCTCGACGAAGCGAAGAAGCTCGCGAAGAAGGTCAAGACCGGCAAGGGCTTCGACCTGACCGACTTCAAGGCGCAGTTCGCGCAGATGCGCAAGATGGGCGGCATCGCCGGCATGATGGACAAGCTGCCCGCCGAGCTCGCCCGGGCAGCGCAAGGCGCCACCGTGGACGAGCGCAAGCTCGCGCGCATCGAGGGGATCATCGACTCGATGACCCCCGGCGAGCGGGCCAAGCCCGAGCTCCTGAAGGCCTCGCGCAAGCGCCGGATCGCGGCCGGGGCGGGAGTCTCGGTGCAGGAGGTGAACCAGCTCCTCAACCAGTTCGAGCAGACCCAGAAGATGATGAAGATGGTCGCGAAGGGCGGGATGCAGAAGATGCTGCGGGGGATGAAGGGGATGCTGCCGGGGATGCGCTAGGAAGCAGCCGACGACGACGTCGTCCCGCTCACGGCCACGCGTGGCACAGGACGCGTGTCACATCGCCTGTTCCATCCACGCCGTCCCCGCCGCGGCTTGCCCCTGGAAGGTGCCCGTCGCGACCGCCACGCCTTCGTACACCGGAGCGCTCGCCACCGGAAACTCCTGGTCGTCCATCAGCGCGCCGACCATGAAAGATGCGTTGAAGGTGGGGATCTCCACGCGAATCTGCAGGAAGTAGGTGGCGCCCGAGACCGGGCTCGTCCACGTCCGGCCCACGGGTGTTATGGTGGATTCGACGTACCACGTGTCGCCGTTGGGATCCTGGACCGTGGCATGGCCCGCCACCGTGCGGCCGAGCGCGAGCGTGGTGGGGTCCACGGTGGCGTAGTTCGAGATGCACACGCCGTTGTCGAGTTGCATGTCCTGCAGGATCCACTTGACGGGGTTGGTGGACGTGCCGAATGCGCCGTACTCGTGGTCCATCCAGGTCATGCCGCTCACCGGGTGCACGACGCCGTCGATGTCGATGGTGCCCGTCGTCTGCATGCGCGTGAGGGAGAAGTAGAAGTTGCTCGTTGCGAGCGTGCCGTCGCCGCCCGGATTCATGCCGGTGCCGAACACGAAGAAGGGACGTCCCTGCTGCGACATCCGCAGGTCGAACGTCACCCGCGTAGACGTGACGGTGTCCTGCAGCACGGCCTGCACGGTCATGTTGCGCGTGGGGTCGCTCGCCGGCGAGCGCATGGCGATGTAGGTGTTGATGGCCATCGCCGTGGCGCCGGTGCCGCCCCCGCCCACGATCGTGACGGTGGGCTGCGACGTGTACCCCTGACCGGGGCTGCTCAGCACGACGTCGGCGATCGTGTTTGTCAGCGGATTGCGCACGGCGATGCCGAAGGCGCCGTCCCCGCCGCCGCCGCTGATGACCACGAGCGCGTTGTCGGTATAGCCCGTTCCCGGATTCGTGAGCGTGAGTGCCGAGAGCCAGTTGTTGGCATCGCCGAGGCCGGCATGCCAGTTCGCATTGACGTTCGATTGCGCCCACGTCTCGGGGTTGAACACGAGGGGCGGCACGTACGGCGTGGTGCGCTGGTAGTGCCGCTTGTGCTCGATGTCGGACAGCATGATCTGGCTGAAGGCGAAGCTCTGCGTGCCGTAGCCGGCGAAGGAGGCGGCGTTGATCTCGAAGCCGAACACGCGATTGCCCGCGCGCAGCGTGCCGATGTGCCAGAACCACTCGGTGGGCGCGCCCGGGTGCATGTACATGTCCTTGGGCAGCGACAGCACGACGCTCGACGGCGGTACCGGGGGCGGCAGGCCGCCCGCGTCGCCACCATTGCATCCGGCAAGCCCGCCAGCCAGCGGCGCGGTGATGGCGGCCGAGGCCGCTCCCATGACGAAACGTCGACGCAGCATGAGTCCTCCGTGGAATGACAGCGATGACGCAAGAGTCATGCCGTCGGGTGGCGGCCCGCGCGATTCATCGCGGTCGCCAGGTGTCACGAGGCGAACGCGCGACGAGGCCCGCCGGCCGTACAGCGGAGGCGGGCGGTGCCCCCCTGCGGTCGGCGAAGACGCCTTGCCTGGCGCGCGCTTTTCATTGTAGAATCAGAGTCTTTTCCTTTTCTGCCAGCCGGGCGCAGCACCCGTGCCGGCGCCTTCGCACAGGAAGCAAACGTCATGGTCGTCATTCGCCTCGCCCGCGGGGGTGCCAAGAAGCGCCCCTTCTACAACATCGTCGTCGCCGATTCGCGCACCCGCCGCGATGGCCGCTTCATCGAGCGCGTCGGCTTCTACAATCCGATCGCCACGGAAAAGGAAGAGGCCCTGCGCCTTTCCGTCGAGCGCGTGAGCTACTGGCAGGAGCGCGGCGCGCAACTGTCCGACACGGTGGCGGGGCTCGTGAAGCGCAACGCCGCGGCCAAGCCGGCGGCGGCACCCGCGGCCTGATTGATTCGGAAGGCGCGGCCGGCAGCGGCCGCGACGGACACATCGCCATTCCGCAGGACATCGTCGTGATGGGCCGCATCGCGGCTCCCTATGGCGTCAGGGGATGGCTCAAGATCCTGCCCTCCACCCGCGAGCACGAAGCGCTTCTCGACTATCCCGAGTGGTGGTTGCGCAAGCGGGGCAAAGCCGATACCTGGCAGAAGGTCAGGCTGACCGAGGGTCGCAGCCACGGCAACACGCTGGTGGTGCAGCTCGCGGGGCTCGACAACCGCGAGGCGGCGGCGGCGTATGCGGGTGGTGAGGTCGGCGTTGCGCGCGACGCGCTGCCCAGGGCCGGTGGCGACGAGGTGTACGTTGCCGACCTCGTGGGCCTCGCGGTGGTGAACCGGCAGGGCGAGTCGCTCGGCAAGGTCGTGGAAGTGCAGGATTTCGGCGCGCATCCGGTGCTGCGCGTGACGGGCGAGGCCGGGACGCACCTCGTGCCGTTCGTCGAGGCCTACGTCGATACCGTGGACATGGCCGGCGGGCGCATCGAGGTGGACTGGCAGAAGGACTATTAGGGACCATAGGGAACGCCGTGCGGATCGATGTCGTCACGCTGTTTCCGGAGATGGTGGCGCAGGCGGCGGCGATCGGCGTGACCGGACGTGCGCAGGAGCGGGGCCTGTGGCAGTTGGGCGTGTGGAATCCGCGCGACTTCGCCACCGATGCCCACCGCACCGTGGACGACCGGCCGTATGGCGGCGGGCCGGGGATGGTGATGCTGCCGGGGCCGCTGGCGCAGGCCATCGCCGCGGCGAAAGCCGCGCAGGCGGCGGCAGGTGCCACGAGTTCGCGGGTGATCCACCTGTCGCCGGCCGGCACGCCGCTCGTGCATGCGCGGGTGGCGGAGCTGGCGGCGGCGCCGGAAGCGGGCTACGTGCTCCTGGCCGGCCGCTACGAAGGCATCGACGAGCGCCTGATCGCGCGCGAAGTCGACGAGGAAATCGCGATCGGTGATTTCGTGGTCTCCGGCGGCGAGTTGCCGGCGCTGATGCTGGTCGATGCGATCGCCCGGTTGCTGCCGGGGGCGTTGAACGACGAGCAGTCGGCGCGCGAGGATTCGTTTGCCGAGGGGCTTCTCGACTGTCCGCACTACACGCGGCCGGAGGTGTACGAAGGGATGGCGGTGCCCGAGGTGCTGTTGTCGGGCCATCATGAAAAGATTCGCCGCTGGCGCCTTGCACAGTCGTTGCAGCGCACGCGGGAGCGGCGGCCCGATTTGCTCGAAGGCCGCGCGCTCACGAAGGAAGAGGCGGCGCTGCTGGGCCAGGAGTCAGAAGCCAGAAGTCAGAAGTCAGGTAACGCAACACCATAACGAATCAGGCGCCCATCAGGCGCCGGAGGCCACCGCCGCCGGAACCTGCGCTGATCGCCGTCAACACGAAGGAAGCAACATGAACATCATCGAAACGCTCGAGAAGGAAGAGATCGCCCGCCTCAACAAGACGATCCCCGACTTCGCCCCGGGCGACACCGTCATCGTCAACGTGAACGTCGTCGAAGGCGAGCGCAAGCGCGTGCAGGCCTACGAAGGCGTGGTCATCGGCAAGCGCAACCGCGGCCTCAATTCCTCGTTCACCGTCCGCAAGATCAGCAGCGGCGAAGGCGTCGAGCGCACGTTCCAGACGTACTCGCCGCTACTCGCCTCCATCGAGGTGAAGCGCAGGGGCGACGTCCGCCGTGCCAAGCTCTACTACCTGCGCGATCGCTCCGGCAAGTCGGCGCGCATCCGCGAAAAGCTCGAGCATCACAAGAACGTGGCGCCCAAGGCCGCCGCGGCCCCCAAGGGCGAGTAGATCGGTTCGCCGCCTTTCCGGCGGCTTCGCAGGACAGGAAAAACGGCCCTTCGCGGGCCGTTTTTCTTGGCGGACGGCACCCGGTGCGCAGGACCGGAGGGTGCGGTTTGGCAGGTCATCGCTTGCGCTGCCCACGGCCCGTTTCTTGCTTTTTCGTGCAAGGGGAACATTCAGGGCTATCGCCGGCGCATTCCAACGGCATAATTACAGGTCCACCGCGAGGCCCCTTCCGCATGAAGGCAACGCTGTACGAGGCACTCGGCATCCTCCCCACGTCCTCCGACGAGGACGTGCGGGCGGCGTTGCGCCGCGTGATCCGCAAGTACTACGCCAAGACGCGGGACGGACAGGGCAACGTCGAGGAGGCGCTGCGCTTCATCAACCACGCGAGCCGGATCCTGTCGGATCCCGAGCGGCGCACGCATTACGACGAGGAGCTCGCCGTCTCCGCCGGCGACACCGAGCAGCGCATCGCGCACGTGGTGAGCCATGCGGTGGCCGAGGCCGGCGAGCAGACGGACGTCGACAAGCTCGAGGAGCCGGCCGCGCCCAAGTCGCCGGAGGCGATGGACGAGGAGCTCGAGACGGGCCTCGACGCCGTCGAGCCGGTGCCCGTGCGCAACCCGCATCATCCCGGCCTCACCGAGCGCGTGGCCTCCTTCGGGCGCTCGCCCATCGTCACCATCGGCCTGTGCGCGTTCTTCGGTGCCTTCATCGCCGCGGCGATCGTGTTCGTCACGCCGGCGGACACGATCCTCGTGGCCAAGCAGGTGCTGGTCTGGCTCACGATCACGCTGCTCGCGCTCACGCTCGTGTACGGCGCCGTGCACGGCGTGGCCTACCTGCGCCGGCGCAAGGGCACCCCGCAGCCGGTGCTGGTGCCGCAGACCGACCTTGCGATCCTGAATTGGCGGCGCGAGAAGAGCGTGTTCCTTGGCACCAACCAGCCGCAGGAAGACGCGAGCTGGATCTTCCAGCTCCGCATGGCGGAGCTCGAACGGGCCAAGTCGGGCCGCACCAGCGAGGCGCGGCCGTGGCAGCGCCTGGCCGCGCGCATCTTCGACTACGCGATCTGGGGGCTCGTGCTGGCGCTCCTCCTCTCCGAGCTGCGCGGGCTCGGCCTCGTCGCGCCGGAGCTCGCGTTCTGGCTGGGGCATCCTCTGCTGGCGCCGGTCCTCATCACCGGGACCTTCGTCCCCGTGGAGGCGCTGCTGATCGCTTCCATCGGCACCACGCCCGGCAAGTGGCTCTTCGGTGTCTTCCTCCAGTTCTCGATTTCCGATGCCTATGCGCCGCGGGACACGCGCACGCAGCTCCAGCGCGCGTTGCGACGCTCCTTCCGCGTGTGGTGGGAGGGCATCGGCTGCGGCTTCCCGCTGCTCGCTCCGGTGCTGATCGCGGTGGCCTACGAGAAGCTCGCGCAGAACCAGGAGACGGATTGGGACTTCGCGCAGGACGTGCTCGTGACCCACGGCCCGCCCGGCGTGCTCAACACGGTCACTGGCGTGTGCGGCCTGGCGGCGATGCTGTGGCTCTACGGCGTCGCCTGGCACCAGCCGATGGCCGATTCGATCGCCTGGGCGCGCACGACCATCGCCGAGGCGATCCCCTCCGCGCAGACGCTCACCGGCGGCTTCGCCGGCGGTGCGGGCCGCATCTCCGGTGCGCCGCAGTCCTCGGCGCCGGTGAACGGCGGCGACACGACCTCAGGTGCCGTGGGGCGCGCGAGCGCGCCGGAGACCACGCTGCCGACCGATCCGCCATCGTCTGTGGTATCGAGCACGCCGTTGCCTGCCACGGCGGCACCCGCCACGTCGTCGTCGGGCCTCGTCGCCGTGCCGGTGCCTTCGTCCGGCAATACGGCCGCGACGACGACGTCGCCCAGGATCCCCACGGATCCGTCACTGCCGATCGACACCGACCTCGCCGCGGCATTTGCCGAGCGCAGGGCGAAGATCGCGGTGGTCAGCGTGGAAGGTCCGCGCATGCTGCGCGCGGGCAACTGGCGTCGCGCGTCCGAGCTTTGCAAGGCGTGGACGGAGCTCGAGCTCGCGAGCGCGGATTCGTACCGCTGCCTGGGCGCCGCATTGCAGGCGCAGGGCTATCACCAGGACGCGATCATCGCCTTCCGCAAGGCCAAGCAATACGATCCCAACGACCGCTCGCTCGATGCGTCGATCGATCGCTCGCAGAAGGGGATCGTGGCGGAGTTCCTGAACCGCTACCGGCGGTAGCGTAGCGGCGCTGGGGGCTTGCCTTCCGCGTGGGGGCGCTTCGCGTCCCGGGCGCGATGCCGCGACAGGCGTCCTAACGGCGCTTCATGTAGAAGTGGAAGGCGCCGTCCTGCTCCGCGTGCTCCAGGAGCTCGTTGCCGGTTTGCCGGGCAAAAGCCTGGAAGTCGCGGACGCTCGCGGGGTCGGTGGCCATGATGTGCAGCACCTGGCCCGACGCCATGCCGTTCAGCATCTTCTTCGTGCGCAGGATGGGGAGCGGGCAGTTGAGGCCGCGCGCATCGACTTCGTGGTCGGCGTGTTGCATCTGTGGTGCGGGGATGAGCGGAAGAGCACCCGAGTATAGCAAGGGCCACCGCCGGGGCCCCGCGCCCGCTACGCGATCACCGCATGGCGCGCGCCGGGAGCGGCGTGGTGTTGCGGCAGGATCAGCGCCGGATGCGCTTCACCAGCGCGGTGGTCGACCGGTCGAACGTGAAGGGGATGGCGGTGAAGCGTCCCCCGTGGGCGATCACCTCCGCCGCACCGGCCGTGGTCTGCGCCGTGTAGTCGCCGCCCTTGACGAGCACGTCGGGCATCGCGGCTACGATGAGGTCGCGCGGCGTGTTGTCGTCGAAGGGCACCACGAGGTCCACGCAGGCCAGGCCCGCCACCACCGCCATGCGGTCGTCCAGCGTGTTCAGCGGACGGTCGTCGCCCTTGCCCAGGCGCTTCACGCTCGCATCGGAGTTGACCGCCACCACGAGGCTCGCGCCTTCGGCGCGGGCGGCCTCGAGATAGGCGACGTGTCCGCGGTGCAGGAGGTCGAACACGCCGTTGGTCATCACGAGCGGACGCGGCAGCAACGCGATGCGCGCGAGCGCATCCTCGCGCGTGGCCACGTTGTCGTGCGAGCGCATCGCGTGCGATGCGCGGCTAGCGGTACTCGAAGACCTTGACCACCTTGACCACGCCCGTCGTGGTGGCGGCGGTCTCGCCTGCGATGTCGCCCTCGGGACGACTGACGATGCCCAGCAGGTACACCACGCCGCGCTCGGTGACGACCTTCACCGCATTGGGCGGGAAGCGGTTGGCCTCGATGAAGCGCGTCTTGACCTTCGACGTGATGTAGGTGTCGTTGGTGCGCTGGCCGAGCTCGGACAGCGGCGCGACCACGATCTCGTTGTGCACCGTGTTCACCTTCTCCGTGGCCTTGGCTGCCGCGCCGATGGCCGTGACGGTGGCGGCATCGGGCGCCTCCCCGGTGAGCAGCACGTTGCCGTTGTAGCTCGTGACGTTCACATGCACCTTGTCGCCCTGCGTCCTGGCGATCTGGTCGAGGATCTTGAGCTCGATACCCTCGTCGTCGACCTGGGTGCCCGTGGTGCGGCGGTCGGTGGCCACGAGCGCGGCGCTGCCGGCGCCGGCGGCCACCACGGCCACGCAACCCGACATCGCGGGCACGCCGACGGCGATGGCGACGATCGTGAGGAGCGTGCCGACGAGCCCGGCGCGATCGGCCAGGAGCAGCGTGGTGTTCGGAGCATCCGCGCGGGTCGTCATGCGTCGCCTTCGAGGTCGCCCAGCAAGGTGGCGTCGATGATGTCGCACATGCAATGGATCATGAGCAGGTGAACCTCCTGGATGCGCATCGTGCGCGAGTGCGGCACGCACAGGTGGACATCGCCCGGCTGCAGGAGTTCACCGATGCGCCCGCCGCCCTTGCCCGTCATGGCCACCACGCGCATCTCGCGCAGGTGCGCGGCCTCGATGGCCGCGATGACGTTGCCCGAGTTGCCCGACGTGGAGATCGCGAGGAGCACGTCGCCCTTCGCACCCAGTGCGCGCACCGATTTGGCGAAGACCTGCTCGAAGGAATAGTCGTTGGCGACCGCGGTGAGGAGCGAGGTGTCGGTGGTGAGTGCGATCGCGGGCAGCTCCGGGCGCTCGCGCTCGAAGCGGCCCACGAGCTCGGCCGCGAAGTGCTGCGCATCGGCGGCCGAGCCGCCGTTGCCGCAGGAGAGGATCTTGCCGTCGGCCAGGAGGCTTTCGGCCATGAGGGCGCCGGCGCGGGCGATCTCGGGCGCGAGCATCGCCGCGGCTTCCGATTTGAGCCGGGCGCTGTCGGCGAAGTGGGTGTGCACGCGCTGTTCGTGGTCGACCATGGCGCGGATTCTAATCGATTGCGATCACGTCGCGCTCCCAGACGATGGCCCCGGGATCGAGGCGATCGAGCAATACGGCATCGAAGCGGCAGGGCGGCTCGCGGCGCAGGCGCGACAGCCACGCTTGCGCCGCCGACACGAGGCGCTGCTGCTTGCGCGCCGTGACGCTGCCCGCGGCGCCCCCGAAGTCGCTGCGGGCGCGCAGGCGCACCTCGACGAACACCACCGTGTCGCCGTCGCGGGCAATGAGGTCGATCTCGCCGCGGCGCGTGCGGAAGTTGCGGGCGAGGATGGCGAGCCCCTGGCGTTCGAGGAAATCCGCGGCGAGGCTTTCGGCCTGCGCGCCGCGCACGAGGTGGGGCGCGTCAGCGGGCGCCATCGAAGGGCACGAGCGACCCTTCGCGATACACGGCGAAGCGACCCTCGCGTGCGAACTGGCGGCCGTCCAGCGATATCTCGCCGCTGGCGCCGTCGAAGCGGAGCGACGCGGGCTCGCCGTCGCGGAAGGCCGTGGCGACGCGATAGGCATCGAGGCCGAGCGCGTACAGCCGCGTGAGCGCGGCGCTCGGGAACTCGCGGCGCGGCAGGTCGGCGAACTGCGGCGCATCCGGCGTGACGATCCACGGGATCTCGGCGAGCACGAGGCCGTCGAGATCGCGCACGGTGGCCGTGATGTCGCGCTCGAACACGAGCGCGCTCGCATAGGTGGGCAGCACGCCCAGGTAGGGCTTGGCGCGCGCGGCGCTGGTGCCGTCGAGCGCCAGCACGACGGCGGCGGGTGGACGGCGCGCGAGGTCGCGGCGCACCGCGGTCATCGCATCGGCGGTACCGTCGTAGCGGAACATGCCCGGCACGCTGCCGCCCGCGGCCTGCCACTCGTCCGTGAAGGCCGCGGCGAAGCGACGCATGAGCGCAGACTCGCTCGACACGATCACCGCGCCCTGGCCGGCGTTGGGCGAGGGCGGCGTGTCGTGGATGCGGCGGGCGATGAGACGGGCATCGCTCTCGATGGACAGCGGAAAGGTGTAGAGCGTGGGGGGCGGGCCGGCGGCTTCGTCGAACTGGTTGAGCGCGATCGTGTAGGGAAGCTCGAGCGCCATCGCCGCGACGAGCTTGAGGTCGTCGCGCACCAGCGGCCCGATGATCACCCTGGCGCCTGCGGCCTGCGCGGCATCGAAGGCGGCGAGCACGCCGTCGTCGCCGTGGGCGAACACACGCACCCGCAGGCCGGACCTCGACGCCTCGGCCGCGCCCAGCACGCCCGCGCGTACGGCGTCCGCCGCGCGCGCGTACGCCGGGGCTTCGAGCGGCAGCACGACGGCGATGTCGACCGGTCCCTGCGGCTGCGTGTCCGCGGCGGCGTTGCTTGCCGGCGCCGACTGTGCGAAGGACAATGCCGCGGCGCAGGCAGCGATGCCTGCAACGAGGAACGAAACGAGGCGCGCCGCGCGTGGGGCCGTCATGGGTGAGGGAAACCGGCGGTGAGCGAGGCGGGCGCGATGGAGGGGATACCGGCTGTGGATGCGCGGTTTCGCGCTGCAGCCGGCACATTATATGTGGTGGCCACCCCCCTGGGTAACCTGCGCGACGTGACCCTGCGGGCGCTGGACGTGCTCGCCACGGCCGACGTGATCGCGGCCGAGGATACCCGCATGAGCGCGCGATTGCTGGCGCGCTACGGCATCGGCACGAAGGTGGTCGCCGTGCATGCGCACAACGAGGCCGGGCGCAGCGCAGACGTGATCGCGCGGCTCGGCCGCGGCGAGAGCGTCGCGCTCGTGAGCGATGCCGGCACGCCCGCGATCAGCGATCCGGGGGCGCGGCTCGTGCAGGCCGTGCGTGCTGCGGGTCATGCGGTGGTGCCGGTGCCGGGGCCTTCCGCTGTTGCCGCGGCGGTGTCGGTGGCGGGGCTTGCCGCTTCGAGCTTCGTGTTCGTGGGCTTCCTGCCCTTGCAGGCCAAGGCACGCCGCGCGCGCCTGGCGAGCGTGGCGGCGCTGCCCGCGGCGCTCGTGTTCTACGAGGCGCCGCATCGGGTGCGCGCGACGGTGGCGGAGTTGGCGCAGGCGCTCGGGCCCGCCCGCACGCTGGTGGTGGCGCGCGAGCTCACCAAGGCCTTCGAGTCGATCGCCGCGCTGCCGCTCGGCGAGGCGGCCGCATGGATCGCCGCCGATGCCAATCGCGAGCGCGGCGAATTCGTGCTGGTGGTGGACAAGGCGCCCGAGGCGAGCGAGGACGACGTCGCGTCGGCGGTGGATGCCGAGTGCGCGCGCTGGCTGCCCGCGCTTCTCGAGGAGCTCTCGCCCGCGCGTGCCGCGCGCGTGGTGGCAGCCGTGACGGGAGCGTCGCGTAACGAAGTGTACCGGCAGGCGCTCCTGCGCAAGCCGGGCGACGAGGGCGCGGGATAGCGTCCACCGCGCATGTCCGGTGCAACCGGACGCTGCGCGGCGCATCAGGGAAGCCGCGTTACGGCGGCAGGTCGAAGAGGCTCGTGGCCTCGAGATCGAGCACTTCCGTGCCGTCCTGGTTCATGAGCTGCCAGCGCCAGCGCAGGATGCCGAGCTCCGCGCGGGCGCTCGAGCGGCGCGCCTCGAGCACGGTGGCGCGCAGCGAGAGACGGTCGCCCGGACGCACGGGATGCGGCCACTTCACGTAGGCCAGGCCCGGGGAGGCGAAGGACTCGCTGCCCGCGAGGAAGTGATCCACGGCGAGGCGCATCGCGATGCCGCAGGTCTGCCAGCCGCTCGCGATGAGGCCGCCGAAACGGCTCGCGCGCGCGGCGTCGGGGTCGGCGTGGAACCACTGCGGATCCCATTCCCTGGCGAAGGCCAGGATTTCGTCGGCGGTGATCGCGCGCGGGCCTGCTTCCAGGATCTGTCCGGCGTGGAATTGCGCGAACTTCATGCGGTGGGCTGCGGCTCGTGAGGAGGGGGAGGCGGGAGCATTCAGTACGTCTCCAGATGGAGGCGGCCCTGTTGCCGCAAATCGGTGGCGATGGCGTTCCATTCCAGTCCCGCGCCCACCGCCACGTCGCGCAATGCGAGGAGCACGCCTTCCTCCATCGCCTGAAGCCCGCACACGTAGAAGTACGCGTCGGGATCGGCGAGCAGCGGGGCCAGGTCCGCGGCGCGCTCGCGCAGCGCATCCTGCACGTAGCGCTTCGGCTGCCCTGCCGTGCGGCTGAATGCGAAGTTGATGTCGATGAAGTCCTTCGGCAGGTTCTGCAGGGGACCGAAGTAGGGCAGGTCCTCTTTCGTGCGCGCGCCGAAGAAGAGGAGGAGCTTGCCGCTTTCGAACTTGCCCGACTTGCGCAGGCGCCGCCGCCACTCGGTCATCGCGCGCATCGGCGCGCTGCCGGTGCCCGTGCAGATCATCACGACGTGGCTGCGCGGATGGTTCGGCATGAGGAAGGTCGTGCCGAAGGGCCCGATCACCTGCACCGTGTCGCCGATCGCGAGGTCGCACATGTAGTTGCTGGCAACACCCCGCACGGGATTGCCGCGATGATCCTGGAGCACGCGCTTGATCGTGAGCGAGAGGTTGTTGTAGCCCGGACGCTCGCCGTTGCGCGGGCTCGCCACCGAATACTGCCGTGCGTGATGCGGATGGCCCTGCGCATCGGTGCCGGGCGGAACGATGCCGATGCTCTGTCCCTCGAGCACGGGGAACGGCATGGCGCCGAAGTCGAGCACGATGTGGTGCGTGTCGTATTCGCGGCCGACCTCGGTCACGCGCACGTTGCCCACGACGGTGGCGGTGATCGACGTGGCCGTGGCGCGCGGACCGTAGAGGTTGGTGTACGCATGCGCGGCCGACCACGGCGGGATCGTGGCCCCCGTTGCGACGCGGGGCGTCGCGGTGTCCGGTCCGGTGCCGGCGGAGGCGACCGACGGGGCCACAGCGGCCTCGCCGGCGCTTTGCGCGACCATGGCATTCACGGCAGCGAGCTCGGTGGCATCGACCTCCGCCGGCAGCGATTCCCAGCCGAGCTGCGCCTCCACGCTGTAGGCATTCGCCCGCAGCACCGTGCGCCAGTTGTCGATGCTGCCGGTGGGGCACGGCGAGATGCATGCCATGCACGCATTGCACCTGGCCGCGTCGACGACGTAGTTGTTCGCGTCGTGCGTGATCGCCCCCACGGGGCAGGTCGCCTCGCAGGTATTGCAGCGGATGCAGATCTCCGGGTCGATCAGGTGCTGCTTGATGACCGCGACGTCGGAGTGGTCCATGGCCTTGCGGCTTCCGTGGCGTCGTGCGTTCGCGTGCGGCGCGCGCTCAGCCGAAGCGCACGTACTCGAAGTTCACGGGCTGCCGGTTGATGCCCATCACCGGCGGCGCGATCCAGTTGGCGAACCTGCCGGGCTCCACCACGCGTCCCATGAGGCTCGATACGAAGGCGCGGTCCGACTCGCTCGGCAGCCACTCGTTCACCTTCGCCTTCCATTCCGTCTCGCTCACCACGCGGCCGTCGGGCGAGACCTTCGCCCCCGAGAGCGAGCCGATGTTGCGGTGGAACGCCTTGTGCGGCGTGTGCAGGCGGAACGGCAGCCCCGCCTTCTCGATCACCTTGTTCCAGCGGCCCACGCCCGCGATGCTGTCGCGGATGAAGTCATCGCGCAGCACTTCGTTCAGGGCATTGAGCATCGGCACTTCGCGCTCGACCAGGCGCCCGTCGACGATCGCGAGCACCGGATACGTGCGGCCCTTCAGCACATGGTCGTCGTCGCGCTTGCCTTCCTCGAAGCGGCCCTTCAATCCCGTGCTGTAGAACGTAGCGGCATTGCTGCTCTCGTCGGCGCCGAAGAGGTCGATGGTGACGCTGAAGTGGAAGTTGAGATAGCGCTGGAGCGTGGGCAGGTCGATCACGCCGGCGGCGCGGAGCTTCGCGGGGTCGTCGGTCTTCAATTCGTTCATCGCCTGGCAGGTGCGGGCGATGATGCGCGACACGCCCGACTCGCCCACGAACATGTGGTGCGCTTCCTCGGTCAGCATGAATTTCGTGGTGCGCGCGAGCGGGTCGAAGCTCGACTCGGCGAGCGCGCAGAGCTGGAACTTGCCGTCGCGATCGGTGAAGTAGGTGAACATGAAGAACGACAGCCAGTCCGGCGTCTCTTCGTTGAACGCCTGCAGGATGCGCGGATTGTTCTGGTCGCCGCTGCGGCGTTCGAGCAGCGCCTCGCCCTCTTCGCGGCCGTCGCGGCCGAAGTACTTGTGC
>CAZUGY010000020.1:0-38299 GCA_964620265.1 uncultured Alcaligenaceae bacterium
AGGCAGTTTCGTCGAGTCCCGGCTCGAGCTTGTCGAGCGGATAGTTGTGCGGCACGTAGGCCGTGAGCGCCACCTCGCCGAAGGTCTTGCTGCGGTCGGTGCCTGCCACGGTGAACTTGCCGTCCTTGAACTCGATGTCGGTCTCCGCGGCTTCGAGCAGGTGCGCCGCGATCTTCTTGCCCTTGGCGATGATCTTGTCGATCGCCTTCACGATCGCGGCACCGCCCACCGAGAGCGAGCGCGAGCCGTAGGTGCCCATGCCGAAGGGAACGCGGCCGGTATCGCCGTGCACGATCTCCACCGTGCTCATGTCGATGCCGAGCCGGGATGCCACTACTTGCGCGAAGGTCGTCTCGTGGCCCTGGCCGTGGCTGTGCGAGCCCGTGAAGACGGTCACGCCGCCGGTGGGATTCACGCGCACCTCGCCTGCCTCGTACAAGCCCGCACGCGCGCCCAGCGCACCCGCGATGTTCGACGGCGCGAGCCCGCAGGCCTCGATATAGGTGGAGTAGCCGAGGCCCCGCAGCTTGCCGCGTGACGCCGCTTCCGCCTTGCGCGCGGCAAAGCCCGCGACATCGGCGACCTGCATCGCCTCGTCGAGCGTGGCGTCGTAGTTGCCGGTGTCGTAGGTGAGCGCCACCGGTGTCGCATACGGGAACGTGCGGATGAAGTTGCGGCGGCGGATCTCGTCCTGCGGGATGCCGAGATCCACGCCCACCTGGTGGACCACGCGCTCCACGACGTAGGTGGCCTCGGGACGTCCCGCGCCGCGGTAGGCGTCGACCGGCACGGTGTTGGTGAACGCCGCGGTGACCTCGCACCAGATCGCGGGGGTCGTGTACTGCCCCGCGAGCAAGGTCGCGTAGAGGATCGTGGGGATGCACGAGGCGAACGTCGACAGGTACGCGCCGAGGTTGGCGGTGGTGACCACGCGCATCGCGAGGAACTTGCCGTCCTGGTCGCAGGCCATCTCCACGTGCGTGACGTGATCGCGGCCGTGCGCATCGGAGATGAACGACTCGCTGCGCTCCGCCGCCCAGCGTATCGGGCGATTGACGTGCTTGGACGCCCACACCATCGCCGTCTCTTCGGCGTAGAGGTAGATCTTGGAGCCGAAGCCGCCGCCCACGTCGGGGGCGATCACGCGCACCTTCGTCTCCGGCAGGCCCAGCACGAACGCCGTCATGAGCAGGCGCTCGACGTGCGGATTCTGGCTCGCGACATAGAGCGTGTACGCCTGCTCCGCGCGGTTGTACGAGGCCACCGCCGCGCGCGGCTCGATCGCATTGGGGACGAGCCGGTTGTTGACGATGTCGACCTTGGACACGTGGTGCGCCTGGGCGAACGCGGCGTCGACCGCGGCCTTGTCGCCCAAGGCCCACGTGTAGCACTTGTTGCCGGGCGCCTGCTCGTGGATCTGCGGCGCGCCCGGCTTCAATGCATCCACGCAGCTCACCACCGCGGGCAGCACCTCGTAGTCGACCGCGACGAGCTCCGCGGCATCCTTGGCCTGGTTGAGCGTCTCGGCGACGATCAACGCTACCGGATCGCCCACGTGCCGCACCTTGCCCTGTGCCAGCACCGGATGCGGCGGTTCGTTCATCGGCTTGCCGTCGGTGCCGGTGATGAGCCAGCCGCAGGGCAGGCCGTTGACCCCGGTGAGGTCCGCACCCGTATAGATCGCCACCACGCCCGGCGCGGCCTTGGCCTCCTTCAAGTCGATGCTGCGGATGTTCGCGTGCGCATGCGGCGAGCGCAGGAAGTATGCGCACGCCTGGCGCGGCATCACGACGTCGTCGGTGTACTGCCCGGAACCCGTGAGAAAGCGCTGGTCCTCGCGGCGGCGCACCGCCTGGCCGATCGGTCCCGTCTCGTTGGCACCCATCGCGGCCTCCCTACTTCGCCATCTCGGCCGCGCCCATGCGCACGGCCTTGACGATGTTCTGGTAACCGGTACAGCGGCAGATGTTGCCGTCGAGCTCCTCGCGGATCGTGCTTTCATCCGCACCCGGATGCCGCGCGACGAGATCGAGCGCGCTCAGCACCATGCCCGGCGTGCAGAAGCCACATTGCAGTCCGTGGCATTCGCGGAACGCCGCCTGCATCGGATGCAGCGTGCCGTCCTCCGCCGCGAGCCCTTCGATGGTCAGCACCTGCGCGCCCGCCACCTGCGCCGCGAGCACGTTGCACGACTTGATCGCGCGGCCGTCCACCAGCACGGTGCACGCGCCGCACTGCGCGGTGTCGCAGCCGACGTGCGTGCCGGTGAGCGCCAGCTCGGTGCGCAGGAGGTCGACGAGCAGCGTGCGCTCGTCGACGTTCGTAGTGACGGCCTTGCCGTTCACGTTGAGCGAAAGCGGAATGGACACGACGGATCTCCTCGGAATGAACGCGGCCGATCTGCCGTCGGCTCGCGCGATGCACGGGCGTGCAAGCGCAAGCATACTGCGCAACGCCGCGCGGTAGCAATCGGGGCCCCGCGCATCCCGCGGCGCGGGCGGCGTGCTGGCGGGATGGCCACGATTGCGCACGGTCACGGTGCGGGGCCCCGGTTCATGGCACAGTACGCAGATGATCGCCGCCCGCCTACCCTTCGCACTCGTCGTCGCCCTGCTCTGGACGACGCTGGCACTCGGCGAGCCGAACGACATCGTGCTCGCGCCGCGGCAGGTCTCGCCGCACGGCTGGTTCTTCGAGGGCGAGGCCGGCATGGCGAGTGTCGCCAACAAGGGCTTCATGTCCAATGCGGGCTTCGTGGTCACGACCGACGGCGTCGTCGTCTTCGATGCGCTGGGGACGCCGGCGCTGGGCCAGGCGATGGTGGCGGCGATCCGCAAGGTCACGCCGCAGCCGATCCGGCGCGTGATCGTGAGTCACTATCACGCCGATCACATCTACGGCCTGCAGGCACTGAAGGCCGCGGGAGCGAAGATCTGGGCACACCGCGATGCCCGGGCGTACATCGAATCGCCGCTGGCCGGCGAGCGCCTCACGCAGCGGCGCGACGACCTCTTCCCCTGGGTCGACGAGAAGACGCGCGTGGTCGTGCCCGACCTCTGGCTCGACGGCGACACCACGTTCCGCATGGGCGGGCTCACCTTCCGCGTGATCCATGCGCACGGCGCGCACTCGCCGGAGGACATCATGCTCTACGTCGAGGAGGACCGCCTGCTCTTCGCCGGCGACCTCCTCTTCGCGGGACGCATTCCCTTCGTGGGGACCGCGGACAGCAAGGGCTGGCTCACGTCGATGGACATCCTCATCGCCCTCGCCCCCACGGTCGCGATCCCCGGGCACGGCCCGGCCTCGCACGACGTCGCGCGCGACCTCGCGCTCACCCGCGACTACCTCGCGTACCTGCGCAAGACGATGGGTGCCGCCGTGGCCGATCTCACCCCATTCGACGAGGCCTATGCGACGACGGACTGGTCGCGCTTCGAGAAGCTCCCCGCGTTCGCGCAGGCGAATCGCATCAATGCCTACGGGACGTATCTCCTGCTGGAGCAGGAGACGCTCGAGGCGGCGGCCCGGTGAGCGCCGCGTCCGACCCGGTCCTCGCCGTGGCCGTGCGCGCGGCGCGCACGGCCGGCAGCATCCTGCTCGATGCCGCGCGCGACTTGGCGCACCTGCCCACCTTCTCGAAGGAGCACGCGCGCGTCACCTCCGGCGCCGACATGGAAGCGGAGGACGCCATCATCGCCACGCTGCGCGCCGCGTTCCCCGAGCACGCGATCCTGGGCGAGGAATCCGGGCACATCGCCGGCGCGCGCGATGGCGGCGGCCATCGCTGGCTCGTGGATCCCCTCGACGGCAGCGCCAACTTCATCCACGGCTATCCGGCCTACGCGGTGTCGATCGCCCTCGTGCGTGGCACCGAGATCACGCATGCGGTCGTGCTCGACCCCGTGCGCGACGAGCTCTTCGCCGCGATGAAGGGACACGGCGCCACGTGCAACGACGTCGCGCTGCGCGTGTCCACCTGCCTCGACGTCGGCAAGGCGCTTGTGGCCACCGTGGCGCCGCCGCGCGAGCATCCGCAGCTCGCCGCGTACCTGCCCACGCTCACGACGCTGTCGCTTCGCTGTGCCGGCGTGCGCCAGGCGGGCACCTGCGCGCTCTCGCTCGCGCACCTGGCCGCCGGGCGCGTCGACGGCTTCTGGATGACGGGACTCAAGCCCTGGGACATCGCCGCCGGCGCGCTCATCGTGAACGAGGCCGGCGGCCGCATCGGGGATTTTGCCGGCGGCGGGCAGTTCCTGCGCACCGGCGAGGTGATCGCCGCGGCACCCGGCGTCTTCAACGGATTGCGCGAGGCGATCGCCGGGGCGCGGAGCGCGCCGCCTGCGTAGGTCGACGGACGAAAACTCGACGCAGTGCTCGCGTACGAAGCGTTGTCGCAGTGCTCGTGTACGAAGCTCTGCCGCAGCGGTCGAGTGCGAAGCTCTGCCGCAGTGCTCGCGTGCGGCGCGCTCGCTGGCCTGGTCAGGCTTGCCAGGGCAGGCGGTCGAGGTCCACGTTGCCGCCGGTCACGATCACGCCCACGCGCCTGCCGCCGACGTCGATCGTCTTCTCCAGCATCGCGGCGATGGCGACCGCCGACGAAGGCTCGATCACGATCTTGGCCTTGTCCCACACGAGGCGCATCGCCGCCACGATCGCACCCTCGCTGCAGGTGCCGATCGCCGCGACGTTCGCACGCAGCGCGCGCAGCGTGCGCGGGGCGATCGACGAGCGCAGGCCATCGGCGATCGTGACCGTGGGCGCCAGCGGCTCGACCTGGCCGCTCGCGAAGCTGCGCGCGGCATCGTCCGCCGCCACGGGCTCGGCGCCGAACACCGTGATGCGCGGCGCGACACCGCGCGCCGCGATCGCCGTACCGGACAGGAGTCCGCCGCCGCCGACCGGCGCCACCACGACCTCGAGGTCCGCAATCTCGGCCAGGAGCTCGAGCGCGGCCGTGCCCTGTCCCGCGATCACCGCCGCATCGTCGAAGGGATGCACGAGCGTGCCTCCCGTGGCCTGCAGCACTTCGTTGCACAGGACTTCGCGCGCCGGAATGGTCGGCGCACAGAAGTGCACTTGTCCGCCAAGGCCTTCGACATTCGCGACCTTCACGCGCGCGGCGTTCTCCGGCATCACCACGTGCGCCGCGATGCCGCGCCGCTGCGCGGCATACGCCACGGCGGCACCGTGATTGCCCGACGAATGCGTCACCACGCCGTGGCTGGCCGCCGCAGCGGAGAGGCTCAGCACCGCATTGCACGCGCCGCGCGCCTTGAAGGCACCCACGCGCTGCAGGTTCTCGCACTTGAGATAGAGCGTCGCGCCGACCACTGCGTCGAGCGCGGGGCTGTTCACCACGGGCGTGCGCGTCACGAACGACGCGATGCGCGCGTGCGCGGCGCGGATCTCCGCCAGGTCCGGAAGGTGCAACGGGTCGGCGGGTGAGCTCATGGCGTGATCTTCGGCGCGGCGCGAAAGGGAGAGGACAGGCGCGCGCATGTTAGCATCGCCGGCCCGTGCGTCGCGTACGCACACCGGGCTTGCGCACTCCCACGATGGCTCACGTCGCGGTCCCTTCCTTCCTGCTCCGCGCGCTTGGTGCCTGCGTTCTCGCCGGCATCGCGCACGCTGCCCTGGCGCAAGCGTCCACCGACGACATCGTCGTGCGTGCCGAGAAGCACGGCGAGATGGTCCGCCTGTCCGTCGACTGCCCCGTGCGCGCGCCCGCCGCCGTCGCCTGGCAGGTCCTCACCGACTTCGACGGCATGGCGAAGTTCGTGACCAACCTCACGCGCAGCGAAGTGCGCATGCGCATGGGCAACCGCCTGCAGGTCTACCAGAAGGGCCAGGCTTCGCGCGGACCCCTGAAGCTCGACTTCGAGAACGTGCGCGAGATCGACCTCGTGCCGCAGACGGCCGTGCGCTCGCGCATGATCGAAGGCAACATGATGCCCGCCTCCTTCGAGACGCGCATCGAGGAGCGCGACGGGGTGGTGCACGTCCTCCACACCGGCACCTACACGCCGTCGATCTGGGTGCCGCCGGTGCTCGGCACCGCGCTCATCGAGGCGGAGACCCGCAAGCAGTACGGCGAGATCCGCGCCGAGATCCTGCGGCGCGCCGCGGGAAAGTAGCGCGCGCCGCAGCGCCCGGCGTCAGAACGGGAACGACGTCTGCGCCACCGGTGCGAACGAGCGCCGATGGATCGCGCAGGGCCCATGGCGGCCGAGGGCCGCGAGGTGATCCGCCGTGCCGTAGCCCTTGTTCTGCGCGAACCCGTAGTGCGGATACACCACGTCGAGCTCCACCAGCAGCGCATCGCGCGCCGTCTTGGCGAGGATCGACGCCGCCGAGATCGACGCCACGTCGCGGTCCCCCTTCACGATCGCGTACACGGGGCAGGCGAGCGTGGGGCACTGGTTGCCGTCGACGAGCGCCTCGCCCGGCACCACGCCGAGTGCCTCCACCGCACGCCGCATGGCCAGCAGCGTGGCGCGCAGGATGTTGAGCGTATCGATCTCCTGCACGTCGGCCGAGGCCACGGCCCAGGCGATCGCGCGCTCGCGGATCATGAAGGCCAGCTCCTCGCGCCGCGCCGGCGGCAGCACCTTCGAATCGCGCAGGCCGCGGATGCGCCGGGCCGGATCGAGGATCACCGCGGCCGCGAAGACCGGCCCGGCGAGCGGTCCGCGCCCGGCCTCGTCCACACCCGCCACTAGCACGGCACCTCCACCCGCCCCTGGCATGCGATCCCCGCGCGCGCGAGCTCGCCCGCCACCGCTTGGGCGGCGAGCTCCCCCGTGTCGGCGGCGAGCGTGCGCGCGAATTGCGCGAACAGCGCTTCGAGGCGGCGGCGTGTCACGGTGTCGTCGTAGAGGTTCTGCGCGGCCTGGGCGAGGTTCTGCGCCGTCGCATGTTCCTGGATGAATTCGGGCACGACGAATCTTCCGGCCAGCACGTTGGGCAATCCAACATAGGGCAACAGGAGCTTGCGCCGCACGAGGTACCCCGTCAATCGCGACACGCGATAGAAGATCAGGTGCGGGCAACGGGCGAGCGCCGCCTCGAGCGTGGCGGTGCCCGAGGCCACGAGCGCCACGTCGGCGGCGCGCAGCGCCTCGGCGGCATGACCGTAGAGCAGCGTGAGCGGCAGGTGCGCCTGCTCGCGCCGGTGCATGCGCGTCTCGAATGCGTCACGGGTCGCGCGGGTCACGAACGGCACGAGGAACTGCGCGTCGGGCCGTGCCTCGTGGATGCGCGCGGCGGTATCGAGCAGGAGGTCGGCATGCATCTGCACTTCGGACATGCGGCTGCCCGGCAACAGGGCGAAAACCGGCGTCGCGGTGCGCAGGCGGAGCTGCTCGCGCGTCTCGCGGCGCGTGGCGTGCGTGGCCGCACCCTGCGCGAGCGGATGCCCGACGTAGGTGACCGCGATGCCGGCCTCCTCGTACAGCGGCGGCTCGAAGGGAAACAGCGCCAGCACGCGATCGGCGCTCTGCCCGATGGTGGACAGGCGCTCCCGTCGCCACGCCCATACCGAAGGACTCACGAAGTGCACGGTGCGCACGCCCGCGCGCTTCAGCTTGCGCTCGAGGCCCAGGTTGAAGTCGGGCGCATCCACACCCACGAACAGCGAGACGCGCGCGGCCAGGAGCCTCGCGCGCAGGTCGCGGCGGATGCGCAGCAGCATGGGCAAATGCCGCACGACCTCGACGAAGCCGCGCACCGCGAGCTTTTCGACGGGATACCATGCCTCGCACCCCGCCGCCTCCATCCGCGGTCCCGCGATGCCCACGAAGCGCACCTGCGGGCAACGCGCCCGCACGGCCTCGATGAGTGTCGCGGCCAGCGCATCGCCCGATGCCTCGCCCGCCACGATCCCGACCGTGACCGGCGCCACGATGCGCGTCTCCTCGCCCATCGCGCGGCGCGCTAGCGCACGATGCCGCGCGGCGTGTCGGCGAGGAAGGCCGCGAGCGGCGCCAGCACGGCCGCGCCCTGCGCAGCGGCCGCCAGGCGCGTGCGCGCGTCCTCGAGCGAGAGGTTCTCGCGGTAGAGCACCTTGTAGGCGCGACGGATCGCGAGGATGTCGTCGGGCGTGAAGCCGCGCCGGCGCAGGCCTTCGTTGTTGGTGCCGTGCGGCTTGGCGGGATAGCCCTGCACCGTCACGTAGGTCGGGACGTCCTGGAGCACCACGGCGAAGGCGGCCACCATCGCGTGCGCGCCCACGTGGCAGAACTGGTGCACACCCGCGAAGGCACCGAGCACGGCCCAGTCGTCGATGTGGACGTGGCCGGCGATCTGCGCATTGTTGGAGAAGGTCACGCGATTGCCCACCACGCAGTCGTGCGCCACGTGCGTGTAGGCGAGGAAGAGGTTGTGGTCGCCGATGGCGGTGTCGCCGCGATCCTGCACGGTGCCGCCGTGCACGGTCGCGTACTCGCGGAACGTGTTGTCGCTGCCGATCGTCGTGGTCGTGGGCTCGCCGCCGTACTTGCGGTCCTGCGCGATCTCGCCGATCGACGCGAACTGGAAGATGCGGTTGCGCTCGCCCAGCCGCGTGCGCGCGCCGACCACCACGTGGGGGCCGATCACGGTATCGGCGCCGATCGACACGCCGGGCCCCACGATCGAATAGGGGCCGATCTCGACGCCGGGGCCGAGCTCCGCGGAGGGATCGACGATTGCGGTGGCGTGGACCTGGGTCATGCGCCGGGCGCCGCGGCCGCACCTTCGCCCACGCCGGACCCGAGCACGATCTGCGCCTCGGCGGCCGTCTCGCCGTCGACACTCGCGCGGATCGCGAACGTGTCGTTGGCCACGAACCTCGTCTCCAGCATGAGCAGGTCGCCCGGGATCACCTGCCGCTTGAAGCGCGCATTGTCTATCGTGCGGATGGTGTCGGGAACGGGCTGCCCCGACTCCACTGCCAGCAGGGTGGAGAGCTGCACCAGCGCCTCCAGCACCAGCACGCCCGGCATCACCGGGTAGCCCGGAAAGTGTCCCTGGAAATATGGCTCGTTCACCGTGACGCACTTCATGCCCCTGGCGGACGCGCCGGGAATGCATTCGTCGATGCGATCGACGAGCAACGCGGGATAGCGCCGTGGCAGCGTGTGGAGGAGCGACTCGAGCTCGCCGAGCGTCATGGGGCATCTTCCTCGGCGGCGTCGGGGGGCGTGCCGGCTTGCGCCTCCAATGCGTCCACGCGCGCGATGAGCCGGCGCAGGCGGCGCACGCCGACCGAGACATACCGCCACTCGGTCAGCGGCAGGAGCGGCGGCGCGGAGTTGTAGAAACCCGATTCACGGATCGTGCTCAGCACGGTGGTCCCCGCGGCGATCACGGTGTGGTCGGGAATGGAAAGATGCCCTGCGATCATGGCAGCGCCGCCGATGCGCACGCTGCGCCCGATGACCGCGCTGCCCGCGATGCCGGTGCAGCCGGCGATCGCGGTGTGCGCCCCGATGCGGCAGTTGTGGCCGATCTGGATCTGGTTGTCGAGCTTGACATCGTCCTCGAGCACGGTGTCGTCGATGGTGCCGCGGTCGATCGTCGTGTTGGCCCCGACCTCGCAGTCGGCGCCGATGACCACGCGCCCCACCTGCGGAATCTTGAGCCAGCCACCGGCGGCGGGCGCCATGCCGAAGCCGTCGGCGCCGATCACCGCGCCGGCATGCACGATCGTGCGCGCGCCCAGCGTGCAACCGTGATAGATCGCCACATTCGGGCCGATCCGCGCATCGGCATCGACGCGCGCGTCCTCGCCCACGAAGGCACCCGGGCCGATGGCCGCACCCGGCCCCACCACGGCCCGCGCGCCGATCACCGCATGGGGGCCCACACTCGCCGATGCATCGATCACCGCGCTGGGGTCGATGCGCGCCGTGGGATCGATGCCCGGTATGACTGCGGGGGCGGGATGCAGGATCGCCGCCGCCCGCGCGAAAGCGACGTAGGGCTGCGGATGGACGATGCGGGCGCGCGTGGTGACCTCGATATCGGCGGGCGTCACGATCACGGCCGCCGCCGCCGTGGTGGCCGCCGCCTCGCGCAGGCGCTCCTGGCCGAGGAAGGTCACGGCGTCATCACGCGCATGCTCGAGCGACCCCACGCGACGGACCACGATCGTGCCGTCGCCCACCAGCTGCGCCTCCAGGCGGGCGGCGAGATCCGCCAGGGTGATTGCGTTGCTGCGCATGCGGAAAGTGACGTTGCGTGGGAAAGGCGTCCGCGCGGCGGGCGCCTGGAACCTTACTTGTCGGCAAGCGCCTTGATCACCTTGTCGGTGATGTCGATGCGCGGGCTCGCATACACCACCGGGTCCTGGATGATCAGGTCGAACTTCTCGACGTCGGCGATCTGCAGGATCACCTTGTTGGCGCGCTCCTGCACCGCGGAAAGCTCCTCGTTGCGCCGGATGTTCAGGTCCTCGCGGTACTCGCGCTGCATGCGCTGGAAGTCACGCGTCTGGTTGGCGAGGTCGCGCTCCTTGTTGCGCCGCTCGGCCTCGCCCATCGTCGCGCCGTCGCGGTCGAGCGTCGACTGCAGGTCGCGGATCTGCTTGGCGAGCTTCTCCTGCTCGGCGTTGCGCGCGGAGAATTCCTTCTCGATCTTCTGCTGCGCGCGCTTGGCCGGCGCCGCCTCGCGGAAGAGGCGCTCCGTGTTCACGAAGCCGATCTTGTAGTCGGCGGCGCCCGCTGCGCCGGTGGCGAGCAGGAGCGCCATGCCGATGGCAGTCGCGATGTGTCTCAAGTCGATTCTCCGATGGGCACGCATGCGAACGATCAGAACACCGTGCCGACCTGGAACTGGAACTTCTGGATCTTGTCCTGGGGGATGTCGTTGAACGGCAGCGCGTAGCTGAACTTCAACGGACCGATCGGCGAATTCCACGCGAGCCCCACGCCTGCGGAGAAGCGGAAATTCTCGAACTCGGGCTGGTAGCCGTCCACGTAGATCTGTCCCGCATCCGCGAACACCGAGAGGCGCACCGAACGGTCGCCCTTGAGGATCGGATAGAAGAGCTCGGCGTTGCCCACGATCTTGCGCTTGCCGCCCAGGGCGTTGTTGTAGATGTCGCGCGGCCCGAGCGATCCGCTTTCGTAGCCGCGCACCGAGCCCGCGCCGCCGCCATAGAACGCCTTGAAGAACGGCAACGGCTTGCCCTGGTAACCGTCGCCGTAGCCGAACTCCCCGCGCAGCATCAGCACGAAATCGCCATAGACGGGCCAGAAGGCCTGGTTGACGTACTGGAACTTGTAGTACGAAAGGTCGCCGAACGGCAGGCCGACCTCGACGAGCGCCGACTGCAGGCGGCCGAACGTAGGATAGAGGATGTCGTTGCGGGTGTCACGCGACCAGCCGCCCGACATGATGTAGCTGTTGGTGACGTAGCCGAAGTCCTGCACGAACTGGTAGTAGATCGGCGGGCTGTCGGCGAAGAGGTCGAGCTTGGTGTGCTCGAAGCGGAAACCGATGTTGACCGAGTCGATTTCCGACACCGGAACGCCGAAGCCGACCGACGCGCCCTGCGTGGACGACGAGTACTGCGCGATGGCGAGGCCCGTGGGATCGATGTTCTTGTCGTAGAGCTCGATCGTGCGCGACACGCCGTCCACCGTCCAGTAGGGCTCGGTATAGGCGAGCGAGATCGTGCGGTTGATGCGGCTCGTATTGAGCGACAGCGCGAGCGCGTTGCCGGAGCCGAAGATGTTCTGCTGCGATACCGAGGCGTTGAACACCACGCCGTCGGCATTGGAGTAGCCGACGCCCGCCAGGATGTTGCCGGTGTTCTTCTCGACCACCGAGACCTCGATGTCGACCTGGTCGGTCGTACCGGGCACCGGCGGCGTCTCCACGTTGACGCTGCCTTCCTCGAAGTAGCCGAGGCGGCGCACGCGCACCTTGGACCGCTCGATGCGCGTGCCGTCGTACCAGGCGCTCTCGAGCTGGCGCATCTCGCGGCGGATCACCTCGTCGCGCGTCTTGGGATTGCCGCTGATGTTGATCTTGCGCACGTACACGCGGCGGCCGGCGTCGACGTAGAGCGTGAAGCCGACCTTGTTGTTGGCGCGGTCGATGTCGGGCACCGCATTGACGTTGGCGAAGGCGTAGCCGTCCTGCCCCAGCCGCTCGCTGATCGACTTGACCGACTGCTGCATCTTCGCGCGCGAGAACGTGTCGCCGGGCTTGATCGCCAGCAGCGCCCGCAGCTCGGGCTCGGCCACGGTGAGCTCGCCCGCGATGTTGATCGCGGAGATGGAGAAGCGCTCGCCCTCGGTGATGTTGATGGTGAGGTAGACCTCCTCCTTGTCGGGGGAGATCGACACCTGCGTGGACTCGATGTTGAATTCGAGGAAGCCCTGGTTCTGGTAGAAGCTGCGCAGCGCCTCGAGGTCGGCGGAGAGCTTCTGCTTGCTGTACTGGTCGTTCTTGGTGTACCAGGACAGCCAGTTGGGCGTGGACAGCGTCATCTCGCGCTTCAGTTGCGCCTCGGTGAACGCCTTGTTGCCCACGATGTTGATGCGCGTGATGCTCGCCGTCTCGCCCTCGACGATGGTGAAGTTGAGCGCCACGCGATTGCGCTCCTGCGGCGTGACGGTCACCACCACCGACGCCGCGTACTTGCCGCGCGTGATGTACTGGCGCTTCAGCTCCTGCTCCGCGCGGTCGAGCGCCGAGCGGTCGAAGATGCGCCCTTCGGTGATCCCGATCTCCTTCAGCGCCTTCTTCACCGTGTCGGTGTCGAACTCCTTGTTGCCCACGAAGGTGAGCGAGCTGATCGTGGGCCGCTCCGCGACGCTCACGACCAGGATGTCGCCCTGCGCCTCGATGCGCACGTCGCGGAAGAAGCCCGTGGCATAGAGGGCCTTGACGGCTTGCGCGACCTTCTCGTCGTCCACGCGCTCGCCCACCTTGATCGGCAGGTAGGAGAAGATCGTGCCGGCCTCGGTGCGCTGCACGCCTTCGACGCGGATGTCGCGCACCGTGAACGGATCGAAGGCAAGCGCGGGCGTGCCCACGGCAAGGGCGAGCATCGCCGCGAGGAGCGAGGGCAACAATCGGCGGCGCGGGCGTGCGCGGGAACGTACGGGCATGGCGCGGGAATGGTTCGGCGGAGGGCCGTCAGAACAGGCGGGACACGTCATTGAACAGAGCCAGGGCCATCAGCACGGCCAGCATCGCCATGCCGATTCGCTGGCCGACCTCGAACGTGCGGTCGGAGACGGGGCTGCCCTTGAAAACTTCAGCGAAATAATACAGCAAATGGCCGCCATCCAATAACGGGACGGGCAGGAGGTTCAACACACCGAGGCTGATGCTGATGAGCGCGAGGTAGCCCACGAACACGAGCAGCCCCGCCTGCGCCGACTGGCCGGCGAAGTCGGCCATGGTGATCGGCCCGCTGATGTTCTTGAGCGAGGCGTCGCCCGTGACGATGCGGCCGAGCATCCTGAGCGTGAAGACGGACAGCTCCCACGTCTTGCGCGCGCCCTGCGCGAGCGAGTCGAGCGGTCCGTAGCGTACAGTCAGCGACAGCTTCTCGACCATCGCGGGGTCCACCGCGAGCTTCAGTCCCGCGATGCCGACGCGCCGCCCGTTCTGGTCCTGCGCTTCCGGCGTGACCGTGACCTCGCGCGCGGCGCCACCGCGCGCCACGGTGAACACGATCGGCTGCTCGGCCCGGGCATTGGTGACCACGGCCACATCGGCGGGCGAGCGCACGGCGCGTCCCTCGATCGCCACGATACGGTCGCCGGTGGCGAGCCCCGCCCGCTCCGCGGGCTTGCCGGGGATGACTTCGGCGATGAGCGGCGGGCCGAGATCGGTGCGCAGGCCGAGCGCCGCGGGCACGTTGCTCTCCCAGTCGGCGGTGACGAGGTGCGTGAGGTCGAGGCGCCGCCGCACCGGCGGATCGCCGGCACTCGGTCCCGACGGCTCGATCGCGAGCACGACGCTGTTTGCACCCTGCGCCTTCGTGAGACGCCAGCGCAGGTCCTGCCAGCTGCGTACGGGCTCGCCATCCACCGCCACCACGAGGTCGCCCGCGCGCACGCCGGCGGCGGCTGCCGCGGTGCCGGGCGCGGCATCGGCGAGCACCGCACGCTGACCCGGCACGCCGGCCATGAAGGTGCCCGCGAAGAGGAGCACGGCGAGGAGCAGGTTGGCCAGCGGCCCCGCCGCGACGATCGCGATGCGCTTCCAGACGTTCTGCCGGTTGAAGGCGCGCGGCAGGTCGCGCACGGGGACGTCGCCCTCGCGCTCGTCCACCATCTTCACGTAGCCGCCGAGCGGGATCGCCGACAGCGCCCACTCGGTATCGTCGCGGCCGAAGCGCCGCGAGGCGATCACCCGGCCGAAGCCCACCGAGAAGCGGGTGACCTTGACGCCGCACCAGCGCGCGACGAGGTAATGGCCGAGCTCGTGGAAGACCACCAGCACGCCCAGCGTCACGAGGAATGCCAGGACCTTGTAGCCGACTTCGATCATGCCGCTACTGTACCTTGAACCGGCGCCCGGGCCACGAAGCGGTTCGCCTCGGCACGCGCCTGCGCGTCGGCATCGCGCACGTCGTCGAGGACGGCAACCGTGCGCGAGGGAATGCGGGACAGCACCTCGGCGCACGCTGCCGCGATGTCGGTGAAGCGCAGGCGCCCGGCGAGAAATGCCGCGACCGCGACCTCGTTGGCGGCGTTGAGGATCGCAGCGGCCGTGCCACCCGCGCGCAGCGCGTCGTAGGCAAGGGCCAGGCACGGGAAGCGCGCGAGGTCGGGCGCCTCGAAGGACAGCGCCGCCAGCCGCGCGAGGTCGAGCGCCGGCACCGGCGTGGCGATCCGGTCCGGATAGCCCAGCGCCTGCGCGATGGGCGTGCGCATGTCCGGATGCCCGAGCTGCGCCAGCACGGAGCCGTCGACGTATTCCACGAGCGAGTGGATCACGCTCTGCGGATGAATCACCACGTCGATGGCATCGGCCGGCGCTCCGAAGAGCCAATGCGCCTCGATCACTTCGAGGCCCTTGTTCATCATGGTGGCGGAATCGACCGAGATCTTGCGGCCCATCGACCAGTTGGGATGGGCGCAGGCCTCGTCGGCGGTGACCTGCGCGAGTTCGGCCAGCGCGCGCGTGCGGAAGGGCCCACCCGAAGCGGTGAGCAGGATGCGGCGCACGCCGGCCGCGCGCGGATCGCGCGCATACGCCGCGGGCAGGCACTGGAAGATCGCGTTGTGCTCGCTGTCGATGGGCAGCAGCGTGGCCCCGCCCTCGCGCACCGCGTCCATGAAGAGCGCACCGCCCAGCACGAGCGCTTCCTTGTTGGCGAGCAGGATGCGCTTGCCGGCGCGCGCGGCGGCGAGTGCCGCCGGCAGCCCGGCCGCGCCCACGATCGCCGCGAGCACGGTGTCGACCTCCGGCAGCGTGGCCACGGTCTCGAGCGCGCCTTCGCCCGCGAGGACCTCGGTGGCGATGCCCTCGCGTGCAAGCTCCGCGGCAAGCGCGCGCGCGGCGTCGGCATCGACCATCGCCGCGACGCGGGGACGGAAGCGCCGGCAGAGCTCCGCGAGCTTGTGCGCATTCGAATGCGCGGCGAGTGCCGTGACCTCGAAGCGATCCGGATGGCGTGCGATCACGTCGAGCGTGGAATCGCCGATGGAGCCGGTGGCGCCGAGGAGGCAGACCTTCGTGCTCATCGCGGTGCGGCTCCGAGGAAGTAGTGCGCCGCCAGCGCGGCAATGGGCATCGCCGCAATCAGCGCATCGATGCGGTCGAGGATGCCGCCGTGACCCGGCAGCGCGGCGCCGCTGTCCTTCAGTCCCGCGTGCCGCTTCATGAGCGACTCGAAGAGGTCGCCCACCACCGACACGCACGCGAGCAGCACCGCGAAGAGCACGAAGAGCGCGATGGTGACGGCCGACACGACGGGCCGGAACGACGCGGCGCCCGCCAGTGGCACCAGCGCCAGCGCATAGATCGCGACGGCCCCCCACGCGCCGTACACGCCCTCCCACGTCTTGCCGGGACTGACCTGTGGCGCGAGCTTGCGGCGGCCGAAGGCGCGGCCAGAAAAATACGCCGCGGTGTCCGCGATCCATACCACCGCCATCGCGGCGAGCACGAGCCACGGCGAGCGCGCGCGCAACTCCACGAGCGCCACCCACGTGGCCACGAGCACGACCAGGCCGATCACCGCCATCGGCACGCGCGACTGCGTGGGCCAGCGGTTCACCACCCACGCCGGCGCGACCACGATCCAGAATGCGCACGCGATGGCGAGCATCCCCAGCGCATAGGCCTGCGCGACACCGCGCTGCGGATAGAAGAGCAGCGCGAGGGCCAGGAACACGGTGGCGAGCACGAAGGTGGCGCGCAGAGGCGACGGAAACGTGGCCAGCCGCGCCCACTCGTGCGCCGCCCAGCCCACGACCGCGACCAGCACGAGCGCCCAGGCGAGGGGGGTGAGCAGGAACAGCGCCGCCAGCACGGCGGGTATGAGCACCAGCGCCGTCAGCACGCGGGTCTTCAGCATCCGCTAGCCCCGCGCCGCCTGCACCTGCTCGCTCGTGCGTCCGAACCGGCGCTCGCGCCCGCCATACGACGCCAGCGCGGCCTCGAGGGCGGCGGCGTCGAAGTCGGGCCACAGCAAGTCGGTGAAGTAGAGCTCGGTGTAGGCCAACTGCCAGAGAAGGAAGTTGGAGATGCGCTTCTCGCCGCCGGTGCGGATGAAGAGGTCGGGCTCCGGCGCATAGCTCATCGCGAGGTACGGCGCGAGGTCGTCGGCGCTCGAGGCCGGCGCGCCCGGCAGCGCCGCTTCCGGATGCGCAGCGAAGTAGCGTTGCGCCGCCTGCGCGATGTCCTGGCGCCCGCCGTAGTTCGCGGCGATCGTGAGCGTGAGCCGCGTATTGCGCGACGTGAGCTCCTCGCCCGCGGCGATGAGCTCGCGGATGCGCGGCGAGAAGCGCGCGAGGTCGCCCACGATGCGCAGGCGGATGCCGTTCTCGTGCAGCTTGGCCACTTCCTGCTCGAGCGCGCGCACGAAGAGGTCCATGAGGATCGAGACCTCCTCCTCCGGACGGCGCCAGTTCTCGCTCGAGAAGGCGAAGAGCGTCAGGTATTCCACGCCGTTCGCGATCGCCGCCCGCACGGTGGCGCGCACGGCTTCCACGCCGCGCTTGTGGCCGGCCACGCGCGGCAACAGGCGCTTCTTCGCCCAGCGGCCATTCCCATCCATGATGATGGCGACGTGCCGGGCCGCGGTCGCGGTGGCCGGTACGTCCTGCGTGGAGCTCGCGAACACGCTCGTCGTCGAAGGGACCCCCCGCATCAGATCGCGAGGAGGTCGGCTTCCTTGGTGGCCATCGCCCGGTCGATGTCGGCGATGTAGCGGTCGGTCATCTTCTGCAGGTCGGCGAGCGCATGCCGCTCCTCGTCCTCGGAGATGTCCTTGTCCTTCAGGAGCTTCTTCAACTGATCGTTGGCCTCGCGCCGGATGTTGCGCACGGCCACGCGGGCACCCTCGGCTTCCTTGTGCACGACCTTGGTGAGGTCGCGCCGTCGCTCCTCGGTCAGCGCCGGCATCGGGATGCGGATCACGTCGCCGTTGGTGGCGGGATTCAAGCCCAGGTCGGAATCGCGGATCGCCTTTTCGACCACGGGGATCATCTTCTTTTCCCACGGCTGCACGGCGATCGTGCGCGCATCGGCCAGCGAGATGCCCGCCACCTGGCCCAAGGGCATCGACGAGCCGTAGTAGTCGACATGGATGTGATCGAGCAGGCCGGTGTGCGCGCGGCCCGTGCGGATCTTGCCCAGGTCGACCTTGAGCGCCTCGACCGACTTGGCCATCTTCTGCTCGGCCGTCTTCTTCACGTCGTTGATCATGTGTGCCTCCTTGCGGGATTCAGCAGTGGACGAGCGTGCCGACGTCGGCGCCGTTGACCACGCGCTTCAGCTCGCCGGGCACGAAGATCGAGAACACCTTGAGCAGCATGTTCTGGTCGCGGCAGAGGGCGAGCGCGGTGGCGTCCATCACCTTGAGATTCTTGACGATCGCCTCGTCGAAGGTGAGCGAGGGATAGCGGCGGGCGCTCGTGTCCTTCATCGGATCGGCGGTATACACGCCGTCGACCTTGGTGGCCTTCAGCACGATGTCCACGCCCATCTCGCGTCCGCGCAATGCGGCGGCGGTGTCGGTGGTGAAGAACGGATTGCCGGTGCCCGCCGCGAAGATCACGACCTTGCCCTCTTCGAGGTGCCGCAGCGCGCGGCCGCGGATATAGGGCTCGGCGACCTGGTCGATGCGCAGCGCCGACTGCACGCGCGACTCCACGCCGGCGCGGCGCAGCGCATCCTGGAAGGCGAGCGCATTCATGAGGGTCGCCAGCATGCCCATGTAGTCGGCGGTCGCGCGGTCCATGCCAGCGGCCCCGGGAGCGACACCGCGGAAGATGTTGCCGCCGCCGATCACCACGGCGATCTGCACGCCGGCGCGCAGCACCTCGGCAACCTCGGCGACGATGCGGTCGATCGTCTCGCGCTCGATGCCGTAGGTCGCCTCGCCCATCAAGGCCTCGCCGGAAAGCTTGAGGAGAATCCGCTTGTAGGCCGGTCCGGAGACGGGCGTTGCAGCCGGTGGATCGACTTCGGCAACCGGCGCAGCGGCGGTGGGCGGATTCATGAACGCTCCTCGAACGCTTCGTTGGACGGGCGTCGACACGAACGCCCGGGTGTTGCTGCCGCGAAGGCGACGGAAGCTCCGCCGCCCCCGCGGGCGATGCAGGACGGCGCGATCAGGCCTTGGCCATCGCCGCCACTTCGGCGGCGAAGTCGTCCTTCTTCTTCTCGATGCCCTCGCCCACCACGTACAGCGTGAACGACTTCACCGTGGCACCCTTGGACTCGAGGTGCTTTTCGACGGTGTCGTCGGGATTCTTGACGAAGGGCTGGCCGAGCAGCGTGACTTCCGCCAGGAACTTGTTGATGCGGCCTTCGACCATTTTCGCGACGATGTCCGCCGGCTTGCCGCTTTCGGCGGCCTGCGCCGTGTAGATCGCGCGCTCCTTCTCGATGATCTCGGCCGCGACATCGTTGCGCGACACGGCCACCGGCCGGATCGCGCCCGGTGCAGCACCTGCGGCCACGTGCATCGCGATGTCCTTGCCGACGGCGGCATCGCCGCCCGCGAAGTCGATCGTGACGCCGATGCGGCCGCCGCCGTGCAGGTATTGCGCGAGCTGACCGGACGTTTCGAAGCGCTCGAAGCGGCGCAGCGAGATGTTCTCGCCGAGCTTCTGCACGAGCGCCTGACGCACCGATTCGACCGTGCCGCCGGCGAGCGGCAGGTCGGCGAGCGCCGCGATGTCGGCCGGCTTCTTCTCGGCGATCGCCTGCGCGAGGTTGCGCGCGAAGGCCGCGAAGTCCTCGTTGCGGGAGACGAAGTCAGTCTCGCAATTGACTTCCACCATCGCGCCCGACTTGCCGTCGGCCGCGAGATACGCACCGACCACACCCTCGGCCGCGACGCGACCCGCGGCCTTGGAGGCCTTGGCGCCGCTCTTGATCCGCAGCAGCTCCTCCGCCTTGGCGATGTCGCCGTCGGCTTCGGTGAGCGCCTTCTTGCATTCCATCATTCCCAGACCCGTGCGCTGGCGCAGGTCCATCACCATGCTCGCGGAGATGTCCGCCATGTTGCTACCTCGTCGTTCGTTGTAACCGGGGCCCGACTGCCGGGCCCCGTCATGATCCGTGCCTCGGCCCCGGCGCTGGATGGTCAAGCGCCGCCGGGCCGTCCCAAGGCGCGCGCCCCCTCGGGGGGAGGCGAGCGCAGCTCGCTTCGGGGGGTACCTCAGGCCGCGACTTCGTCCTTGACCTCGACGAACTCGTCACCGGTCGCCACGATCTCCTGCACCACCGTGCTCCGTCCTTCGAGCACCGAGTCGGCGACGCCGCGCGCGTAGAGGCGGATGGCGCGGCTGCTGTCGTCGTTGCCGGGGATCACGTAGGCGATGCCGTCGGGCGAATGGTTGGTGTCGACCACGCCGATGATCGGGATGCCGAGCTTCTTGGCTTCGGTGACGGCGATCTTGTGATAGCCGACGTCCACCACGAACATCGCATCCGGCAGCGCGTTCATGTCCTTGATGCCGCCCAGGCTCTTCACGAGCTTGTCCATCTCGCGCTGGTGCGAGAGCGCCTCGCGCTTGGTCATGCGCTCGAACGTCCCGTCGGTGGCCATCACCTCGAGGTCCTTCAGGCGCTTGATCGACGCCTTGACGGTCTTGAAGTTGGTGAGCATGCCGCCGAGCCAGCGATGGTCGACGAAGGGCATGCTCGCACGCTGCGCTTCCTCGGCGACGATCTCGCGCGCCTGGCGCTTGGTGCCCACGAAGAGGATGGTGCCGCGGTTGCTCGCCAGTTGCCGGACGTACTTCATGGCATCCTGGTACATCTGCATCGTCTTCTCGAGGTTGACGATGTGGATCTTGTTGCGCTGGCCGAAGATGAAATCGGCCATCTTCGGGTTCCAGTAACGGGTCTGGTGGCCGAAGTGGACTCCGGCTTCCAGCATCTGACGCATCGTGACGGACATGCTTTGTGCTCCTTGAGGTTGGCCTCCATCCGCGGAGTGATCCCGGTCGGGCGTCATGCCCCCGTGCCCGGAACACCTCAATGGCCGCGGATGTGCGGATTTCCCGGTCGAAGCCGCGGGGGGCCGCGCCTTCGAAGCGCGGGACCGGGCCGCTTGCCACGCGCCCGGGATGTCCCAGGCCACGCGCGATCGGGTTAACTCGTTATTCTAGCACGTTTTCGGTACGATTTCCTCGGCGCCGACGCCCGCCAGTGCTGCCCCACGTCCAGGCCTCGGCCCGCGCCCGCAAGGATTCGACGCCCTGACGCCCGACGCTTCGGAATCTGACCCGACCTTGCCAGCCGCCTCCGGCGGCCCCACTGTTACACCTCACCCGTCTTCCGCCCCGCCCGTGACTGCCTCCGCCCCCCCTCCGGCACCTGTCGATCCTTCCGCGCCCGTCGTCCCGCCGGCGCCGGCTGCCGCTCCCGCTGCTCCCGCCGCTGCGGGCGCACTGCCCCCCGCGGCGTCACTGGCGCTGCCGCCGGCCTTCGCGGCGCGCCTCGCCTCGCTGGCCGCCCTCGGCTTCGACGGCCCCGACGCCGCCGCGTTCCTCCACGGCCAGCTTTCCACCGACGTGGTGGCCATGGCCCCAGGCACCACGGGCCTGTCGAGCTACAACTCGCCCAAGGGTCGCGTGCTCGCGACGCTCCTGCTGTGGCGGCGAGGACCGGAATCGTTCGTGGCGCTGGTCGCAACGGACTTGGCCGCGGCGCTGCGCAAGCGGCTGTCCATGTTCGTCCTGAGGGCGAAGGTCACGGTGAGCGACGCGGCGGCGGGGAAGATCCTGGTCGGCGCGGGCGGCGACGGCGCAGCCGCTGCGCTCGCGCACGCGCTCGATGTCGCGCGTGCCGCCGGCGTGGCCGCAGCGGACGGGGACGTCATCGCCCTGCCCGACGGGCGTGCCGTGGCGATCGCCGCCGCCGAGGACGCCACCGCCTTCCTCGCGGACACCGGCCTTCGCGTCGTCGAGCCCGCGGCATTCGAGCAGCTCGGCATCCGCGCCGGCGTGCCGGTCGTGACGCACGCCACCCAGGACCGCTTCGTCCCGCAGGCGCTCAACCTCGATCTACTGGACGGCGTGCACTTCCGCAAGGGGTGCTATCCGGGACAGGAGATCGTCGCGCGCATGCAATACCTGGGGCGTCTGAAGGAGCGGCTCTTCGCCTTCCGCGTGGCGGCACCCGCGCCGGCGGCGGGCACGGCGCTCCATGCAGCCGATACTCCCGAGCCAGCGATGGGGACCGTGGTGAATGCGGTCGCGGTGGACGGCGGGGGGTGCGAGCTGTTGGCGGTGGCGAGCTACGACGGGGCGGCGCGAGGCACGCTGCGGCTGGGATCGCCCGCGGGGCCTTTGCTGAACGCGCTCCCTCTCCCCTATGCCGTGCCGACCCCCGTGGCGCCGCAACGCGTGAAGCTGTAGCGATGCCTTCCGGGCAACGTCCCACCCACTACTACCTCTGGTACCGCGTCGCCGGCGATCCCGCCACGGCACGCCGCGCCATCGATGCCGTGCTGCGCGACCTCGCGATCCAGTGCGGCGTGCAGGGCCGCGTGCTGGTGCGTCGCGACGATCCGCGCACGTGGATGGAGATCTACGAGAACGTCGCGGACGCGGCAGCCTTCGAACAGGCACTCGCCGCCGCCGTCCAGCGGCACGACGCGGCCCGCTTCGCGGAAGCAGGCACGCGCCACGCCGAGCCGTTCGTGGCGGCGACGTAGCGCGAGTCCGTCCGCAAGACACACCGCCATGTGCCTCGCCGTCCTCGCGCTCCACGCGCATCCCCGCTACGCCCTGGTGCTCGCCGCGAACCGCGACGAATTCCACGCGCGCGCCGCAGCGCCCGCGGCATGGGGCAGCGACGACAGCTTCCGCGACATCCTCGCCGGCCGCGACCTCGCCGCGGGCGGCACCTGGCTCGGCGTGCACCGCAACGGCCGCTTCGCCTTCGTGACCAATGTGCGCCAGGGAACGGGACGCGATCCTGCGGCCCGCTCGCGCGGCGAGCTCGTGCCGAGGGTGCTGCATGCGCCGGGCGCGCTGCGCGATGCGCTCATCGCCATCGCGCACGAAGGCGGCGCGTACAACGGCTTCAACCTGCTCGCGGTGGACGCGACCGGCGCGTCGTGGGTGTCGAACCGCGTCGCGGGCATTCGCGAGGTGGCCCACGGCATCCACGGCCTGTCCAATGCCGAGCTCGACACACCCTGGCCCAAGGTCACGCGCACCAAGGCGGCCCTCGCGCAATGGGTGGCACGCGGGGAAGACGACCTCGCCCCGCTCTTCGCAGCACTTGCCGACCGCACCGGCGCGCCGGATGCCGACCTCCCCGCCACGGGCGTCACCCTCGAGCGGGAGCGCGCGCTCGCCGCGCCCTTCATCCTCGGCGACGATTACGGCACGCGCTGCTCCACGGTGCTCACGATCGACCGTGACGGCCACGTGCGCTTCGAGGAGCGCTCGTTCGGGCCGCAGGGCGTGCCGATGGGCGTGCGCGTGGAGTCGTTCCGGATCGGCTAGGCGCCGCGGCGCATGGCCGGCGCGCGGCGCCGGCGGGCTATGCCTGCGGGTCGAGCATCCGCACCATCGTCCGGTGCGGGATGCCTGCCTCGAGGTATTCGTCGCCCTCGGGCACGAAGCCGAACTTCGCGTAGAACGGCACGGCGTGCGTCTGCGCGTGCAGGCGCACGGCGGCATCGCCGCGATCGCGCGCGACCTCGATCAGCAGCGACAGCACGGCCGCCCCCACGCCCTGCCCACGCCAGCCGGACAGCACCGCCATGCGACCGATGTGGCCGTCGGGCAGGAGGCGCCCGCAGGCGATGGGCACGCCGTCGCGATCCAGTGCGAGGGCGTGCACGCACACGGCGTCGACGTCGTCCCATTCGAGCTCCTCGGGAATGTTCTGCTCGACCACGAAGACCGCGTGACGGACGGCGCGCAGGCGCGGCGCGTCGTGTTCCCACGACACGATCGTCAGCGTGAAGCCGTCGGCGCTCTCGTCAATGGCCATGGCCGGAGAAACGAAGGGTGGCGGCGCCGTCGCGCACGGTGACATCGCAGCGGCCGCCCACGGGCAGCGTCAGCTTGTCGCGCACGTGGCCGAACGGCAGGCCGGTCAGGATGGGCGCGGCGCACACGGTGCGCATCTGCTGCACGACGGACTCCATGTCGTAGCCGCCGTCGTTCGCGGAAAGCGCGTATTCGGTGAAGTGGCCGAGGAGAATCGCCTGCTGCCGGGCGAGCACGCCGGCGTGATGCAGCTGGTAGAGCATGCGCTCCACCCGGTAAGGGGTCTCGCCCACGTCCTCGAGGAAGAGGATGCCGCCGTCCACCTGCGGGAAATAGGGCGTGCCGGCGAGATGCGCGACCAGCGCGAGGTTGCCGCCCCACAGCACGCCGGCGCACGCGAGGTCGGGGCCGTCGAGCGCACACGCCACCTCGTAGTGCGCGTGATCGAGGAGGCCGAAGCAATGCTCCATGGTGTAGGCAGAAGCCTCCGCCGCGCCGAAGTCGCTCACCACGGGACCGGCGAAGGTCACCATGCCCGCGCGCGCGAGGGCGGCGAGCTGGAAGGCGGTGAAGTCGCTGTAGCCCAGCCAAAGCTTCCGCGCCGCGGACAGTGCAGCGAAGTCGAGGCGCGGCAGGAGGCGGGTGAGGCCGTAGCCGCCGCGCAAAGCGATCGCGAGATCCACCTGCGGATCCGCCGCCATGCGCAACATGGCGGCCAGACGCTCGTCGTCGTGGGCCGAAAAGCGCATCTCGCGCATGCGGCAGGTGGGATCGACGATCACGCGATCGCCGCGCGCGGCGAAGCGCGCCGTGGCGCGGTCGACCGCCGAGGGATCGAGCGCGAAGCCCGAGGGTGCGTAGAACCCGACCCCGCGCGTCGCCATGTCCGCCCGCGGCGCCGTCATGGCGCGCCTCCCTCACGGCGCGCGGCGAAGAACGACGACAGCAGCGCGCCGCACTCCTGCGCCCGCACGCCGCCGTGCACCACCGCATGATGATTGAGGCGCGACTCTCCGAACAGATCCACCACCGACCCGCACACCCCCGACTTGGGATCGTGCGCGCCGAACACCACGCGCGCGATCCGCGCGTGGAAGATCGCGCCGGCGCACATGGCACAGGGCTCGAGCGTCACGTACAGGTCGCAGTGGGGCAAACGATAGTTGCCGAGCGCACGTGCGGCATCGCGCAGGGCCGCGATCTCCGCGTGCGCCGTGGGGTCGTGGCCGGCGATGGGCGCATTGCCACCGCGGCCCACGATGGCCCCCTCGCGCACCACGACCGCGCCCACGGGCACCTCGCCGCGGTCGGCTGCGGCGCGGGCGAGCGCGAGCGCCTCGCCCATCCAGCGGGCGTCGGCTGTCGTCACTTCGACGCGATCACCGCATCGGCCTCGATCTCGACCATGATCTCGGGCGAGATGAGGCGTGAGACCTCGACCATCGCGCAGGCGGGACGGATGTCGCGGAAGGCTTCGCCATGCGCGCGCCCCACCGCTTCCCATTGCGTGATGTCCGTCACGTAGATGCGCGTGCGAACCACGTCGGCGAGCGTGGCGCCGGCGCGCTCGAGCGCCGCGTCGATGTTGGCGATGACCTGGCGCGTCTGCGCATACGGATCGCCGATGCCCACGATCGCGCCCACCGCATCGGTGGCCGTGGTGCCCGCCACGTAGATGACATTGCCCACGCGCACCGCGCGCGAATAGCCCACGATCGGCTCCCAAGGCGCACCCGAGGAAATGTTGCGGCGTGGCATGCGGCGGATTCTACGCGATGCCGTCGGACGTGCGCCGACGCAAGGGCGGGCGCGAGCCCGACACGAATTTCGCCGATGCACCTGCCGTGCGCGCACCGGCACCCGGGCACACTGGCCTCCAGCGAACGACGACAACGATTCGCCCGCTGCAACCAACCAGACCGGAGGCATTATGAAGACTTCGAAGATCACGCAAGTGGCAACCGCGGTGGCACTCGCGCTCAGCCTGTCGACAGCGGCGTACGCCAACGACACCAGCAACGCGAACACGACGAGCGACGCGCCCGCCATGACCGGCAAGCAGAAGGCCACGGCCATCGGCGCCACCACCGGCGCAGTCGCAGGTGCCGTGGTGGGCGGCCCGGTGGGCGCGGTGGTGGGGGCCGGCATCGGTGGTGTCGTCGGCCACGAAGGCACCGACGCCAACGGCAAGGTGACACCGTCCGCCGATAGCACCAGGAGCGAGGCGAGCGGGAACGGCACGACCTGGACCGGCGGCGACGCCTCGATCAGGAGCGCGCAATCGGCGCTGAATGCGCAGGGCTACAGCGCGGGCTCCGAAGACGGTGTCGCCGGCCCCAATACGCAGGCTGCGATCCGCAAGTTCCAGGCCGACAAGGGCCTGGCGCAAACGGGCATGCTCGATGCCGAGACGCGATCGGCGCTGGGGCTGTAGCGCGCAGTAACGTCACGGGGGTGGTCGTGCCTTGAGGCCCGGCCACCCCTTTTTGCGCACTACCCGCGCGTGAAGGTCCCGAAACCGTTCGCGCTGTAGTACTCGAGCGTCACGGTCTCGCCATCGAAGGTCGCCTTGGAGATCGTGCCGGGCAGCGCATTCTCGTTCTCGAGGTGGAACACGAAGATCTCGCCATCCCAGTGCGAGAGCGGGACGCGGATCGGCGCCGGGCCGATCTCGAGCTGCAGCGCGCCACCGACGAGCGCGATCGTCGCCGGTCCGTAGTAGATGTTGGCGTACACGCCCGCGTATCCCGAAAGCGGCCGCGCGGGCGGCACCGGATCGGCGGGCGGCGGCACACCCACGAGCGAGCCGCTCGGTCCTTCCGCGAGCGCATTCCGGAAGAGCTCGTACCAGTCGCGCTGGATCGCGCCGGCTTCGACCAGGTCGAAGAACTCGGCGACGAGCGTTTCCGGCACGCCGATCGGAGACCCGTTGGTGAGCGCCACGATGGCGAGTCCGGTGGAGGGGACCACCTTGAAGCACGTGGCCGCGCCGAGCGCGAACGCGCCGGAGTGGGAATAGCTCGGCCGGCCATTGGCGTCGTTGCCCACGTTGAAGCCGAAGCCGTAGGAGCCGCGTTCGTCCACGACGATCTGCGGGGACGTCGCCTGCGCGAGCGCCGCGGCGTCGATCAACCGGGTTCCCTGGTAGGTGCCGTTGCCGAGCATCATGGTGAGCCAGCGCGCCATGTCGTTCACCGACGAGCTCACCCCGCCCGCCGGTGATTGCGCATCGGCGTCGCGGCGTTGCGGCGACAGCACCCACGTGCCGTTGCCGTCGATGACATGGCCCCGCGCACGATTGGATGCGGCCGCGAACTCGGCGTAGCGCGAGGTCGTGCGCGTCATGCCCAGCGGCGCGTAGAGCGTCGAGGCGGACAGCGTCGCCCAGTCGACACCCACGGCCGTCGCCACGGCCTCCGCTCCCGCGGTGAGGTCGAAGTTGCCGTAGTGATAGGTGGTGCGGAAACCGGTGAGCGATTCGTAGCGCAGACGCTCCAGCACCTCGCGCCGGTCGTAACCCATGTCCTCGAGATGATCGCCGGCGTGCTTGCCCAGGCCGCAGCGATGCGCATACATGTCGCCCACCGTCACGGCCTGCGTCACCGCCGGATCCTTCAGCGCGAACCACGGCAGACTCGAACGGATCGGCGTGTCCCATTGCACGCGATTGAAGCCCACCTGGCGGGCGACGACGGTCGCGCCCACGGACTTCGACACGGACGCGAGCTGGAAGATGGTGTCCGCGTCCACCGCCGCGCCGGTGTGAAGGTCGGCGACGCCGAAGCCCTTCGCATACACCTTCTCGCTGCCGCGCACGACGGCCACGGCGAGGCCGGGCACGCCGCTCTTCTTCATGAGATCGGCGGCCAGGGTGTCGAGCGCCGCGAGCGCCCGGTCGATCTGCGCGTCGGGCGGCGGCATCGGGCTGTCGTCACCGTCGCCTCCCCCACCGCACCCCGTGAGGACCCCGCAGGCCGCGGCGGTACCGAGAAACTGTCGTCTGTCCATTGCGCGCTTCTGTGATGGCAAGGCGGCCATCCTAGCGCAGGCCGCCACGGCACACGGCCCGCCCACGCAGGTCGGTCGACCGCTGGGCGGTGCCCACGCTGGAATCCGGCCGCCGACGTATGTAAAATGAGAATCATTATCACTGATGCCGGATCATTGCCCGTGACCTGCCGCGCCCTCCTCGCCACGCTGTTCTGCGTCCTCTCGTTCACGCTCGCCGCCCCCGCCGTGGCCCAGGACGCAGCGCCCAAGTCCGACCTGCGTACCGCCGTGGTCAAGCACTACGCGGTGCTGGTCCACGCCAACTACAGCGATGTCCAGGCCGGCGCGAAGGACATGCAGGCCGCCATCGCGGCCTTCGTCGCGGCCCCCGACCAGGCCAGGCTCGATGCCGCACGCAAGGCCTGGCTCGACGCCCGCGAGCTCTACGGCCAGACCGAGGCCTTCCGCTTCTACGGCGGACCGATCGACGACGACAAGGGTCCCGAAGGACGCATCAATGCCTGGCCGATGGACGAATCGTTCGTCGACGGCATCGCCGGCAAGCCCGAGTCGGGCCTCATCGGCAATCGCAAGTTCACGATCAGCAAACGCAACCTCGCAGCCCAGAACGAGCGCGGAGGTGAAGAGAACATCGCCACCGGCTGGCACGCGATCGAGTTCCTGCTGTGGGGCCAGGATACGAATGCCGACGGCCCCGGCAATCGCAGCGTCGACGACTTCGTCGACGGCAAGGCGAAGAACGCCGATCGCCGTCGCCAGTACCTGACGGTCGTCACGGACCTTCTCATCGACGACCTCACCTTCCTCGTGAAGGCCTGGGCGCCGGACGTGAAGAACAACTATCGCGCGCGCTTCGAGCGTGGCGGCAACGAATCGATCCGGCGCATCTTCGTGGGACTGGGCTCACTGTCGCGCGGCGAGCTGGCCGGCGAGCGTCTCGAGGTCGCGCTCGCGAGCCAGGACCAGGAAGACGAGCACTCGTGCTTCTCCGACAACACGCATCGCGACGTCGTGAACAACGCGCTCGGCATCGAGAACGTCTGGCTCGGCCGCTACCGGCGGCGCGACGGCACCATGCTCGAAGGGCCGTCGCTGCGCGACCTGGTCGCGGCGAAGGACGAGGCGCTCGCCGCGCGCACCACCGGGCAGATCGCGGCATCGGTGGCCGCGGCGCAAGCGATCCAGCCGCCGTTCGATCGCGAGATCATCGGCGGCAAGGACGCGCCGGGACGCCAGCGCATCCAGAAGGTGATCGACAGCCTCACCCAGCAGAGCAAGGATCTCGTGGCCGCCGCGAACGCCGTGGGCATCACGCGTCTCACGCTGGTGGACCCCAAGAAGTAGATCGTGCACAGCGGTCAGGCCGCCGCCGGCACGGCAGCGCTCGCGGCGCTCGTCGTGGCGGTTGCCGGCTCGTTCGGGGTCGCGGCTCATGCGGACAGCGTCGCGCGCCAGGGCGAGCGCACCGCGGGTGAGGTGACCGTCTTTGCCGACGGCCGCAATGCCTTCTCGTTTCCCGCCGCCAACCTCACCGATCCCGAGCGCACGCGCTTCGTGATCGGCAACTCGTTCTTCCGCCGCAACTGGGTCGAGGCGCCCGCGTCCACGCAGGCCCGCGATGGACTCGGGCCGCACTTCATCGCGCGCTCGTGCGGCGGCTGTCACGTGCAGGACGGCCGCGGCGCGCCGCCGGTCGACGCCACCGGCCGCGGTGCCGGCGACCAGCCCGTCGCGCTCTTGCTGCGCCTCTCGGTGCCCGGCACGGACGCGCACGGTGGGCCGAAACCCGAGCCCGTCTACGGCGACCAGTTCAGCAACGCGGCCACCACCGGCGTCGCCCGCGAAGGCGACATCGCGCTGCGCTTCAGCACGATCAAAGGAACCTTCGCCGATGGCACGCCGTATACGCTGCGCAAGCCGCACTACGCGTTCCGCCACCTGCAATTCGGGCCCATGTCCCGTGACACGATGGTGAGCCCGCGCGTGGCACCGCAGCTCATCGGCGTGGGCCTGCTCGAAGCCATTCCCGAGGCAGAGATCGAGGCCAATGCGAAGGCACAGGCCGCCGCCGGCGGTCCCATCCGCGGCGTGCCCAATCGCGTGTGGGACGCCTTCGCGCAACGCGAGCTCATCGGCCGCTTCGGGTGGAAGGCCAACGTCGGCAGCATCGCCCACCAGACCGGCGCCGCCTTCGTGGGCGACATGGGCATCACGTCCACCCGCTTCGCCACGGAGCCGTGCACGCCCACGCAGCTCGACTGCCTCGCCGCACCGCGCGGCAACCACGGCCAAGGCGTGGAGATCGACGACGAGACCTTCGCCAACATCGTCTTCTATCAATCGGTGCTGGCGCCCCCGGCGCGACGCAACGTCGACGATCCGGTCGTGCGCCGCGGCGAGCGGCTCTTCGCGGAGGCCGGATGCGCCACCTGCCATCGTCCGCGCTACGTGACGGCCGCGGTATCGCACGCGCTCGCCGCGAGCCCCGCGCTCGTGGGCCAGGAGATCTGGCCCTACACCGACCTGCTGCTGCACGACATGGGACCCGACCTCGCCGACGGCCGTCCCGACTTCGCCGCGTCCGGGCGGCAATGGAAGACGCCGCCGCTGTGGGGCATCGGCCTCATCAGGGGCGTGAACGATCACCAGCGCCTGCTGCACGACGGCCGCGCCGACGGCGTGCTCGAGGCGATCCTCTGGCACGGCGGCGAGGCGAAAGCGGCCCGCGACAAGGTGCGCCGGATGTCGCGCGCGGAGCGTGCGGCACTGGTGAAGTTCGTGGAGTCGCTGTGAGGCGCGGCGAAAGCGCGGCACGGCGCGCATCACCCGCGGCCCCGACGGGCGATCTCGTGAGCCTGCGCATTCGAATGCTTCTCGTTGCAGCGGTGGCGACCCTCATGGCCGCCGCGCCCGCACACGCCCAGCGCCGCACGATCGCCGTCCCTTTCTACTCCGCCGGGAATTTCGCGCACGCGCTGCACCACGACTTCACCTCGCCGCGCGCGCAGGCTTTCGCTGCCGCGGCGCGGGCGCTCGAGACGCGAACCGCCGCGTGGTGCACGGCTGGCGCGGCCCGCCCCGACCCGGCGCTGCGCGATACGGCGCGCGCCGCCTGGCGGGACGCGACGATCGCCTGGACGCAGCTGTCCGCCGTGATGGTCGGCCCCGTGATCGCGCGCAAGTCGGCGCGCGCGATCGACTTCGCCCCGGTGCGCGCCGCGCTCATCGAGCGCGCGATCGCCGCGGCGCCCAAGGGTGCCGCGGCCATGGAGCTCGTGGGCGGACCCGCGAAGGGTTTCGGCACGCTCGAGTGGCTCCTGTGGACCCGGCCCGCGTCACCGGACACGCCCGCCTGCGCCTACGCGGTGGAAGTGGCCGCGGACATCGCGCGCGAGGCCACTGCGCTCGCCACGGCCTTCGCCGAGCTCGCCGCCCGCGAATGGGAAGAGGACGCCGCCGTGGCGGTACTCGACGAGGCCTTCAACCAGTGGCTCGGCGCCATCGAGCGCCTGCGCTGGGCGCAGATGGACAAGCCCTTGCGCGCCGCGGGCCGCGGCGTGCCCGAGTATCCACGCATGGCGTCGAAGTCCACTGCCGCGCACTGGCGTGCGCATTGGGATGCGGTCGAGGCACTCGGGTGGAACCGCGACCGGGCGCCGGCGATCGGCGAGGGACTGATCCCCTGGGCCGCCTACCTGCGCGGACGGGGACTCAATCCCGCCGCGGATGCGCTCGGCAAGGCCAGCGTCGCGGCGGGCTCGCGCGTTGCTGCCGCCGATCCCGCGCGCTCCGCCACGGTCACGGCCGCCGCCGCGAGCCTGGCCGCGCTGAAGCGCACGGGCGAGTCCAGGGTGGCGCCGGCGCTGAAGATCAGCGTGGGCTTCTCCGATGCGGATGGCGACTGACATGCACGACCGGCGCCGCTTCATCCTGTCGACGGCAGCGCTCGCGGCATGGCCGCTCGCCGCGCAGGCAACGGCCTCCGCGCCCGCGCCTCGCCTGCCCGCGCCTCGCCTTCATCTCGCCGCCGCCTGGGACACGCCGCAGGGCTCGCGCGTGGGCATCCTGGCGATCGCGGGCGACGTGCGGCTGGCGGCCCGCATCGCCGCCTCGCTCGAGGTGCCCACCCGCGCGCATGCCGTCGCGCGTGCGCCCGACGGCAGCGTGCTCGTCGTCGCCCGCCGCCCGGGTGACTGGTTGCTGCGCCTGCGTCCCGATGCGCGTGGCGAGCATCTCCTCGCTTCGCGCTGGCAGTGGATCGAGCCCGACCGCACCTTCAACGGACATGTGATCGCCACCCCCGACGGCGCTCGCGTGCTCACCACCGAAACCGACCAGGAATCGGGCATGGGCCTCGTGGGCGTGCGCGATGCGGCAACGCTCGAGAAGCTCGACGAATGGCCGACGCAGGGACGCGACCCGCACGAGCTGCTATGGCTCGCAGCCTCCGGACGCGCACGGCTCGCGGTCGCCAACGGCGGCATCGCCACGCTCGCGGAGACGGGCCGCGTGAAGCACGACCTGGCCGCGATGGATCCCTCGCTCGTCGTGCTCGACGGCGAAACCGGCGCCTGCGACGGCCAGTGGCGCCTGCCCGACGCACGTCTTTCCACCCGCCACCTCGCGCAGCGCGACGGCATCCTCGCCATCGCCTTGCAGGCGGAGCACGACGACCCCGCCACGCGCGCGCAAGCCCCGATCCTCGCGCTCTTCGACGGCCGCGCGCTCACCGCGATGCCCGCGCCGCGGGCCCTCGCAGGCTACGGCGGAAGTGTGGCCGCCACCGCCGACGGCTTCGTCGTGAGCGCGCCGCGCGCGGGCGGTGTCGCGCACTTCGACGCGCGCGGTGCGTGGCGCGGCTTCATGGCCCTGCCCGACGCGTGCCCGCTCGCCGTGATCGGCGAGGACCTGTACATCGGCGGCGGTCCCGCGGTGCTGCGCAGCGACGGCGAGCAGCGCGCGCAGACGCGCATCGCGCGGCCCGTCACGCTCGACAATCACTGGGTCGCGCTATGAACGGCCTAGCCCGCGCGCGTGATGCGCGAAGTGATCCGCAAGAAACGTCGCGATGAAGTAGTAGCTGTGGTCGTAGCCGGGCTGCAGGCGCAGCGTGAGCGGATGCCCCGCCTGTGTGCAGGCGGCCTGCAAGAGCTCGGGCCGCAGCTGACCCGCGAGGAATTCGTCGGCCCCGCCCTGGTCCACGAGGAGCGGCAACCGCTCGGTCGCGCCGCGCACGAGCTCCACGGCATCCCACGCCTTCCACGTCGCGCGATCGGCGCCGAGATAGGCCGTGAACGCCTTCTCGCCCCACGGCACCTGCGAAGGCGCCACGATCGGCGAGAACGCCGATACGCTGCGGTAGCGTCCGGGCCGTCGCAGGGCGGTCACCAGCGCACCGTGGCCGCCCATCGAATGCCCGAAGATACCGCGCGCATCGCTCGCCGCGAAATTCGACTCGACGAGCGCGGGCAATTCGTCGGCCACGTACGACTGCATGCGGTAGTGCGTCGACCATGGCGCCTGCGTGGCATCGAGGTAGAAGCCCGCGCCCTGCCCGAGGTCGTAGGCCGGATCGTCGGCCACGCCGGTGCCGCGCGGGCTCGTATCGGGCGTAACGACGATGAAGCCGTGCCGCGCCGCATGGGCCTGCGCGCCCGCCTTGGTGATGAAGTTCTGCTCGTTGCAGGTGAGCCCTGACAACCAATACAGCACAGGACACCGCTCCCCGCGCACGGCCGCCGCGGGGAGGTAGATCGCGAACGTCATCTCGCAGGCGAGTGAGGCGGAGGTGTGCTTCCACACCTCCTGCCGGCCGCCGAAGCTCGCGCGTTGCTCGATGGGCTCCATCACGCCTCGCGGTACGTGCCCTTGGCCTTGGCCGCGGCGGTGGCGAGGATATCCATCAGCGCCGGCGACAGGCAGTCGTACGGCTCGAGCCCCTGGTCGCGCAGCGTCTTGCGCACGTCGGCCATCGCCGATGGCGGCGTGCCGCCCTCGATCACCGACGACACGAATGCCGCGAATTCCGGGCCCGCCCAGCCGGCGTCCGGCGAGAGCTCGGTGTGGATGAAGTCGAGGCCGTGGAACGGATGGTCCTCGTTCTCGATGCGGCCGAACAGGTGCGCGCCGCAGGCGGTGCAGGCATGGCGCTGGATCGGTGCTTTCTCGTCTACCACCTTCAGCTTCTCGCCGTGCGCGGACACCGAGACCTTGTCGCGCGGCACCACGCCCACCACGGAGAACATCGCGCCTTTCGGCTTCCAGCACTTGCTGCAGCCGCAGGCGTGGTTGAACGCCACCTGCGCGCCGACCTTCACCTCGACCGGATCGCTCGCGCACAGGCAACGCAGCGTGCCGCCGGCAAATCCTTCCGAGCCCTTCTTGACGCCGCCGTCGACGGCGGGATGGATGGCAGTGGTCATGACCGTTCCTCCTTGCGTTTCAGGTGCTGGCCGCTTCAGTAGTGGATCACCGAGCGGATCGACTTGCCCTCGTGCATCAGGTCGAAGGCCTCGTTGATGCCGGTGAGCGGCATCGTGTGCGTGACGAAGGGCGTGAGCCTGATGTCGCCTCTCATCGCCTCCTCGACCATGCCGGGAAGCTGCGAGCGGCCCTTCACGCCGCCGAAGGCCGTGCCCTTCCACGTGCGCCCCGTCACGAGCTGGAAAGGCCGCGTGGAGATCTCCTGTCCCGCACCGGCGACCCCGATGATCACCGACTGGCCCCAGCCGCGATGCGCGCATTCGAGGGCCGCGCGCATCACGCCCACGTTGCCGATGCACTCGAAGGAGTGATCGACCCCCCAGCCCGTCATCTCGACGATGACCTGCTGGATCGGCTTGTCGTGGTCCTTGGGATTGACGCAGTCGGTCGCGCCGAACTGCTTCGCGAGCTCGAACTTGCCGGGATTGGTGTCGACGGCGATGATGCGCCCCGCCTTCGCCCGGGCCGCGCCCTGGATCACGGCGAGGCCGATGCCACCCAGCCCGAAGACCGCCACGGAGTCCCCCGGCTGCACCTTCGCCGTGTTCTTCACCGCACCGAGGCCCGTCGTCACGCCGCAGCCCAGGAGACACACCTCCTCGTGATTGGCCGCGGGATTGATCTTCGCGAGTGAGACCTCGGCCACGACGGTGTATTCGCTGAACGTGGAGCAGCCCATGTAGTGATAGAGCTTCTCGCCCTGGTACGAGAAGCGCGACGTGCCGTCGGGCATCACACCCTTGCCCTGCGTCGCGCGCACGGAGACGCACAGGTTGGTCTTGCCCGACTTGCAGAAGAGGCACTCGCCGCACTCGGCGGTGTAGAGCGGGATCACGTGGTCGCCGGGCTTGACCGAGGCCACACCCTCGCCCACTTCCATCACCACGCCCGCACCCTCGTGGCCGAGCACGCAGGGGAACAACCCTTCCGGATCGTCGCCCGACAGCGTGAATGCGTCGGTGTGGCAGACACCCGTGTGCGAGATCTTCACCAGCACCTCACCCTTCCTGGGCGGCTCGACATCGATCTCGACGATCTCGAGTGGCTTGCCGGCGGCGAAGGCAACGGCGGCGCGTGATTTCATGGGGGTGTCCTCCTTCGTGAGGTCTGATGGCGACCGCAGCCCGGACGCAGCGGTTCGCGCGAGGTGGTGTGGATACATGCACGGCCCCGCTCGTTCACATTCTATCGCGCGCATTGCGCCCGGCCGGCACGCCGCCGCCGTGCCGCCGGTGCTGTAATCTTGCCGCACCGAGCGGTGAGGCCACGACACCCGTCGCCTGCGCCGCCGCCCTCCTGTCCTGACCGAGGAGAGTCCGGATGCAACGCCGTCGATTGCTGTGCGCGAGTATGGGAGCGTTGCTCGTGGGTGCCGCGCGCGCCCAGCAGCCCGTTCCCCCGGCGCTGCCCGTCGCGCCGTCGTCGCCCAATCCTTACGCCCGCCTGCAGGGGGGCGCGCCGCATCACCTCACCCCGGAGCAGGAAGCGCAGCGCGTCATCGACAGTCCCGCCCCGCCGGGCCCGTCCGGACGCTGGATAGCGCGGGCCGCGCTGCCCCTCCCGCGCAGCGAGATGGCATGGGCCACGGCCGCGGCAGGTCGGATGCACATCGTGGGCGGTTATGGCGAAGGCGCCGTCAACCGGGCGTATCACCACATCTACGACCCTGCGCAGGATCGCTGGCTGCAGGGGGCGCCGCTGCCCCGTGGCGCCAACCACGTGGCCGTCGCGTCGACCGATGCCATCGTGTGGGCGTTCGGTGGCTTCACCGAGCAGAACCGCCGCTCCGACACGCTGGCCTACGCGTATGACATCGCCGCCGATCGCTGGAGCGACATAGCACCGTTGCCGCGCCCCCGTGGCGCAGCCGCGGCCGTGGTGCTCGGCGGATCCGTGCACCTCATCGGCGGTGCCTCCGAGCCCGCCGCCGAACGTGCCAGCGTGGGCTGGCACGAAGTCTACGATCCGCGCGCCGATCGCTGGACCGCACGCAAGCCCCTGCCGGGCGCGCGCGATCATGTCGGGTGCGTGGCCTACGGCGGCCGCATCCACGTGATCGGCGGCCGCTTCAACACCTTCGAGTACAACACCGACCTGCACCACGTGTACCTGCCCGATCGCGACACCTGGGAACTGCGCGCGCCGCTGCCGACCGCGCGCTCGGGGCACGGTCTCGTCGTCTATCGCGACCGGCTCTTCGCGATGGGCGGCGAAGGCGGCTTCCTCATCGGTGGCGTGCCGCACCAGGCCAAGGTCTTCGGCCAGATGGAAAGCTACGACCCGGCAGGCGATCGTTGGCAGCGCCACGCGCCCATGATCACGCCGCGGCATGCGGTGGGTGCGGTGACCATAGGCGACTGGATCTATGTCGCGGGAGGGGGCGCGGTCCTGGGGGGAAGCGTGCAGTCGGCGGTGCACGAGGCGTTCACGCTGGGAGCGTAGCGCAGGCGTGCAATGGCGCGCGCACGACGCGCGCGATTCGGAAACGACCGGGGCACCGCGGATAGTGCGTCTGCTTATGCCCGACTCAACCCTCGGCGAGGCGCCAATGTCCGACGATGACGTGCTTGCCGCGCCCCTGCACGCTGCGCACCGGCACGAACTCGTCGATGGTCCAGGCGACGAGGCCGGCGAGCGGAAGCTGCCGGGAGGGTTGTTGAACGGTACCGATGTGGCGCCGCAGCCACATCGCTGTCATGAACCGATCGGCGGATTCTGGCGACGACGCAGGCTGCGGCCACGCATGCGGACGATGCACGGCGCCGCGCTCATCGATGCCGCCCGCGTCTTCCCGGCCTCGGCGCAAGTGCGCCTTCGAGCAGGATCTCGATCGGGTCGAACGGGTCATCCGGGGGCTTGCGCTCGATCCGAACGTGCTTCAACCAGGCCTTGAGCTGCCGCGGATCCCGGAGGCTTTCCAGCTCCCGCGCAACCCGCGACTTCTCCTGGCGCAGCATGGCCATTTCGGCCTGCAGGCTCGCCAGCACGTCGGCGGGCTTCAACGCGGATCCTCCCCGAAACGGCATACTCATCTCGAAAGGTCCGGTCAGCTCCGCGAGCTCCCGTTCGAGCTCCCGCACCTGTTCCTTCAGCACGGCGACGTAGTGCTGGAGCCGGCTTTCGCCGACGTCACCAAGATGTGCGGCATCGATCTGCTCGGTCTCGATCTGCAGCTCCAGCAATCGCAGCAGGTCCCGCTTCTCGTAGGCCTGGTTGACACGCTGCATCAGGGCCGTCTTGCGTACGCGCTCGCCCGGCTCGGTCTCGCGATCCGGGTGCAGCGCGCTGGCGAGCTTGCGATAGACGTCGCGCACGGCGCCGCTGCCTTCGTCGGCCTGCTGTTGCTTGCGCGCCAGACTGGCGCGCGCCTTGGCCGACCCGCCGCGCCCACGCGCTTCCGGCGGCTCGGCCTCGGCGGCGTCGGCGCGTTGCTGCATCTCGCGGGCGACGGCCTCGAGCACGTCGTCGGGCGATTGTGCGTCTTCGGCCCCGTCCAATGCCATCCCGAGCACGTCCTCGGCCATGGCTTTCAGGAGAGCCGCTTCGTCCCGCTGCACCTCGTCGTGACCGATATCGCTGTACTTGTCGTGCAGGGCCACCAGCGCCGCGTCGTCGCGACGCGTGAGCAACTCCCGCACGGCCTCGCAGATGAGTGCGCCGAGCTTCGCGCGCTCGCGCCTGGTCATGTCGCGGCCATCGTGCGCTGCGTCGAACAGCCGCAGCATCGCCACGCGCTGCTCGTCGATGCGCGCCTGCAGCGGCGTCAGTTCCTGCACAACACGCCGCTGGAAATCCGGAATGAACGCCTGCCAGCGGGCCAGGGCGTCGCGCAGTCCCTCGATCCTGCCGATCAACCTGTTGAACGCCTGCTGCGACTTCGACAAGGCCCGCGTGGGGTCCTTGCCGGCAATGCGCACGACGGCGGTGTCTCCTGCCGCCACTTCACCGGCTTTGCCTTCGCCAAAGAGGGGGAGTTGTCGCGTCACGGCGTGGCTTTCCCGGTCGATCGTTCACATCACCTGCGCTCGCCGCGAGCGCTCGACGTTCACAAGAATCGAACACCGCGACGCAGCCCGAACGACACCCATCTTCTCGACTGACTGGGATATCGCGATGAATAGTTTAACAGCGCTCTCGTGTCGTCGGCGTCGTGACGCAGGCGT
>CAZUGY010000021.1:0-37382 GCA_964620265.1 uncultured Alcaligenaceae bacterium
GACGGGGTCACCGCGCTCTACCAGGCGCTCGCGGCGAGGCTCGCGGAGAAGGGCCTGCGCGCCGGCGCGAGCGCATTGCCGCCGGTGGCCACGAAGCAATCGTCGGCGCAGGGCGCCATCGTGCCGGCCTCGCGCGCCCGGTACCTGGCCGAGATCGCCGATACGCTGCGCAGCTACCACGGCTGGGCCCGCGACCAGGCGCGCATCGCGCGCGAGCGGCAGCAGGTGCGTTCCACGATGTCGATGCTGCACGGCCGGCTCGGCGCGGGCGAGCGCAAGCGCGGCGCGAACGACATCCGCGTGCCCGAGTCTCCCTTGACGTCCGGCGAGTCGCAGCAGCAATCCACGCTCTTCACCGAGCTCGGCGCGCTCGTCCACGACCGTGAAAGCGCGCTCGATCCGCGCGCCCGCAAGCTCCTCGACATGTGGCCGCAGACCAAGGCCGCGTATGCGGGCGACGAGTACGTCGTGAAGATCCGCGACAAGGAGATCCGCACCGCGCTCACCACGACGTCGCTGTCCGGCACCAAGGTGCGCAAGGTCGCGCTGCCGCGGTTCGAGGACGACGGCGAGATCCTGCGCTGGCAGCTCACCGAGAACGTCCCCGGCAGCTTCCCCTTCACCGCGGGCGTGTTCGCCTTCAAGCGCGAGAACGAGGATCCCACGCGCATGTTCGCGGGCGAGGGCGATCCGTTCCGCACCAACAAGCGCTTCCACCTGCTGGCCGACGGCATGCCCGCCAAGCGGTTGTCCACGGCCTTCGACTCGGTCACGCTCTACGGCAACGACCCGGCGATCCGTCCCGACATCTACGGCAAGGTCGGCAACTCGGGTGTGTCGATCGCCACGCTCGACGACATGAAGGTGTTGTACTCGGGCTTCGATCTCGCGGCGCCCAACAACTCGGTATCGATGACGATCAACGGGCCGGCGCCCACGCTGCTCGCGATGTTCATGAATACGGCCATCGACCAGCAGGTGGACAAGTTCCGCGCCGACAACGGCCGCGAGCCCACCGACGACGAGTCCGCCAAGATCCGCGAGTGGACGCTCGCCACCGTGCGCGGCACGGTGCAAGCCGACATCCTCAAGGAGGACCAGGGCCAGAACACCTGCATCTTCTCAACCGAGTTCTCGCTCAAGGTGATGGGCGACATCCAGGAATTCTTCGTCCATCACAACGTGAAGAACTTCTACTCGGTGTCGATCTCGGGCTATCACATCGCCGAGGCGGGGGCCAATCCGATCTCGCAGCTCGCCTTCACGCTTTCCAACGGCTTCACCTTCGTGGAGACCTACCTCGCGCGCGGGATGCACATCGACGACTTCGCGCCGAATCTCTCCTTCTTCTTCAGCTACGGCATGGATCCCGAGTACACCGTGATCGGCCGCGTCGCGCGCCGCATCTGGGCGGTGGCGATGAAGAACCGCTACGGCGCCAACGAGCGCTCGCAGAAGCTCAAGTTCCATTCGCAGACGAGCGGACGCTCACTGCACGCGCAGGAGATCTCCTTCAACGACATCCGTACCACGCTGCAGGCGCTCATCTCCACCTACGACAACACCAACTCGCTGCACACCAACGCCTACGACGAGGCGATCACCACGCCCACCGAGGAGAGCGTGCGCCGCGCGATGGCGATCCAGCTCATCATCAATCGCGAATGGGGACTCGCCAGGAACGAGAATCCGAACCAGGGCAGCTTCATCCTGGAGGAGCTGACCGACCTCGTCGAGGAGGCGGTGCTGAAGGAGTTCGAGGCGATCAGCGAGCGCGGCGGCGTGCTCGGCGCCATGGAGACGGGCTACCAGCGCGGCAAGATCCAGGAAGAGTCGATGTACTACGAGCACCAGAAGCACGACGGGACCTATCCCATCATCGGTGTGAATACCTTCCGCAACCCGCACACCGAAGCCGTGCCGCAGAAGATCGAGCTTGCGCGCTCGTCGGAGAAGGAGAAGCAGTCGCAACTGCAGCGGCTCGCCGACTTCCACGCGCGGCACGCGAGCGAGGCGCCGGCCGCGCTCGCGACGTTGAAGCAGACCGTGATCGAAAACGGCAACGTGTTTGCCGAGCTCATGAACACCGTGCGCGTGTGCTCGCTCGGCCAGATCACGAACGCGCTCTTCGAGGTCGGCGGGCAATACCGCCGGTCGATGTAACCGCGCCGCGCGGGGCGCGGCTGCTGCGCATCGATCGCGGGCGCCGCGTGGGCCGCGCTCGTTACTCCGTCAGCGCCGTCATCGTCTCGATCTGCACCGGCCCCGCCGCGAGACCGCCGTCCAGCCGGCGCTTGCGGTAGGCCGCGATGTGCGGCGAGTTGTGGTGGGCCTCCACCGCCGCGGCATTCACGTAGGCCTCGTAGAAGATGAAGACGTCCGGATCGTCGGTGGAGCGGTGCAGCCGGTAGTAGAGGCAGCCGGGCTCGCTGCGCCGGATCACGCCGGCCTGCTCGGTGAGGAGGGCGGCAAGCTCGTCGGCTTTGCCGGGGGCCGCGCGGATGTGCGCGATCAAGGTGATGGGCGTGTCCATCGGGCGACTCTACACCACCGCCGGACGGGGCTCACCGCTCACGTGAAGCAGGGGCCGAGCTCGCGCACCTCGATCGTGGCCCACTGCGACGCCGGCAGCTCCGCGGCGATGGCCACCGCCTCTTCGCGCGTGCTGCAATCCACCACGAAGAAGCCGCCGACCATTTCCTTGGACTCGGAGAACGGGCCGTCACGCACCTCGCGGCGGCCGTCGCGCACGCGCACGATGCTGGCATCGTCGTCGGTGCGCAGCGATTCGGCGGCGCGCAGCACGCCGCGCGCCTCGAGCGCCGCCGCGGCCTGCAGCATCACGTCGTAGGCGGCGCGGCCTTCCGCTTCGGTGCGCGTCGCGCGCTGGCCGCGCGGCTCGTGGATCAACAGCATGTAGGGCATGGGAATCTCCCGTCACGGCGGGGACGGCAAGGTTAACCCACGCGAGGTCCCGTGGCGTGCTTTGCGCGCGGCGCGGCGGCCCTTCGGGCTCACATCGGCCAGTCCCGGGTCCAGGCGTCACCGCGCACGCCCAGGCACGCCGGATCGAGCCCGATGTCGCGCAGCTCGCGCTCGCCCATGCCCTGCAGCAAAGCGCTGTCCACGCGCGCCTTGGCGCGCGCCGCGAACCAGGCATCCAGATGCATGCCCGTGCGACGCAGCACCCGCGCGGACTGGCCGAGCCAGTGCGCGAGCCGCATCACGCCCGCGGCCAGCGGGTGCCGCACGGCCACGGGCCGCAGCGCGAATGCGGTCATGGGAAAGGCGCCGTTCATAGCGGCACCATCACGCGGGGAGCGAGTGGCACGCCGGTGGCAAGGAGCCCGTGGGCTCCTTCCGCCGCCAGACCGGCCAGCGCGAATGCCAGCGCTGTGGAGCCCAGGATCCGGGCTGCCGCGAGGAGCGTCCGGCGCGTGGGCGCTTCGTGGGCATGCGGTGGTGCAAGTGTGCTCATGGAAGTCTCCGTGGTGCGATGTCGCCCGTCGGCAAGGACAACACGATTCGGCGTTGGTAAGATTAAATAGCCAGCGCCCGCACGAGAAGCGATAAATTCGAACCATATTGGTAAGGTGAGCTAACCAATGCCGCACCCCCAGCGCCTGCCGCTGCAAGCCCTTGCCGCCTTCCGCACCGTGGCCGAGCTCTCGAACCTGCGCGCGGCCGCGGAGGCGCTGCATCTCACGCACAGCGCCGTGAGCCAGCAGATCCGCGGCCTCGAGGACGCGCTCGGTTTTCCCCTCTTCGAGCGACGCGGCCGCCGCATCGTGCTCAATGCGGCGGGTCGCGTGCTGCAGGCGAGCGTGCGCGAGGCCTTCGCGCGACTCGAGGATGGCGTGCAGGCCGCCGCCGCGGCGGCGGCGGGCAATGCGCAACGCCTGCGCCTCACCGTGCTGCCGTCGTTCGGCCAGCGCTGGCTCCTGCCGCGCATCAACCGCTGGCGCGAGCGCTACCCGGACCTCGCCCTCGAGATCGACGCGTCGATCGGCGCGCTCGATCTCGTGCGCGAGGGCTTCCACGCCGCCGTGCGGCAGGGGACGGGTCCCTGGCCCGGCCTCGCCTCGGAGCGGCTCTTCGATCGTCCGCCGATCATCGTGGTCGGTTCCTCGGCCGCGGCGCGCAGGCTTGCCGGCGCGCAGCCCGAGGCCTTCGCCCGCGAGCCGCTATTGGGCGATGCGGAGCTGTGGACCGACTGGTTTGCCGCGGCCGGCGTGCGCACGCACGTCACCACCGTGGCCGTGTTCAACGACGCCGGCCTCATGCTGCAGGCCACGGAGCAGAGCCTGGGGCTGGCGCTCACGCGCGAGATCCTGGCGGCCGACGCGCTCGTCGATGGGCGTCTCGTGCAGCTCTCGCCGATCGCGATCACGCATCCCGACGCCGAGCCCTACCACTTCGTGTATCCGCCGGGGCTGGCGCAATGGCCGCCGCTGGCGGCGCTGCGCGAGTGGCTGCGCGACGAGCTCGAGGCCTCCTCGCGCAGCCTCACCGCCCACCGCAAGGCCGCGACCCGAAAGAAGCCGGACGCCAGCCGGCGGTAGTCGGCAGCGCGGGGCCTGTGGTAGGGTATGCCATTGTCCTAACGTCGCAGCGGAGTGGTAGCGTGAAGACGATGACACTGGTGGCGCGCCACCTCTATTTCGGCCTCGACCCCCTGCGCTTGCGCGACGCCGCCAATCGCCTCCTGGCGCGGTTGCCCGATTCGCGTCCGCGCGCCTCGGCGGTGCCCATCGACGCGCTCGTGGAGGAATTCGCCATCGATCCGGCGCGGAGCCAGGCGATCGTGGCGGAGATGGTCGAGAACGGCGTGCTCATGAAGATGTCCCCCTCCGGGGAGCACTTCGGCATCACCACGCGCTTCCGCGAGATCGCCCGCGCGCGCATCATCGAGCCGCTCGAGCGCTCGCAGGCGCAGATGCTGCTCACGCATTGCGCGGAGGTCGCGGAGAAATTCAACCGCAGCGCGTCGCGCAACAAGTACGAGATCGAGTCCATCGCCGTGCACGGCAGCTACATGAGCCGGCATCCGGGGCTGGCCGCGCTCGAGCTCGCCATCACCGGACGCAAGCGCGCGCCCGGCCAGCGCAACTTCATCGGGCGCGCGACGGCGCAGACCGAAGGCACCACCGAGATCCGCGCGCTGTTCGAGCGGCTGTCCGGCTTCATCGAGGTGCGCTTCTACAAGCGGCCCATCGACATCCCGCGGCCGTTCAGCGTGATCTTCCGCAGCGATCCGGACTGACGCGCCTGCGCGCTTCGGGTCTGCGCTCGACCGCACCAATGCAAGGGCCGCGCCTCTCGCACGGCCCTTTGCTTTTACACCCGCTCAGGTGCCGGGCCTGGTGGCAGTCCCGCCCGCCCCCGGTCGGCCAGGCTCGGCAGGCCGCGGTGGACGCGTGACCTGGTTGCCGGGCGGACGTGGTCCGGGACCGGGCCCCGTGGCGGGAGGCTGAATGGGCCGCGGCGGCGGATTTGCGACCGGTGGCGTGGGACGCGGTGGCGGTCGCGACGACGGGGGTCGCTGCGGGGGCGGCCGTACGCCCGGCGGGTGGTGCCACCCCGGCGGCGGCGGACGCCACGCGGGAGGCCGCGGCGGCGGCGGACGGCTCATCCAGTAGTTGCGGTTGTCCCACCACGGGCGGCCGCGATAGAACGAGCCCCAATAGGACCCGATCGAGAAGGTGACGAGCGGAATGCCCAGCGTGGGTCCGCCGTGGAAGATCACGCCCGGCTGGCTGCCGAAGATCGTCTGCAGGGCCTGCGACCACACCCAGCCCCGATTCCTGCCCCACTGCGTATCGCACCAGCGCCAACCCTCGACGCAGCCGAACACCTGCACCGAGGCGCCGGCCGGGATCCACGCCACGAGCGGGAACGAGCGGTCCGGCCCGGCGCGCATGTTCACGGCCTGCGTGGTGAAGGCGTTCTGCGCCGCGGCCGACACCGGCAGCACGAGTGCCACGGCGAGACCCAGGGCACCTGCCAGCCGCCGGACGACGATGAGCGTATGCATGCAGGGACGATAGCAGGTCCGCGCTGCGCCGTTCACTTGCGCGCGCTCTCGGGCAGCATGAGGTGCTGCAGCACCTCGCGGTACGGCGCTGCCGACACGCTGACCCCGCCCTGGAACGGCCGGTCGGTCACTGCGATGAAGTAGAGGATGAGCGCGATGGGCGTCGCCACGATCACGGTGATCGCGGCATGCATGGCAAAGCTCTGCACGCGCAGGAGGAAGCACGCGGAGATCGCGATCACCCCGAGCAGGAGCACCACCACCCACAGCTCGAGCGGCAGCGCCGTGTCCTGCACCGCCTGCAGGCGCAGCCGCCGCGCCTCGAGCAGCCGGTTGTAGGCGTCGATCGTCTGCGCGTGAACGATCTTCTGGCCTTCCGTGGCGGGCTCGAAGCCGAAGAGCGCCCGCTCGAACGCATCCACCGATGCGATGGGCACCGTGCGCGCCTCCCCGCGCTCGTGCTCCGGCCACTCGCGGTCGATGACGTAGCGCGTGTAGTCGATGATCGCCGCGCGGAACTGCGCTCGCTGCGGCTCCGGATAACCGGTGAAATCGTGGAACAGGACGGTGATCGCGGTGGCTTCGCGGCCGACCTTGGACGCGGCATCGCCGGTGTTGCCCCACACCGCCACGGCCGTGAGGCCCGCGGCGATCGCGTAGATGCCGATGAGCGCCGCGAGGAGGCCGGAGATCGCGCCGTTGTCGAGCGTCTCGTGGAGCGCCGTGGCCCGCACGTGCCGCGCGGTGACGGCGAGGCCGGCGATCGCGATGAAGAGCGTGACCGCCACCACCAGGATGGCGAGCTGCGTGGAGGTGAGGTCGTGGAACCAGCTCATCGACGCAGCGGGAACTAGCGGCCCCCGGCAGCCTCGAGGAGCGTCGCCATCTCGCGATAGCCGTTCGCCTGCGCGAGATGCAGCGGCGTGAGACCGGCGCGGTCCGGGATGTTCACGTCGGCCCCGGCCGTGACGAGGGTCGCCAGCGTATCGGTGTGCCGCGGCCCGCCGTCGCCCAGCACGATCGACTCGATGAGCGCGGTCCAGCCCAGGTTGTTGACATGGTCGATGGGCGCGCCGGCGAGGATCAGCATGCGCACGACCTCGGCGTGACCGAGGTGCGCGGCGGCGATGAGCGCGGTGCCGTCGTAGCGGCTGGTGATGTTGGTGGCCTTGTTGCCGAGCTCGAGCGCCACCTCGAGGGTGGCGAGGTCGTCGGCCACCGCGGCGATGGTCACCATGTCGTAGCGGTCGGCGTCGAGCGCGTTGGGGTCGGCACCGGCAGCCACGAGCGCGCGCATCGCGTCGTGCCGTGCCGCGAAGGCAGCCACGAGGAGCGGCGTGCGTCCGCGCGCATCGCGCGCGTCGACCTTTGCCTTGGCCCTCGCGAGCTTCTTGATCGCGGCCACGTCGCCCTTGTGGGCGGCGGCGAACAGACCCCTGTACGCCTTGATCTCGGCGGCGGCGGGCGGCACCTGGGCCTGCGCCGGGGCGGCAAGCCCGAAGGCGAGCACGACGGCGGCCACGACGGCGAAGGAGGAAGAGCGCAGGACCTTCAGCATGGGTCGTACTGGAGGTAGCCCGCGGCTGCGCCGCGCGCATTCTGCGCGCGCTCGAGCTTGCCGCACGCCACGACGGGGGCGGGTTCGCGCGCCGGATACCACCATGGACCCGCCGCCACGGGCTCCGCGCTCGCGGGGGCCAGCGTGGGCGTGCCGCGCCCGCTCGCGTCCACGATGCAATCGACGTCCTTGCCGTCGGCTTCCCTGAGGCGCACGCGCACGGTCGCGCCCTGCGCGCGGGCAGCGGTCACCGCCCGGAACCGGGCCCCGTCACGCGTCACGCAGGCATTGAGCGCCGGCAGCAATTCGACGAGCGCGCGCGACCAGTCGCTGGCGGGCTTGGCCGCAAGGTTGGCCACGGGAGCCACGCGCGCGTCGTATCCGACGCGAACGGTGCAGCAGCCGGTCGCGGCCTCGCCGGCGCGGATCGAGAGGAGCGCCTTGTGCGTGCCGGTGGGGATGCCGGGCAGCGCCATGCGACAGGCATCCTCGCGTGCCGCGAGGACCACGGTCTCGCGGGGGAGGTGCGTGGTATCGCCGCGCCACACCAGGACGCCGGGCGTACCCGGCAGCTGTTGCAGCGCGCCGCGGAACATCAGCTCGCGCTTGCGCGGCACCGTGGTCGAATACTGCGCGGCGCTGCGCGAGGCGTCGACGCGCCAGGCGGAATCGTCGCCGCGGCAGTCGAGCCCCTGCACGACGAGCGGCTGTGCGCTGGCGGCAAGCGATGCGCCAAGCGCCATGAGTATGGTCACCAGGCGCGCGATGGGAGGAGAGCACATGGCCATGGACGGCAGTTTCCCATATCACGCCCGTTGGAGCGACATGTGGGGCTTCGTGGATGGCGCTCATCATGGTGCCGGGGAAGTCGGTCGAATTCGGGCATGACCACCTCCACGGCCACTTCGCTGGCGTGTATGCGCCACAAGTCGACGCCTGGGTGCTCTGCGACAACGCCGGCCCGGTACCACTGATGCTGGATTGGAGCGAAGTGCCATGAACAAGCGATCGATCGAAAGCGCAATGGACAAGGACTTGCGGCTGTCGCAAGTGGCACTGCGCCGCGCGGCACAGCGCGCGCGAGCTCGCGGCGCCCTATGGCGACAAGGCATGAGACCTGTCTTCGTTGAACTCGTGCGGTCCCGTTAGCGCGCCGCCAGGTATTGCTCCGGCTTCCACCCCCCGCCCAGCGAGCGCGCGAAGTCCACGATCGAGAGCTTCGCATCGCGCGCCGCGGCGATGCGCAGCGTTTCCGACACCAGCAGCGTGCGCTGCGCATCGATCACCTCGAGGAACGACGTGCGTCCCGCGTCGTAGCGCAGCTGTGCGACTTCGTAGGCCTTGGCGATCTGGTTGCGGCGATCCGTTTCTGCCGCGAGCACGTCGCGCGCGCTGCGGTTGGCGAGGAGCGCGTCGTGCACGTCGCGGAAGGCGACCTGGATCGTCTGCGCGTATTGCCCGGTGACTTCATCGCGCCGCGCCTTGGCGAGCTCGACGTTCGACTCGATCGCTTTCAGGCCGAAGACGGGCTGCAGCAGTGCCGCACCCAGGGTCCAGATCGCCGCGGGCCCGGAGAAGAGGCTCGACATGGCCGCCGACTGGAAGCCGTAGGCGCCGGTGAGCGAGATCGCCGGGAAGTAGTCGGCGCGCGCTTGCTGCACGCGCAGGTCGGAGGAGGCGAGGAGCGCCTCGGCGCGACGGATGTCGGGCCGCCGCTCGAGCAACCCCGACGGCAGTCCCGGAGGCAGCTCGGGCACCTCGGTCACGGCTTCGATCGACGCGCCACGCGCGACGGTGGGCACGAACACGGAAGCCGGCGTGCGTCCGGCGAGCGTCGCGATGGCGCTTTCGAATTGGCCCACCGCATTCTCGGCGCGCGCGATGTCGGCCACCACCGCCGAGCGCTCGGCTTCGGCGGTGCGCAGGTCGTATTCGCCGATGATGCCACCCTCGAAGCGGTCGCGCTGGAGCTGGACGGTGTCGGTGCGCAGCTTCAGCGTATCGCGCAGGACCACGAGCGTCGCGTCGGCGGCGCGCAGGCGGAAGTAGGCGCTCGCGGTTTCCGCGGCCACCGAGATGCGCACGGTCTGCACGTAGTACTGCGAGGCGGCGAGCTCGTTCTGCGAAGCGAGGAAGCCCGAGCGGTACTTGCCCCACAGGTCGAGCTCGTAGGAGGCCTGCAGCTGGATCGTGTAGGTGTTGGACACGAGCTGCGTGCCGTCGGGGAGCCTGGGGATCGTCTCCGCGGAGCTGCGCGAGCGGTTGGCCCCCGCGCCCAGATCCACGCTCGGGAGGAGGTTCGACTGCGCGAGCAGCACCTGCGAGCGCGCGGCATCGATGCGCGACAGCGCGATGCGGATGTCCCAGTTGTTGGCGAGCGCCTCTTCCACGAGCGTGGTCAGCACGGGATCGTCGAAAGCGGTCCACCAGTGCTCGAGGAGCTCGTTCTGCGCCGCCGTGGCGGAGGGCGCGGGCAGGTCGTACCTGGGCGGCACGGGCTGCGTCACCGCGCAGCCCGCGAGCGCGGCTGCCACCGCGAGGGAAACGAGTTTGCGGTACATGATGTTCAGTCTCCAGCCGTGCCGCGCCGGTGGTGTACCGGTACGGCGAGCGGTTCGTGATGCGCGGCCGCGCGGGCGTGCGCCTGGTCGAGCTCGTCGAAGATCTCCTTCGTCGAGCGCTTCTCGGTCACGTGGCGATCGAAGATCACCTTGAAGAACACGGGCACGAAGAAGATCGCGAGGAACGTGGCGGCGAGCATGCCGCCCGTCACGCCGGTGCCCACCGAGTGGCGTGCGCCGGCGCCGGCGCCGGTGGACAGTGCGAGTGGCAGCACGCCGAAGATGAACGCGAGCGAGGTCATGAGGATCGGCCGGAAGCGCAGCCGCGCACCTTCGACCGCCGAGGCCGAGGCCGACAATCCTTCGTCATGCTTGTTGAGCGCGAACTCCACGATCAGGATCGCATTCTTGGCGGCGAGCCCCAGCAACGTCACGAGACCGATCTGGAAATACACGTCGCTCGTGAGGCCGCGCGCCCACACCGCCACCAGCGCGCCGAAGGTGCCGAATGGCAATGCGAGCAGCACCGCGAGCGGCAGCGACCAGCGCTCGTACTGCGCGGAGAGGATCAGGAACACCATGATCACGGCGAGGCCGAGCGCGAACGTGGAGGCACCGCCCGACTTCTTCTCCTGGTACGACGAGCCGCCCCAGTCGTAGCTGAAGTCGGTCGGCAGCACCTCGTCGGCGATCTGCTCCACGCGCGCGATGGCCTGCCCCGAGCTGTAGCCCGGTGCCGCCTGCCCGATGATCTTGACGGCGGGCAGGTTGTTGAAGCGGTCGAGCGAATCCGGTCCGGAGGTGTACTTCACCGTCACCAGCGAGGACAAGGGCACCATCTCGCCCGCGTTGCTGCGCACATACACCCCGGTGATGTCGTCGGGCTTCCTGCGGAAGTCGGGCTCGGAGGACATGAGCACCTGCCAGGTGCGCCCGTACTTGTTGAAGTCGTTGACGTAGTACGTGCCCATCGTGGCCGACAGCGTGCTGAAGATGTCGTTGAGGGAGACGCCGACCTTCTTCGCCTTGTCGCGGTCCACGTCCACGAAGAGCTGCGGGACCGCGGCGTGCCATAGCGTCTGCGCGCCGCCCAGCTCCTTGTCGGCGTTCACGCGCGCGAGGAACGCGTCCTTGACATCGTTCAACCGGGACGAGCCGCCGTCGCCGCGGTTCTGGATGTAGAACTCGTAGCCGCCCGTGGTGCCGAGGCCGAAGATCGGCGGCGGATTGAAGGCGAGCACCAGCGCTTCCTTGATGTGCGCGGTCTTGGCAAAGAGCTCACCCACGAGTTGCGGGGCGGTCACCGTGCGCTCGGCCCACGGCACCTGCGTGACGAAGAGCGTCGCCGCATTGTTGCGGAAGCCGCCGCCGATGAAGTCGAAGCCGGTGAAGGCCACCACGTCGCGGTTGGCCGGATTGCTGCGCACGGCGGCCTCGACCTGGTCCACGACCTTCTGCGTCCGCTCGAGCGTGGCGCCGTCGGGCAGGATCACCGCCGAGATGTAGAAGCCCTGGTCCTCGTCCGGCACGAGGCTGCCCGGCGTGATGCGCCACATGAGCACGGCGCCCGCGACCATCACGGCGAAGAGCGTGAGCGCGATGATGCCGTGGCGGATCAGGAAGGCCACGCCGTGGCTGTAGCGCATGGTCACGCGCTCGAACCAGTTGTTGAACCAGCGGAAGAAGCCGCGGGCGGGGACGTGGGGCTTGAGTATCAACGCGCACAGCGCGGGCGAGAGCGTCAACGCCACCATGCCCGAGATCACGACCGAGATCGAGATCGTGACCGCGAACTGGCGGTAGAGCTCGCCGGTCAGGCCGCCGAGGAACGCGATCGGCACGAACACGGCTACCAGCGTCAGCACGATCGCGATGATCGGACCGGTCACCTCCTGCATCGCCTTCACCGCGGCATCGCGCGGCGAGAGGCCCTGCTCGCGCATGATCCGCTCGACGTTCTCCAGCACCACGATCGCATCGTCGACGACGATGCCGATGGAGAGCACCATCGCGAAGAGCGTGAGCGTATTGATCGAGTAGCCGAGCATCAGGATGCCGGCGAAGGTGCCGATGAGCGCCACCGGCACCGCGGCGAACGGGATGATCGCCGCGCGCCAGCTCTGCAGGAAGAGATACACCACGAGGAACACGAGGATCATCGCCTCGCCCAGCGTCCACAGCACCTCGCGGATCGACACCTCCACGAAGCGCGTGGTGTCGAAGGCCACCGCGTAGGCGAGCCCCTGCGGGAAGCGCGTGGACAGGTCCTCGAGCAACGCCCGCGACGACTTCGCCACCTCGAGCGCATTAGCGCCGGGCGAGAGGAAGATGCCGACGAGCGTCGCCGGCTTGCCGTTGTAGCGGCCGTTGAACTCGTAGTCCTTGGCGCCCAGCTCCACGCGCGCGACCTCGGAGAGCTTGACCGTCGAGCCGTCGGGATTCGCGCGCACGATGATCTGCTCGAACTGCTTGGGATCCGAGAGGCGGCCCTGCGTGGTCACCGTGAACACGAGGTCCTGGTTCTTGCTGATCGGTGCCTGGCCCACCTTGCCCGCGGCGAACTGCGCGTTCTGCTCGTTGACGGCGGCGATCACGTCGCCGGGCGACATCTTGAGCTGCGCGAGGCGGTCGGGCTTCAACCAGATCCGCATCGCGTAGTCCTTGGCGCCGAAGATCTGCACGTTGGTCGTGCCCGGCAGGCGCTTGATCTCGTCCAGGACGTTGAGCGTGACGTAGTTGCTGATGAAGAGGTCGTCGAAATGATCGTCGGGCGAGTAGAAGGCCACGACCTGCAGGAACGACGAGCTGCCGCGCTCGACCGTCACCCCCTGGCGGCGCACTTCCTCCGGCAGCCGGGGCTCCACCTGCTTCACGCGGTTGTTGACGTTCACGGCCGCGATGTCGACGTCGGTGCCGATATCGAATGTGACCTGGATCTGCACCACGCCGTTGGAAGCCGAGTTCGAGCTCATGTACATCATGCCGGGAATGCCGTTGATGGCGTTCTCGAGCGGGGCGGCCACGGTCTGCTCCACGACCTGCGCGGAGGCGCCCGGATACACGGCCTGCACCGTCACGACGGGCGGGGCGATCTCCGGATACTGCGCGATGGGAAGCACGCGGATCGCGGCCAAGCCGGCGAGCACGAGGAATATCGAGATGACCGCCGCGAAGATCGGGCGATCGATGAAGAAGCGCGAGAGCATGGACGGATCCGATCCGGTTTCTTGAGTCGGTTACGACTTGGGCGCGGCAGGCGCGTCCTTGGCGGGGGCATCCTTCGCCGGGGCAGCGGGCGCAGCACCGGCCGGCGCGGGGGAACCCGGCGCAGCAGCACCCGGGGCACCACCCGCCGGCGGCGCGCCGCCCAGCACGATCGGCGCACCCGGACGCAGCTTCGACACGCCGTCCACGATCACGATGTCACCGGGCGCCAGGCCGCCCTCCACGATCCACAGGTTGGTGCCATCGGCCACGGCCCACTCGCCCAGCTGCACGATGCGCATCGCGGCCACGTCCTTGCCGTCCTTGTCCTTGCCGGCGACGTAGACGAACTTGCCCTGCGGGCTGTCCATCACCGCCACCTGCGGCACCGCGATCGCGTTGTTGCGGGTGGCGCCATGGAGCTTCACGCGCACGAACTGGCCGGGCTTCAGGGCGCCGTCGGCATTGGGCACCTCGGCGCGCACCTCGAACGTGCCCGTCGACGGATTCACGCGCGTGTCGGCGAAGTTGATGCGGCCCTTGCGCTCGAGCACCGACCCGTCGGAGAGCTGCACCGCCACATCGAAGGCCCAGTTCTTCGGGATCGTGAGGCGGCCTTCCTTCACCGCCTTGGTGAAGGTGAGCTGCTCGTTCTCGGCGATCGAGAACGGGATCCACATGGGATCGACCTGCGAGATCGTGGTGAGGAGCGTCTCGTTCGCATTCACGAGGCTGCCCTCGGATTTGGGCGCACGGCTGGACAGTCCCGAGATGGGCGCACGCACGTTCGTGTAGCCCAGGTTCAGCTTCACCTCGTCCACGCGCGCCTGCGCGGCGCGCACCGCGGCCCGGGCGAGCTCGACGTTCGACTGCGCGTCGTCGGCTTCCTTCTGGCCCACGGCGCGCTTCTCGGCGAGCGGCTTCAAGCGCGAGAGCTCGCGCTCGGCTTGCGCCTGCTGCGCCTGGGCGCGGGCGACCTCGGCTTCCAGCGCCGCGGTCTGGGCCTGCAGCTGGCGCGGATCGATCACGAAGAGCGTCTGGCCCTGGCGCACGGGTGCGCCTTCCTGGAAGAGCTTCTTCTCGAGGATCCCGGTCACGCGGGCCCGGACCTCGACCTCCTTCGAGCCCGTGGTCTGGCCGACGTACTCGTAGATCGCGGGCAGGGTTTGCGGCTCGACCTTGATCGTCGTCACCTGCGCCGGCGGGAATCCGTGGAATCCTTGCTGCTGCTGGCCCTGGCCGCAGGCGGCGAGGAGGAGGGCGATGGTGCTCGCCACGGCGAAGGGGACGGCGCGGATCGCGCGGACGCGAGGGGGGACGGTCATTGGAAATGCTCCTGAAACAACGCGGGGAGGGCGGGATCGGCCGCGGCCGCGGGTCGGGTATTGCGGTGCTTTAGGGGGTGTCTTGCCTGCTCGGCGAGGGAGTCTTGCTGCGCTGCAACTTGCAAAGTTCGACTAGATTACATACATTCACGGATGTTTGTAAAGTAGATCAAACCGGAAAAGACGTCAAGATGGTCCGCAAAACCAAGGAAGAATCGCTCGCGACCCGCGAGCGGCTGATCGATGCCGCCGAGGCGCTCTTTCGCGAGCGGGGGGTGACACGCACGTCGCTCGCCGACGTGGCCACCGGCGCGGGCATGACACGTGGCGCCGTCTACTGGCATTTCAAGGACAAGGCGGATCTCTTCCGCGCGATGTGCGACCGCGCCACCCTGCCGCTGGACGCGAACTTCGAGCGGATCGACGTCGATTCGCAGGCGGATCCGCTCGGCACGCTGCGGACGCTCTCGATCGGCGCGCTCACGAGCCTCGCCACCGACGCCCGCGCCCAGAACGTGTTCGAGATCGTGTTCCACAAGAGCGAGATGGTCGACGAGCTGGCGGGGCTCGCCACGTCGCACCGCGAGGAGCGCTGCGCCTGCCTCACCCAGATCGAGGACGTGATCCGCCGCGCCGCCCTGGCCGGCCAGTTGCCGGCCGACATCGACGCCCGGCTCGCCACACAGGTGTTGCATGCGCTGATGGTGGGGATCATGCACGAGTGGGTGCTCGATCCGTCCGCCTACGACCTGGCCGCAGCCGCCCCCGCCGTGGTGGACATGTTCATCGCCGGGATGCGCACGCAGCCACCGCGGCTTGCAACGATAGCCTGTTGCGCTGCGGCAAAGACGGCATAATCCCAAGTTCCCTTCCCTCTTTTTGGCAGGCAGGCATCCAATGGCAACGATCGAGCGCGTGGGCGTCATCGGCGCCGGCACGATGGGCAACGGCATCGCCCAGGCGTGCGCGGCAGTGGGTATCGAGACGGTGATGGTCGATGTGTCGCAGGCGGCGGTGGACCGCGGCCTGGCCACCGTGGGCGGCAGCCTCGACCGGCTCGTCAAGAAGGACAAGCTCAGCGCGGCCGACAAGGCGGCGATCGTGGGCCGCATCAAGGGCACCACGTCCTACGACGACCTGAAGTCGTGTGACCTCCTGATCGAGGCCGCCACCGAGAACCTCGAGCTCAAGCTCGAGATCCTGCGGCAGGTGGGGGCGCTCGCCAAGCCCGACGCGCTCATCGCGTCGAATACGTCGTCGATCTCGATCACGTCGCTTGCCGCGGTGATGCCGCGTCCCGATGCGTTCCTCGGCGTGCACTTCTTCAATCCGGTGCCGTTGATGGCGCTGGTGGAGCTCGTGCGCGGCCTGCAGACCTCCGACGCCGCGATCGAGAGCGCGAGCGAATTCGCGAAGCGCCTCACCAAGACGCCGATCGTGGTGAAGAACAGCCCGGGCTTCGTGGTCAACCGCATCCTGTGCCCGATGCTCAACGAGGCGATCTTCACGTACCAGGAGGGGCTCGCCTCCGCGCAGGCCATCGACGACGGCATGAAGTTGGGCTGCAACCATCCGATCGGCCCGCTCGCGCTGTGCGACCTCGTGGGACTCGACGTGCTGCTCGCGGTGATGAACGTCTTCTATTCGGACTTCAACGATTCGAAGTACCGGCCGGCGCCGCTGTTGAAGGAGATGGTCGCGGCGGGGTGGCTGGGGCGGAAGACGGGGCGGGGGTTCTATACCTACGGGTGAGCTCGGAGCCTAACCCGCATTACGTTCATCCTCATCGCCGGCGCGCGTGCCTTCGCGCCACAGCTCCCACCAGTTGCGCGCGTCGTCACGTGTCCACGGCGGCAGTCGCAGCGACTCCAGCACCGCCACGATGTCTCCGACGGTGCCGGGCCGTTCCGCCGGTGTCTTGGCCAGGCACCGCGCGACGAGGTCATCGAGCGGTGCCGGAATGCCGCGCACGAGGTCCGCGAGACGCGGCACCGGGTCGGCCAGCACCTGCCGCAAGAGCGAGGCTTCGTCGTCGCCTTCGAACAACGGCCGGCCGGCCACGAGGAAGAAAATGATGGTGCCCACGCCGTAGATGTCGGTGCGCGCGTCCACCCCCGACGGGGCACCGATGCGCTCCGGCGGCATGTAGGCCGGCGTACCGAGCAAGCGCACCTGGCGCGTGAGCGCGCGGGCTTCTTTCGGATGCGCGCCCGCCACCTCGATGCGCTTTACGATGCCGAAGTCGAGCAGCTTGACGAAGTCGAACTCGCCGCCGCGCTCGCATACCATCACGTTCTCGGGCTTGATGTCGCGGTGGATCATGCCCTTGCCGTGCACTTCCGTGAGCGCCGCGCATACCTGCAAGACGATGTGGCGCATGCGCCCCAGCGGCAGCGCGCGCTCGCGTGCAACCAATGCTTCCAGCGTGAGGCCGTCCACGTACTCCATCGCGTAGTAGAGGAGGCCGTCGGCGGTGTGACCGTAGTCGTAGATCTCGATCGTATTCGGATGCCGCAATTCGCTCACCAGGCGCACCTCGCGCTCGAAGCGTGCGGACAGCTCGTCGGTGGCATGATGCCGCTTGAGGATCTTGATGGCGGTCGGGCGCTTCAGCAGCGCGTGACGTGCGAGATGCACCGTCGCCGAGCCGCCCTCGGCCAGCTCGCGTTCCAGCCGATAGGCACCGATGCGCCGCCCGGCTGCCGGCTTGCCGGAAAGCCGTGCCAGCGCAAGCGTGGACCAGGCCGCCCAGCCGGCGGTGAGGACCAGCAGTGCCAGCACACCGCCGAGCGTGAGGCGCACGTAGCGCAGCGGTGCGTACGCCTCGGCCACGCCGATCTCGGCCACCACGCCGATGCGCTCGTCCGGCAGCCAGCGCCAGGCGCCGATCACCTCGGCCCCTCGATAGTTCCGATAGGGATCGAGCAGCACGCCACGCGTCGCGGTACCCCCGGCGGCCGCGCTCGCCGCGAGCGCCGCCGCCACCGGACGCGTCAGCGGCCAATCCGCCGGCTCGCCCACGAGGCGCTTCCCCGCTTCGATCGCCATGCCCGGGTCGCGTACCTTGAGGCGGAATGCGGTGCTGTTCGCGTCTTCCGGAAGCACGCCTGCGCTGCGCAAGCTGTGCGCATCCCGCACTTCGGAAAACAAGGTGCCTGTTTCGTCGAACGCATACGCCTCACCGGTATCGCCCGGCCCTGTCGTCGACAGGATGCTTTCGAAATCGCGGTCGACGTACGTTGCGAAGCCGAGCGCCGCGACGGCGATGCCCTGCGCGTTGCGCACCGGGGTTTCGATCCACGCGAGCGGCCGCTGCCCGAAGAAGGGTTGTGCCGCCACCAGCTGTGGATCCGCGGCATAGGGACGAATGAACTGGGTACGTCCGCTGAACACCTTGGCGATCTGCGGCGCGACGGTACGCGGCTGCGCCTGCAGGCCGCAGACGTCGGTGAGCGTGGACGCGATGATGCGCCCGTCGCGGTCCACCGCGTTCACCGCCACCACGCCTTCATCGCGCAGCAATAGCGCGAACAAGTCGCGCCATGCGGCCACCTCGGGGCTGCGACAAAGCTCGGTGGGATTGCTGCCCGGGGCACGCCGCGCGAGGTCGGTGGTCAGCGCGACGACGTGCGGGTCTTCCGCCCAGCGTTCACTGACGGCACGCCGCTCGGCGATGAATACTTCGATCGACTTCGTCTTGGCATCCAGCAGGGCCGGCAGGCCCTGCGCCCGCAGCTCGCGCAGCGAGCGCTCGACTCCGAAGTACATCCACGCGGCGGCCGCCGCGAGGATGGCACCCAGCCCGAACACCAGCAGGCTCTGCCGGACGCGGCTGGCCAGCCGGCGCGCGCGAAGGTGCTCGGGCGCGCGGTCCGGAACGACGGTGATGCCGGCGGACGGCGGGGCAGCGGCGGGTGGCGGCATCGCGGCATGCTACGCCGCCTGGCCCGGATCGTGGGCGGCCGCCGCTCGCGTGGGTGCAGGTCCACGCGCCGGCCGTCCACGGCGCGTCCCAGTGTCGCCCATTGCGCCTGCGCCGCGTCCGGTTCACCTTCATCCGGTCCGCGCCCCTGACCGGTCAACCCTGGAACAGCCGCAGGCCTGCCACATCCCGCACCGTGATGCCGCCGTAGTCGATGCGCAGCAATCCCGCCTGCTCGAGCCGCTGCAGCGCCTGGTTGGCGCGCTGGCGGGAGAGCCCGGCGAGCTGCGCGATCTCCTCCTGCGAGATGGGGAGGGACATCTTCACGCCGGGATAGAGCACCGGATTGAACATGGACGCGAGGCAATGGGCGAGGCGCGCCTCGGGCCCGAGCAGGCGGTCGTGCTCGACCATGCCGATGAACTGGCCGAGGCGCTCGTTCAACTGCGTGATGATGAAGCGGTTGAACGGCATGCTCGTGTCGAGCAGCCACATGAACGTCGCCTTGGGCATGTAGGCGACAGCGCTTTCCCGCAGCGCGACGATGTCGTAGCGGCGGGGCTCGTCCTTCAGGAGTGACCCTTCGCCGAACCATCCGCCCGCGCCCACGCCCACGAAGCTCGTGGGCTTGCCGTCGGCGGACACGTTGGCCATCTTCACGAGCCCGTCGACCACGCCCACCCAGGCCTCGACGGCCTCCCCCTTGCGGCAGACGACGGTACCGGGCGGACAGACCCGGGTGAGCGTCTCCGCTTCCACCCGCGCGAGATCCGCCGCGGCGAGCGTGCCCGCCCACGGGGCGGCACGAAGCATCGTGGCGAAGGAATTCATGCAAGGTTCCTGAACGCAGATTGTCGGCACGATGACAGCCTGAGCGGTGCAACAAGCCCTACAGTGCTCCGTTGTCTGGTCGCTCGCGGACATTCTAACCGGGTGTCCGGACGCGCGCTCCTGACCATGCGCCTGGTCGCGCTCCACGCGGACGGGCTAAGATGCGCAGTGGCGGACACCCCGGCAGAGGGTGCCGCGAAGCCCGGACGACGGCTTTGCCGGAGGATGTCGATGGAGGAAGCGCCGGATACATTTCCGCGCCTGCTGTTGCACCACGCCCGTGTGCGCCCGGAGCACCCGGCCACGCGGGAAAAGGATCTCGGAATCTGGCAGACCTGGAACTGGCGACAGGTTGCCGACGAGGTGCGCGCGCTCGCCTGCGGGCTGGCTGCGCACGGTTTCGAGCGCGGGATGCACCTCGGCATCATCGGCGACAACCGGCCGCGCCTGTATTGGGCGATGGTGGCCGCGCAGGCGCTGGGCGGCGTGCCGGTCCCGATGTACCAGGACGCCCCGGCGGTCGACTTCGTGTACGTGCTGAACGACGCGGCCATCACCTACGCGATCGTCGAGGACCAGGAGCAGGTGGACAAGCTCCTCGAGTCGAAGCCCTCGGTGCCGTCGCTCGCGCACATCTTCTACGACGATCCGCGCGGGATGCGGCATTACGAAGGTGTCACCGCCTACGACCAGCTGGTGGAGGATGGCCGTGAGTTCGATCGTGCGCATCCGGGCTGGTACGAGGCGCAGATCGCCCGCGGCAGCCCGGACGATGTCTCGGTCATGCTCTACACGTCCGGCACCACCGGACGGCCCAAGGGTGTGCGCTCCACGCATGCGGCATTCATCGCCGCGGCGCGCGGGGGTGCCGAGTTCGACCGCCTCACGGCCGACGACAGCGTGCTGTCGTACCTGCCGATGGCATGGGTGGGTGACCATCTCTTCTCCATCGCGCAGTGGCTGGTGGCGGGCTTCACGATCAATTGCCCCGAGTCGGGCGACACCGTGATGACCGACCTGCGCGAGATCGGCCCCACCTATTACTTCGCGCCGCCGCGCGTGTTCGAGAACCTGCTGACGCAGGTGTCGATCCGCATGGAGGATGCGGGCGCCATCAAGCGCTGGCTGTATCGGCATTTCATGGAGGTCGCGCGCCGCTGCGGCGCGGAGATCCTGGGCGGCAAGCCGGTGCCGGCGGGCGAGCGCATGCGCTACGCCCTCGGCAATCTCCTCGTGTACGGCCCCTTGCGCAACGTGCTCGGCATGAGCCGCATCCGCGTGGCGTATACGGCAGGGGCGGCCATCGGACCCGACCTGTTCCGCTTCTATCGCTCGATCGGCATCAACCTGAAGCAGCTCTACGGGCAGACGGAGACCTGCGCCTACGCGTGCCTGCAGCCCGACGACGACGTGAAGCTCGACGCCGTCGGCGTACCGGCGCCGGGAGTCGAGCTCAGGATCGGCGTCGGCGGCGAGGTGCTCGTGCGCGGGCCGATGCTCCTGAAGGAGTACTACAACCGGCCCGATGCCACGGCGGAGTCGATCGACGCCGAGGGCTTCTTCCATACCGGCGACGCGGGTTTCCTCGACGAGTCCGGCCAGCTCAAGATCATCGATCGCGCCAAGGACGTGGGCAAGCTCGCCGGCGGGGCGATGTTCGCGCCCAACTACATCGAGAACAAGCTCAAGTTCTTCGCGCACATCAAGGAGGCGGTGGCCTTCGGCGACGGCCGCGATCGCGTGTGCGCCTTCGTGAATATCGACATGGGGTCGGTGGGCAACTGGGCCGAGCGGCGCGGGCTCGCCTATTCCGGCTACACCGACCTCGCGCAGAAGCCGGAGGTGCGTGCGCTGGTGCGCGAGTGCGTGGAGAAGATCAATGCCGAGCTCGCGTGCGAGGGCGACCTCGCCGCCTCGCAGATCCACCGCTTCCTCATCCTGCACAAGGAGCTCGATCCCGACGACGACGAGCTCACGCGCACGCGCAAGGTTCGGCGTGGCTTCGTGGCGGAGAAATACGCGGTGCTCGTGGATGCCCTCTACGGCGGGCGCGACGTGCAGCACATCGAGACGCTGGTGCGCTTCGAGGATGGCCGCAGCCGCATGGTGGCCGCCGACATCGTGATCGAGGACGCGAAGACGTTGCCCCGCGTGACCGGAAAGGCGGCGTGACGTGAGCCCGCCGGGCCGTCCCAAGGGCGAACAAGCCCCGGAGCGCGCGAGCGCGAAGGGTGGCGTATGAGTCGATCGCAACGCCGTGCCGGCGACGTCATCCTCAGGATGGACCGCATCTCGCTCTCCTTCGGCGGGGTGAAGGCGCTCGCCGACATCAGCTTCGACGTGCGCGAGCACGAGGTGCGCGCGATCATCGGTCCCAACGGCGCGGGCAAGAGCTCGATGCTCAACGTGATCAACGGCGTCTACCGCCCGCAGGAAGGCACCATCACCTTCCGCGGCCATGAGCGCCGCGACATGAACTCGCACGACGTCGCCAAGAACGGCATCGCGCGCACCTTCCAGAACATCGCGCTGTTCCGCGGCATGAGCGTGCTCGACAACATCATGACGGGCCGCAACCTGCGCATGCGCGCAAACTTCCTGCAGCAGGCGATCTGGCTCGGCAAGGCCAAGCGCGAGGAGCTCGAGAACCGGCGCAAGGTGGAGGAAGTGATCGACTTCCTCGAGATCCAGCACATCCGCAAGACCCCGGTGGGACGCCTGCCCTACGGGCTGCAAAAGCGCGTGGAGCTCGCGCGCGCGCTTGCCGCCGAGCCCACGCTGCTGCTCCTCGACGAGCCGATGGCCGGCATGAACGTCGAGGAGAAGCAGGACATGTGTCGCTTCATCCTCGACGTGAACGAGCAATACGGCACCACCATCGTGCTGATCGAGCACGACATGGGGGTCGTGATGGACATCTCCGATCGCGTGGTCGTGCTCGACTACGGCAAGAAGATCGGCGACGGCCCGCCCGACGAGGTACGCGCGAGCAAGGCGGTGATCGACGCGTACCTCGGCATCGCGCACTAGAAGCCTCGTCACGCCACCGACACGACACCGCACGCGGATCCCACCCAAAGCCATGTCCTTCTTCCTCGAAGTCCTGATCAGCGGCCTGTTGTCAGGCGTGATGTACTCGCTCGTGGCGCTGGGCTTCGTGCTGATCTACAAGGCGTCGGGCGTGTTCAACTTTGCCCAGGGCGCGATGGTCTTCTTCGCGGCGCTCACCTACGTGGGCCTGCTGGAGCTCGGCCTCACGGCGTGGCTCGCCATTCCGGCCACGCTCGTCGTGATGGTGCTGCTGGGCCTTTGCATCGAGCGCGTCGTGTTGCGGCCGCTCGTCAACCAGCCGCAGATCACGCTCTTCATGGCCACGATCGGGCTCGCGTTCTTCATCGAGGGCTTGGCCCAGGCGGTGTGGGGCGCCAACGTGCACGCGCTGGAGCTGGGCCTGCAGGACGAGCCGCTGGAGTGGCTGTCCGAGCGCTGGGGCATGAACATCTCCAAGTTCGACCTCGCCGCCGCCGGCGTGGCGGCGCTGCTCGTCACGGTCCTCGCGCTCTTCTTCAGCCGCACGCGCATCGGCCGCGCCTTGCGCGCCGTGGCCGACGATCACCAGGCAGCACTCGCGGTGGGCATTCCGCTGCAGCAGATCTGGGGCATCGTGTGGGGGGTGGCGGGCTTCGTCGCGCTGGTCGCGGGCCTGCTGTGGGGCGCGCGCAACGGCGTGCAGTTCGCGCTGACCTTCGTGGCGCTGAAGGCGCTGCCGGTCCTGATCCTCGGAGGCTTCGAGTCGATCCCCGGGGCGATCGTGGGCGGGCTCATCATCGGCGCGACCGAGAAGATCGCCGAGGTCTACTTCGGCCCGCTCGTGGGTGGCGGCATCGAAGGCTGGTTCCCCTACGTGCTCGCGCTCGTGTTCCTGCTGGTGCGTCCCGAAGGCCTCTTCGGCGAGAAGATCATCCGGCGCATCTGAAGCTGCCTGCCGCCGCCCTTTCCTTGCACGCCACCTCGTAGACAAGCGCACTCATGTTCTATCGCGAAGCAGGCCAGTTCAAGACGTCCTACGAGAAGGACGCCGCCATCTTTCCGATCAGGCAGGACCTGATCGGGATGGCGATCCTCCTCGTGCTGGCCTTCGTGGTGGTGCCCTTCGTGGCCACCCCGTATGTCTTTTCGGCGATCCTGATCCCGTTCCTGATCCTGGCACTCGCGGCGATCGGCCTCAACATCCTCACCGGCTATTGCGGACAACTCTCGCTCGGCACGGCGGCCTTCATGGCGGTGGGCGCCTTCGCCGCGTACAACTTCATGCTGCGCGTGCCGGGGATGCCGATCCTGCTCGCCTTCGTGCTGGGCGGCGTGATGGCGGCGCTGGTGGGCATCGTGTTCGGCCTGCCGAGCCTGCGCATCCGCGGCTTCTACCTCGCAGTGGCCACGCTCGCGGCGCAGTTCTTCATCGTGTGGTGCCTGGCCAAGGTGGGCTGGTTCTCCAACTACAGCTCGTCGGGCGTGATCACGGCGCAGCAGGTCGAGATCCTGGGCTACGCCTTCACCACGCCGCAATCGAAGTACCTGCTGGTGCTCGCGATCGTGGCGCTGATGGCGCTGGCCGCCAAGAACATCGCGCGCAGCAACACCGGACGCTCGTGGATGGCCGTGCGCGACATGGACGTGGCGGCCGAGGTGATCGGCATCCGCCTCATGCCCGCCAAGCTCACGGCCTTCGCCATCAGCTCGTTCTACTGCGGCGTGGCAGGGGCGCTGTATGCCTACCTCTATCTGGGTACCGTGGAGCCCGAGGCCTACAACCTCGACCTCTCGTTCCGGATCCTGTTCATGATCATCATCGGCGGCGTGGGCTCGATCCTGGGTTCGTTCCTCGGCAGCGCCTTCATCGCGCTGTTGCCGATCTTCCTGAGCCTCGTGGTGAACTTCCTCGAGAACACCGTACACCTGCCCCTGTCCAAGAGCCTGACGTCGAACCTCGAGCTCATGACGTTCGGGGCGCTCATCATCTTCTTCCTCATCGTGGAGCCGCACGGACTCGCCCGCCTGTGGCAGATCGGCAAGGAGAAGTTGAGGCTATGGCCATTCCCGTACTAGCGCCGCCGGGCCGCCCCAAGGCGCACGCCCCCTTCGGGGGAGGCGAGCGAAGCTCGCTTCGGGGGAACCTATCTGACCGCCTGCAGGGGACGCAGCGCGACGTCGTCGACAGCACCAGCCACCAGGACCACAATGCAATGGCGCGTTGTCACTTTCCATCTCCTTTCCAGGAGAGAACCGCAAGGAGGAGCATCATGAAGTCAATGAAGTCGGCCCTGTTGGGCCTCACCATGTTGAGCGTCGCGGCCACGGCCGTGGCGCAGAACGAGCAGTTCATCCCCATCCTGTCGTATCGCGTGGGTCCGTATGCCGCGGGCGGCTCCGGCTACTTCGGCGGCGCCATCGATTACTTCAACCTCGTCAACGCCACCGGCGGCATCAACGGCGTGAAGGTCGTCTACGAGGAGTGCGAGACGGAATACAACGCCTCGCGCGGCGTGGAGTGCTATGAGCGCCTGAAGAAGTCGAAGGGCGGGGCGAGCACGGTCGAGCCGCTGTCCACCGGCATTGCCTACGGGCTCCTAGATCGCGTCGGCACGGACAAGATCCCGATGACCACGTTCGGCTACGGCAGTGCCAATGCCGCCGACGGCCGCGTGTTCCCGTGGGTCTATCCGATCGGCACGAGCTACTGGAGCCAGGCCGCGGCGATGATCGCCTACCTCGGCCAGCAGGTCGGCGGACTCGACAAGCTGAAGGGCAAGAAGATCGTCGACCTCTACCACGACTCCGCCTTCGGCAAGGAGCCGCTGCCCGTCTTCGACGCGCTCGCTGCCAAGTATGGCTTCGAGTTCATCAAGATCCCCGTTGCGCATCCGGGCAACACGCAGGAATCGCAGTGGCTGCAGATCCGCCAGGCGCGTCCCGACTACGTGATCCTGTGGGGCTGGGGCGTGATGAATCCCACGGCGCTCAAGGCCGCCGCGAAGGTCGGCTTCCCGCGCAACAAGGTGCTCGGCGTGTGGTGGGCGGGCTCGGAAGAGGACGTGATCCCCGCGGGCGATGCCGCCAAGGGCTACATCACCGCCGCGTTCTCGGCACCGGGCACGGGCTTTCCGGTGATGCAGGACATCAAGAACAAGCTCTACGCCACCGGCAAGGGCAACCTCGAGGATGCCTCGCGCCTGGGCTCGATCTACCACACGCGCGGCGTGAGCTACGGGATCATCATCGTCGAGGCCATCCGCAAGGCGCAGGAGAAGTTCGGCAAGGGCAAGGTGATGACGCCCGAGCAGGTGCGCTGGGGCCTCGAGAACCTGAACCTCACCGACGCGCGTATCAAGGAGCTGGGCGCCGGCGGCATGTTCCCGGCGATCAAGACCTCCTGCCTCGATCACGAGGGCTCGGGCATGGTCCGCTTCCAGCAGTGGGACGGCAACGGCTTCAAGCCCGTCACGCCGTTCATGTCGGGCGACAAGGAGATGGTGCGCAAGATGGTGGACGAGAGCGCCGCCAAGTACGCCGCGGAGAAGAAGATCACGCCGCGCGATTGCAGCAAGGAAAGCTAGCGGCAACGATGCCCTTCCCCGCGGGTGCGGGGAAGGGCATTTCCATTTGCGAACAAGACATCATGCAACCCGCCCCCGAAACCGCCGCGAAGTATCTCTCGGTGAACAACATCGAGGTGATCTACGACCACGTGATCCTGGTGCTGAAGGGCGTGTCGCTCGAGGTGCCGGAAGGACGCATCGTGGCGCTCCTGGGCGCCAACGGCGCGGGCAAGAGCACCACCTTGAAGGCGATCAGCAACCTGCTCGCCGCCGAGCGCGGCGACGTGACCAAGGGCACGATCGAGTTCAAGGGCGCGCGCGTGGACAAGCTCACCACCAACGCCCTCGTGCGCATGGGCGTGTGCCAGGTGATGGAAGGCCGGCACTGCTTCGCGCACCTCACGGTGGAGGAGAACCTCCTCACCGGTGCCTTCACGCGCGGCAATGCGCGCGCGGAGATCGCGCAGGCGCTCGAGAAGGTGTATCACTATTTCCCGCGCTTGAAGACGCGTCGCTCGAGCCTCGCGGGCTACACGTCGGGCGGCGAGCAGCAGATGACCGCCGTCGGGCGTGCCCTCATGGCCAAGCCCGCCATGATCCTGCTCGACGAGCCCTCGATGGGCCTCGCCCCGCAGATCGTGGAGGAGATCTTCGAGATCGTGCGCGATCTCAACAGCAAGGAGCGCGTGTCGTTCCTGCTCGCGGAGCAGAACACCACGGTGGCATTGCGCTACGCCGACTACGGCTACATCCTCGAGAACGGCCGCGTGGTGATGGACGGTGAGGCCAAGGCGCTCGGCGCCAACGAGGACGTCAAGGAGTTCTACCTGGGCCTGTCCACCGGTGGCCGGCGCAGCTTCCGCGACGTGAAGCACTACCGCCGCCGCAAGCGCTGGCTGTCGTGACGCGCCCCGAGCGCGCAAGAGCCATCGCAGCTTAGGAAATCCCCGACATGAGCGAGCACTTCGACACGCTGGAAACGCGCGCCCCCCAGTTGCGCGAGCGCGAGCAGCTCGTGCAGCTTCGTCGCCAGGTCGCGCATGCCAAGGCCGCGGCCCCGGCGTTTGGCAAGGCATTCGCGCAGGTGGATCCCGCCGCGATCGTCTCGCGGGAGGCATTGGCCGCGCTGCCGGTCACGCGCAAGTCGGACCTTCTCGAGCTGCAGAAGGAAGCGCGTCCGTTCGGTGGCCTCGCCGCCACGCGCTGGGGGGGGGCGCGCCGGGTCTTTCAGAGCCCCGGCCCGATCTACGAGCCCGAAGGCGCGCAGCCCGACTACTGGCGGCTCGCCCGCGCGTTGCATGCCGCGGGATTCCGCGCGGGCCAGCTCGTCCACAACTGCTTTTCCTACCACCTGACACCCGCGGGCTCGATGGCGGAAACGGCCGCCCACGCCTTGGGCTGCACGGTGTTTCCCGGCGGCACGGGCCAGACCGAGCTGCAGGTGCAGGCGCTGGCCGACCTGGGTGCGCACGGCTACGTGGGCACGCCATCGTTCCTCAAGATCATCCTCGAAAAAGCCGACGAGCTCGGCGTGACTCTGCCATCGCTCGCGCGTGCGCTGGTGTCGGGCGAGGCGTTCCTGCCGAGCCTGCGCGATGCGCTCGCCGCGCGTGGCGTGACGGGTTACCAGGCCTACGCGACCGCCGACCTGGGGCTCATCGCTTATGAAACGCAGGCGCGCGAGGGCCTCGTGGTCGACGAAGGCGTGCTCGTGGAGATCGTGCGTCCGGGCACCGGCGATCCGGTGGCGCCGGGCGAGGTCGGCGAGGTCGTGGTGAGCACGCTGGTGACCGCCGACTACCCGCTGGTGCGCTTCGGTACCGGGGACCTGTCGGCGCTGCTGCCGGGCGCCTCGCCCTGCGGCCGCACCAACATGCGCATCAAGGGCTGGCTCGGGCGCGCCGACCAGACGACCAAGGTGAAGGGCATGTTCGTGCATCCGGCGCAGGTGGCCGCGATCGTGAAGCGGCATCCGGAGGTCGTGAAGGCGCGCCTCGTCGTCGACAATCCCGACGGCAACGATCGCATGACCTTGCTCGTCGAAGTGCCGGGCAATGTGTCGTCGCACGCGGAGGCGATCCTGACGTCGATCCGCGAGGTGACCAAGTTGCGCGGCGAGGTCGCATTCCGTTCGCCGGGCGAGCTGCCCAACGACGGCAAGGTGATCGAGGACGCGCGCAAGCTCACCTGATCGCACGCGAGCGGCACCGCCATCGCGTGCTAGCATTCCCGGTCATGGTCGCTTCGAACGCCTCTCGCTGATCGTGGCCGACACCGACATCCCGCGCGCCCCCGAGCCCCTGCCCGAGGAAATCCTGCGCGCGATCGCCGCGTCCGGCGTGGTGCGCTCGTTTCCGCGCAATACCGTTCTCATCCACGAAGGCGACGTGGGCGACTCGCTCTACATCCTCCTCTCCGGCCGGGTGAAGGTCTACGCGAGCAACGAGTCCGGCCGTGAAGTGGTGATCAACTTCAACGGTCCCGGCGAGTACGTCGGCGAGATGTCGCTCGAAGGCGCGCCGCGCTCGGCCTCGGTCGTCACGACCGAGCCCTCCACCTGCGCGATCGTCACGCGCGACCGGTTCCGCGATTTCATCGCCGCCAATCCCGACTTCGCGCAGCACCTCATCCGCACGCTCATCCATCGCGCGCGGCATGCCACGGAGAACATCAAGAGCCTGGCGCTGTCGGATGTCTACGGCCGGCTGGTGCGCCTCATCAATGCGCTGGCCACGGAGGAGGAAGGCCGGCGGGTCGTGCCCGAGCGGCTCACGCAGCAGGACATCGCCGAGCGCGTGGGCGCGTCGCGCGACATGATCGGCAAGCTCATGAAGGATCTCGTGGGCGGCGGCTACCTGCTGGTCGAAGATCGCCGGATCACCGTGCTGAAGAAGCTGCCGCCCGGCTGGTAGTGCGATTTTTCCACCGCCACGAGGCGGAATGCTCCATCCCCGTTCCTGCCCGCTCCTTCTAGAGTGGGGCCGTGCCCGTCCGGCACGAAACGGTCCAGGGAGCCTTCCATGCCTGCCGATTCCAGCCTCAGCCTTCACCGCAATCCCATCGCCTGTGGCATCCGCATCGCCATCGTGATCTGCGGCGTCCTCCTCGCCGCCTTGCTGGTGGACAGGATCTTCTTTGCCGCCGACCACCTGCAGGTGCGCTTGTTCGACGCCGCACCGGCGACGGTCGCCCTCCTCACCGGCGCGATCCCACGCCATGTCCAGGCGGCGGTGCCGGTCGATTCCGGGAGGTCCGCGACGCGTGTCGCGGAGCGTGCGCAGTCCGAGTCGCGCCGCGCACTCTAGGCCAGGAGACGGCCCGTGATCCCGGCTCCGCTCGACACCGGCTGGCGGGCGCGGGTGATGACCTGCGTCCGCAACGTCGTGGTGATCTGTGGCGTGGCGTGCATCCCGTTCGCCGCGGATCTCGCGTCGAACGCGCGCGTCAACGCGCTCGCTTCCCACCATCCCAATTCGGCGATCGCCGATCCGGCCGCGGCGCGCGTGCCGTCACGGTCGGCGGCCGGCGGGATGTCGCAGGCTCGAGTCACAAGCCCGCGGCGCTTTCAGATCCCGCCGAAGCAGATGTATTTCACCTCGACGTACTCGTCGATGCCGTACTTGCTGCCCTCGCGGCCCAGGCCCGATTGCTTCACGCCACCGAAGGGCGCGACCTGCGTGGTGATGAGGCCGGTGTTCACTCCCACCATGCCGGCCTCGAGCGCCTCGGCAGCACGCCAGCAGCGTCCGAGGTCGCGGCTGTAGAAGTACGAGGCCAGGCCGAACTCGCTGTCGTTGGCCAGCCGGATGGCTTCGGCGTCGTCCTTGAAGCGGATGAGCGGCGCCACGGGACCGAAGGTCTCCTCGCTGAAGATCTTCATCTCGCGGGTGACGCCGGTGAGGATGGTGGGCTCGTAGAAGGTGCCGCCGAGGTCGCTGCGCTTCCCGCCGAGCGCGACCTTCGCGCCGTGCGCCTTGGCATCCGCGACGTGAGCCTCGACCTTGGCGAGCGCCTTGCTGTCGATGAGCGGCCCCTGCGTTACGCCGGGCTGGGTGCCGTCGCCCACCACGAGCTTGCGCACGCGCTCCGCGAGCTTCTCGGCGAAGGCGTCGTGGACGGCATCCTGCACGAAGATGCGATTGGCGCACACGCAGGTCTGCCCCGCATTGCGGAACTTGGAGATGATCGCGCCATCGGCGGCGGCGTCGAGGTCGGCGTCGTCGAAGACGATGAAGGGCGCATTGCCGCCGAGCTCGAGCGAGATCTTCTTGACGGTAGGTGCGACCTGCTGCATGAGGAGGCGCCCCACCTGCGTCGAGCCCGTGAAGGAGAGCTTGCGCACGATGGGATTGGCGCACATCTCGCCGCCGATCTCGGCCGCGCGGCCTACCACTACGTTGAGCACGCCCGGCGGAAAGCCCGCGCGCCCGGCGAGCTCCGCGAGCGCGAGCGCGGAGTAGGGCGTGGCCTCGGCCGGCTTGATCACGACGGTGCAGCCCGCGGCCAGCGCGGGCGCCACCTTGCGCGTGATCATCGAGGAGGGGAAGTTCCACGGCGTGATCGCCGCGCACACGCCCACCGGCTGCTTCACCACCACCAGGCGGCGATCGTTGCCGATCGTGGGAATCACATCGCCGTACACGCGCTTGCCCTCTTCGGCGAACCACTCGACGTAGGCGGCGCCGATGGCGATCTCGCCATGGGCCTCGGCGAGCGGCTTGCCCTGCTCGGTGGTGAGGATCAGGGCGAGGTCGGCCTGGTGCGCGAGCATGAGGTCGTGCCACTTGCGCACGATCGCGCAGCGCTCGCCGGCGGTCTTGTCGCGCCAGGCGGGCCACGCCCGCCCGGCGGCTTCGATGGCGCGCTTCGTTTCGGCGGCACCGCACTCGGCCACGGCGCCGATGCGGCGTCCGGTGGCGGGATTGATGACGTCCTGCGTGGCGCCGTCGTCGGCGTCGATCCACGCGCCGTCGACGTAGGACTGCGCGCGGAGGAGGGAAGGATCGGAGAGCGCGGGGATTGCGCGCGCGAGGTGGTCGGGAGCCATGGAAGCCTTTCGGGAAGCAGTGGACTGCGCCACCGCGACGGGGTCTTCCATTCTAGCGCCATGTGCAACGGCGCACGCCTCGCTAGCTCCAGCGGACGAGCCCGGCCCAGGCGGTGACGAGGATCACGGCACCGAACACGATCCGGTACCACGCGAACGGCACGAAGTCGTGTCGCGCGACATAGCGGATCAGCCAGCGCACGCACAGCAGCGCCGACACGAACGACGCAACGAATCCCACGGCGAAGAACAGCGGATCGGCCTGCGCGAGCAGCGCGCGGTCCTTCCATGCCGAGTACGCGCCGGCGGCGATGAGCGTGGGGACCGCGAGGAAGAACGAGAACTCGGTGGCGGCCTTGCGCGAGAGGCCGAAGAGCATGCCGCCGATGATGGTGGCGCCGGAGCGCGACGTTCCCGGGATGAGGGCAAAAGCCTGCGCGAGGCCCACCTTGAGCGCGTCGGTGGCGCTCATGTCATCGACCTCCGCCACGCGCGGCGCGATGGCGCGCACGCGCTGCCGCCGCTCGACCCAGAGGATCACGAAGGCGCCCGCGATGAAGGCGAGCGCCACGGGCACCGGATGGAAGAGTTGCGCCTTGATGGCCTTCCCCAGCAGCAGTCCCAGCACGGCCGCGGGCAGGAAGGCGATCGCGATGTTGACGATGAAGCGCTGCGCCGCGCGCTCGTGGAGCGCGCCCCGCGCCACGCGCAGGAAGCGTGCGCGGTACTCCCACACGATCGCAAGCATCGCACCGGACTGGATCGCGATCTCGAATACCTTGGCCTCGTCGCCCACGTAGCCCAGCAGCGATCCCGCCACGATGAGGTGGCCCGTGGACGAGATCGGGAGGAACTCGGTGAGTCCTTCGACGATGCCCAGGACGAGCGCAACGACGAGGGAGGAGGAAGGATCCAAGAACGTGCCGGGAGTAAGCGAAGGCGGAACGAATTGTCGCACACGCTCCGCGCTAGAATCGGCGCGAGGAGGATCGCACATGGCATTGGATATCGCCGCCGTGCTCGCTGCTGCCGCGGCGCGCGCCGCGCAGAAGAACGCGAGTTACGCGGGGCTGCTCACGCCCGCGGAAGCGTGGGCATTGCTCGATGCAGGCGCCATCAGGATGGTGGACACGCGCACGAAGGCCGAGCGCGAGCTGGTGGGCTACGTGCCGGGGAGCATCTCCATCGAGTGGTACGACTATCCGGGCAAGGTTCGCAATGCGCGCTTCGTGGAGGCCCTGCGCGAAGCGGTGGATCCGGCGGCGCCGGTGGCATTCCTTTGCCGCTCCGGCGTGCGCTCGAACCATGCCGCCGCACTCGCGGCCGAGCACGGCTATCGCGCGGCGTACAACATCCTCGAAGGCTTCGAGGGCGACAAGAGCCCTGCGGGACAGCGGCGCGTGAACGGGTGGCAGATGGCGGGCCTGCCCTGGCGGCAGGACTAGGCGCGTACGGCGCCCGCGGCCTCGCCCTGCGCGACCTTCACGCGCGCGTCCGGGGCCACCGTGACCGGCGCGTTCTAGCGTTGTCCGCGCATCAAGTCCTGCAACGTGCGCGCCACGAGGTCGTCGCCGTCGGCGGGAACGCCGCCTGCGGGCGTCATGCGGTTGACGACCTCCGGCAATGCCTGCGCTACGCTGCCCTGGAGCTCCCCGGGCGATATCCCGAATTGCTGGGCGAGTTGCTCGAGCGTGCCGGAGCCGAAGATTTGCGACAACGCATCGGGCGGGATCGACTGCTTCTGTCCCGAGCCGATCCACGATTGCACCTGGTCCCCGTAGCCGGCCTGCTGCATCTTGCCGAGCATCCCCTGCAGGCCACCGCCTTGCTGCAGCAGCTGCAGGATGATGGCGAGTATCGCGGCACCACCCCCTGCCGCAGCCATGCCCGGCATTCCCGGCATGCCCGGTGGGGAACCGGGCAGGTTACCGGGCGTTCCCGGTGTGCCACCGGTCGGGCCGCCCTGCATCAGACCGCCCAAGAGTTCGTCGAGCATTCCCATGACAGACCTCCGTGGTGAAGATGCGATGCGCACTCGTGCCGTGCTGCCGATCGTGCGCAGAATGGCGAAATATACCTCGCCTCGAGCCCGCAGTCCTGCAGTGCGCACCTCGGGGCAGGCCCGTGAAAGGTTCGTATACCATTCCGCATCCCCAACAGAAAATGTCAAGAGGTGGAGCCATGGGATCGAAGGTTGCAGCGGAGTTTCTCGGCACGATGTGGTTGGTCCTCGGCGGTTGCGGCAGCGCGGTGCTGGCCGCAGCGTTCCCGGAGCTCGGCATCGGCTTCGTTGGCGTGGCACTGGCGTTCGGGCTTACGGTGCTGACGGCCGCGTATGCATTGGGCCCGATATCCGGAGGCCATTTCAATCCCGCGGTGACGCTCGGCCTGGCCGCCGGCGGGCGCTTTCCCTCCGCGCAGATCGCCCCCTACATCGGCGCCCAGCTCGTGGGCGGCGTGGCGGGCGCGGCGATCCTCTATGTGATCGCGAGCGGTGGACCCGACTTCAGCCTGGCCGGCGGCTTTGCCGCGAATGGATTCGCTGAGCACTCTCCCGGCAAGTACTCGCTCACTGCGGCGATCGTGACCGAGTTCGTGATGACGTTCATGTTCCTCATCGTGATCCTCGGGGCCACGCACGCGCGCGCGCCGGTAGGCTTTGCCGGCATTGCGATCGGGCTCGCGCTGACGCTCATCCACCTCGTGAGCATTCCGGTCACGAACACGTCGGTGAACCCGGCGCGCAGCCTCGGACCCGCCGTGTTCGTCGGCGGATGGGCGCTTGCGCAGCTGTGGGTCTTCTTCGTCGTGCCCATCGCGGGGGCGGTGGTCGCCGGATTCGTCCACCGATCCCTGTTCGAGCCGGAGCGCGTCGAGCCACCGATCAGCGGCCGCGTCGAGCGCTAGGCAAGGTCTTCAGCCGGGCGGCAGGCCGAGCTCCGCCATCACGCGAGCGAGGGTGGCGCGCAGCGAGGCGACGTCCTCTTCCAGCCGGGTGACGGTGTTCCGCAGGGCCACGAGCTCGCCCACGGCCACCCGGTCTTCCGGCGCAGACGTTTCCATGGTGGGCGAGACCGCGGCCGCCGGTTCGCCGGCAATGAGGTGCGTCCAGCGCGTCTCGCGGGCGCCGGGCGCGCGCGGGAGCTCGACGACGAGCGCGCCCTCGGGTCGTGCGGCGAGCTCGTCGAGAAAGCCTTCCACCGACGACATGTCGGCAAACCGGTGGATGCGCTCGCTGTGGATGCGCAGCTCCGCTACCGTCTGCGGTCCGCGCAGCATCATCACCGTGAGGAGCGCCATCGCCTGCGCCGGAATGCCGAGCACGCGTCCCACGTTGTGCGCGTAGCGCATCGCGCGGCCGCCGCTCGACTCCACGACGAGCGACAGGCTCTTCAGGTGATCGAGCGCGGCCTGCGCTTCCGCGTCGGTGGCCTCGAGCACGGGATCGCGGCTCGTCTTCTGGTTGCAGCCCGCCACCAGCGCATTGAGCGTGAGCGGATAGGTATCGGGGACGGTGTGCTGCTTTTCCACGAGTACCCCGAGGATGCGCGTCTCGAGCAGCGATAGCAGGGGCAGGGACATGTCCGTCGCGCTTGGGTTCAAGCCCCCGAGTGTAGCGCGACCACCCCGCGAGCCCGCCCGCGTGCGAGGATAGCGGTCCTTTCCGAAAGAATCCCCATGGCCGCTCCCAACGACGTCACCAGCATGGCGCTCTTCTGCGATTTCGAGAACGTCGCCCTCGGCGTGCGCGATGCCAACTACGACAAGTTCGACATCAAGAAGGTGCTCGAGCGGCTGTTGCTGAAGGGCAGCATCGTGGTCAAGAAGGCGTACTGCGACTGGGAGCGCTACAAGGCGTTCAAGGGCCAGATGCACGAGGCCAACTTCGAGCTCATCGAGATCCCGCACGTGCGGCAGTCGGGCAAGAACTCCGCGGACATCCGCATGGTGGTGGATGCGCTCGACCTCTGCTACACGAAGGAGCACGTCGATACCTTCGTGATCATCAGCGGCGACTCGGATTTCTCGCCGCTCGTGTCCAAGCTGCGCGAGAACGCCAAGACGGTGATCGGCGTGGGCGTCAAGAACTCGACCTCCGACCTGCTCATCGCCAACTGCGACGAGTTCATCTACTACGACGACCTCGTGCGCGAGCAGCGCAAGGGGCGGCGGTCGGCGGCGATGAAGGATGCGAAGCCGGCGGCGAAGGATGCGCCGGCCGCGGTCGCGAGGAGCACCGCCAAGGGAGCCGCCAGCGAGATCGCCGAGGGCGCTGCGACCGGCGTGGCCAAGCCCGCGGGAAGGCGTGCCGCCAAGGCCGGCGGGACGTCGGCGGCCGAGACGCCGCGAGCGCCTTCGCGCCGACGAAGCAGGACGGGCGCGGCGGCGGCGGAGCCGGCGCTGCCGGAGCCGGTGGAAGAGGCCGCGTCCGAGGCCGTTCGCGAGCCTGGCATCGCTCCGCCGGGCAGCGCGGAGTCGCGTGCCGATCCCGACGCCCGTCGCCAGGCCGGCATCGCCATCGTGGTCGACACGCTCGAGGCGTTGTCATCGGAGCGCGGGGGCGACCGCATCTTCGGCTCGATGATCAAGCAGGCGATCAAGCGCGTGCGGCCGCAATTCTCGGAGAGCTTCCACGGTTTCCGCTCGTTCAATGCGATGCTCGAGGCGGCGCAGGTGGCCGGCGCGCTCGATCTCGAGCGCGACGAGAAGTCGGGGGGGTACGTGGTGCGCTTGCGCGGGTCGGACGTGTAAACCGTCGCGCCGGCCTAGCGGAAGGGTACGGCCCTGCCGCCGTCGTCGAGCTCGAACGGACTCCATTCACCGTTGCCCGTGCGGCACGCGGCGTAGAGGAACGGCATGGCGTCGCGTCCGGGCGTTTCGAAGCGCAGGTCGTGGAACCATGCGCACGTCTGGTCGCCGCGCCGTTCGATGCGCAGCATCACGGGATACGCTGCGAACCAGCGAAAGAACGCGAGCGCGGGCGAGGCGAGCGCCTCGCGGGCGAGACTCGCGCTGTCGCTTCCGCCGTAGCGCTCGACGCGCTTCCAGGTCGCGCGCGCCACCGCCGCGTAAGGCGCGGCGAGGCGATCGATGAAGCCGATCCCCGCGCGCGCGAGGAGGGCCGGCGACTCCACGAGGCGCAGGTGCGCGTAGTCCACCCGGTCGCCGGCATCCACGAACACGGTCCAGTTGTAGACGGACGCGGGACGCGGTATCGCCATGACCACGGCATCGGTGAGACCTTCGCGCCGCGCGTGCGCGTAGCCCAGCGCCACGGCGTCTCGCCGCTGCACGTCTTGCCACGCCACGTATCCGGCGGCGAGCATGAGCGTTGCCATTGCCGGCACGCGCGAACGCCGCCAGAGGAGGCTCGCGACCCCACCCGCGAGCAGGAGGGCGGTGAGCCACAGGTCGATGATGAACGTCGCCGACAGCGCGAAGCGGCGATCGGAGATGGGCGCCAGGAGCAGCGTGCCGAACGATGTGATCCAGTCCCCGACGATGTGGGTCCCGATGCCCCACGCGAACACGCCGAAGTACGCGCGCCAGCCGGGTCCACGCCGCCACAGCAGCGCACACGGCCACGCGAACAGCAGCGACCACAGCGGAAGCATGACCAGGGAGTGTGTGAGGCCGCGGTGGTTCTGCAGGTACGTGAGCGGCGAGACCAGGGTCAGGACGTAGTCGAGGTCGGGCACCGATGCCGCGACCGCACCGAGCACCACGCGACGCGCGAGCGGGATCGTCACGCCCTCGACGCGGCGGGGCGCGGTGGCGCGCGCGATCAGCGCGCCGGACAGGGCGTGGGTGAGGTTGTCCATGGGTCGACGCAGCGGCGGTTGACGAACCGGCAGCTCACCTTTAGTATAACAAATGTTATAACAACGACGGTCTCCCATGTTCGCGCTGAAGCTCACCCAGATCGGCAACTCCGTAGGCGTGATCCTCCCCAAGGAAGTCCTCGCGCGCCTGAAGCTCGCAAAGGGCGCGTCGGTCTTCATCACCGAAACCCCTGGCGGCTACGTGTTTACTCCCTACGATCCCACGCTCGCCGAGCAGATCGAGGCGGGCCGCGAGTTCATGCAGGAGTATCGGGATACGTTCCATCAGCTCGCCAAATGAAATGGCAGTGGGTCGATCGTCGTGCCATCGAGTTGCTGCACGACGAGAGTCTGGTGGAACACGGCGGAGGTACCGGGCTGCGAGACGAAGGCCTGCTCGAATCGGCGCTCGCCCGGCCACAGGATGTTGCTGCCTACGGCGCTCCTGACGTCGCGGATCTTGCGGCCGCGTATGGTGCGGG
>CAZUGY010000022.1:0-3372 GCA_964620265.1 uncultured Alcaligenaceae bacterium
GTTCAACGCTTGAGGGCCAGCACGATGACGCCTGCGGCCACCAGCGCGATGCCGCTCCATTCGCGCAGGTTGGGACGCTCGCCCAGGAAGACGAAGGCGAAGAGCGCGACGAGGATCACGCTGGCCTTGTCCACGGGTGCGACCTGCGAGGCATCGCCCACCTTCAGCGCGCGGAAGTAGCACACCCACGACGCGCCGGTGGCGAGGGCGGAAAGCGTGAGGAAGAGCCAGTTGCGCCCGGAGAGGGCCCCGGGGCTCGTCCACTTGCCGGTGGCGGCCACGAACGCGGCCAGCACGGCGAGGATGATGAGGGTGCGGAAGAGCGTCGCGTAGTCGGGATCGATGCCGTCGAGACCGACCTTGGCGAAGATCGCGGTGAGCGCGGCGAACACGGCCGACAACAGTGCCCAGATGAGCCACTCGGGATGCGCCGTCACGGGGCAACCTCCAGGGTTTCGGGCGCGGCATGCCGCGCGAGCGCCCACTGCACGTGCTCGCGCACGAGCGGAGAGGGATCTTCGGCACGCGCCGCGAGGGCGGCGGCCACCGCCGGCGACGAAGGCGCATTCCCGAGCCCCACCGCGAGGTTGCGCAGCCAGCGCTCGTGGCCGATACGCCGTATCGCGCTGCCGGCCATGCGCGAGTCGAATTCCTCGCGCGTCCAGGCGAAGAGCTCGACGAGTGTGGCGCGGTCCAGGCCGTGACGGATCGCGCGGAAGTCGTCCTCGGTGGCCAGAGGTGCGAAGCGATTCCACGGGCACGCGAGCTGGCAGTCATCGCAGCCGTACACGCGGTTGCCGATGAGCGGACGCAACTCGAGGGGAATCGGGCCTGCGAGCTCGATGGTGAGGTAGGAGATGCAGCGGCGCGCATCGAGCTCATAGGGGGCCACGATGGCGCCGGTGGGACACGCGTCGATGCACGCGCGGCACGAGCCGCAGTGCGCGCTGGTGGCCGGCGTGGGCGGCAGCGGCAGGTCGGTGTAGATCTCGCCCAGGAAGAAGTACGAGCCCGCCTCGCGCGTGAGGAGCAGCGTGTGCTTGCCGCGCCAGCCCACGCCCGACTTCGCGGCCAGTGCCACCTCGAGCACCGGCGCGCTGTCGGTGAACACGCGATACCCGAACGGTCCCACCTCCTCCGCCATCCGCCCGGCGAGCCGCGCGAGCCGTGCGCGCATGACCTTGTGATAGTCGCGGCCGAGCGCGTAACGGGCCACGTACGCGCGCGCAGGATCGGCGAGCGCCTCGCGCGAGCGCGCGAGTGGCTCCGGCAGGTAGTCCATGCGCGCGGTGATCACGCGCAACGTGCCCGGCACGAGCTCGGCAGGACGCGAGCGTGCGGTGCCGTGGCGCGCCATGTACGTCATCTCGCCGTGACGGCCGGCCTCGAGCCAGCGCGCGAGCCGCGCTTCCGCTTCATCGAGCTCGGTGTCGGCGATGCCGACCTCGGCGAAGCCGAGCTCGCGCCCCCATTGCGCGATCTGCGTGGCGAGCCGGGTCCAGTCGCAAGCGACGGGCGCGCGGGCCGGCGTGACGTGGGCACTCATCGCGGTTAGCCTAGCGCACGTTGCTTGCAATGGTGTTGCTGCACATGACAAACCCCTGGTATCTCGCCGACACGCAGGCCACCGAACGCGCCGGAGCGGCCTTGGCCCGTGTCCTGGAGGGGGGGACGCTGGTCACGCTGCACGGGGATCTCGGTGCCGGCAAGACCACGCTCGTGCGCGGCGTGTTGCGCGCGCTCGGCTGGGAAGGACCAGTGAAGAGCCCGACCTACAGCCTGGTTGAATATTATCCATTTTCGAGTTTATACTTGTATCACTTTGATTTTTATCGGTTCGCCGATCCAAGCGAATGGGAAACGGCGGGATTGTCCGATTGTTTCCGCGACGACAGCGCGTGTCTCGTGGAGTGGCCGGAGCGCGTTGCGGGGTTGTTGCCGCCGCCGGACGTCGCGCTGGCCCTCGCGCACCTGTCGTCGCAGCCCGGACGGCACCTCACCGCCGTGGCCGGCACGGAGAAGGGTGAGCGATGCGTCGCCGCGATCGGGGATCTGATGCTGCCCACAAGCTGATCGACATCAGCCTGTCGCGCCGGCGCCTGTGGCAATGGATGCTGCTGCCGGGCTCGCCGCTCCTGGTGCCCTCCGCCTGGGCGCAGGCCATGACCGTGGGATCCGCGCGGCTGTGGCCCTCCCCCGATTACACGCGCCTCATCGTCGAGAGCAATGCGCCGCTGCCGCACCAGATGCAGCTTTTGCGCAATCCCGATCGCGTGGTGCTGGACCTCGACGGCGTCGATGCCTCGAGCGAGCTCGCCGAGTTGCCGCGCCGCGTGCAGCCCAACGATCCGTACGTCGCGGCAATCCGGCTCGGCAAGCGCGGCCCGGGTGCGCTGCGCGTGGTGCTCGACCTGAAGTCGGAGGTGCGACCCGACGTGTTCGCGCTGCCCCCCGTGGGAGAGTACGGCCATCGCCTCGTGCTCGATGTGTACCCGCTGGTGCCGCTCGATCCCCTGATGGCGCTCCTCGAAAGCGAGCGGCTGAAGGAGAACCGGCCGGTGCCGCAACCATCGTCGCGCGATCCGTCCACGCCGCGCGATCCGCTGTCGGCGAAGGAGGCGGAGGCGGCGCGCCAGCCGCCGCGTGAGCCCGAGGCGCCGCGGCTCGCCTCGCGCAAGCTCACCATCGCGATCGATCCTGGTCATGGTGGCGAGGATCCGGGCGCCATCGGGCGCAAGGGCACCTACGAGAAGGACGTGGTGCTCGCGATCGCCCGCAAGCTCAAGGGCCGCATCGACGGCGACCGCAACATGCGCGCGATGCTCACCCGCGACGGCGACTACTTCGTGCCGCTCGCCGAGCGCGTGCGCAAGGCGCGCGGCGTGCAGGCGGACCTGTTCATCTCGATCCACGCCGATGCCTTCCGCGAGCCCACGGCGCGCGGATCGTCGGTGTTTGCACTTTCGGAGCGGGGTGCCACGAGCGCCGCCGCCAGGTGGCTCGCGCAGCGCGAGAACCAGGCGGATCTCATCGGGGGCGTGGACCTCGATCGCCGCGATCCGGTGCTCGCGCGCACGCTGCTCGACCTGTCGCAGACCGCGCAGATCAGCGACAGCCTCAAGGTGGGCCAGCACGTGCTCGACGGCATCGCCACCCACAATACCCTGCACAAGTCGACCGTGGAGCAGGCGGGCTTCGCGGTGCTGAAGGCCCCGGACATCCCGTCGATCCTCGTGGAGACCGCCTTCATCAGCAATCCCGAGGAAGAGCAGAAGCTGCGCAGCGACCGTCACCAGAAGAAGTTCGCCGACTCGATGTACGAGGGCGTCACGCGGTACTTCGCGCGCAATCCGCCGCTGGCGCGGGCTTGAG